>CAZUJZ010000052.1:0-16648 GCA_964620665.1 uncultured Desulfofustis sp. | reverse complement strand
GCCACAAGTACCACAGGCACTGCGGCTTCGTTCGTCCGGCAGGAGAGAAGGTTTGTAATGCTTCCGCATCAATTCACTTTGAGATTGCCGCCGGTGCCAAGGCCGCCCTTGACTTCCTGGGCCTGATAGTTTCTCAGGGCCCGCACCATATTGTTGAACGAGTCGGTGAATGCGGCGACGATGACTTTGCCTTCGGCGGTATTGGTGTAGCCGCCACCGCCCAAGCCGACGGTTCCGGCCAGCATGCCGCCGACCGCTCCCATATCGACGTTGCGGGCGCTTCCTTCGGCCGCGGCAAGTTGCACGCTGGAGCGGTTGTCGATCAGGGTCAGCATCGTGCTTGCCTCCTTGACGTTCAGGCTGCCGCCGACAGCCGCGCCGACCGAACCGAACAGGCCGCCGATGGCGCCGCCGAGGCCGCCGGCATTCTGGTTGCTGAACGTGACTGACGGGCTCATCGAATAGTCGGCGGCGACCATCTGGCCTTTGCCGAAATTGGACCCCTGCCGCAATTCTCCCGACCGTTCCAGACCTCGCTCCCGCATCATATTATTCATCGCCCCGCCCCGTTCAACGACGACAAAGCAGCCGGACTGCTGGGCGAGCATTTTCAGGACCGGGGTGGTTGGCCCGAGACGCCACTGGGAAGTCAGGTAATGATACCAGGAGGACGACGTATCCTCGACCACGGCCAGGGTTCCGAGGGTGGCGCTGCATCGCTCAAGGGCGGGATTGGCGTTGTCCGCCGACGAGCCGGCCGTGGAGCCGGTGGCGGTGGTTTTGGCAGACTGGGAGCCCATCTGCATGCCGACGCAACCCGTCAGGGATAAGGGGATGATCAATGCTGCAACAAGCGGGATAATGCGGAGATGGACGGTAGCTTTAGCCATGACGAACTCCTTGATAATCTGAAATGGGAAACCTGTCACAGACATGACGTTTTTTTTACAACGGATTGCTGACGTGCCGGCTGCACATAAGCGTTACATGTGTTCAAAGTAGCCTGTTTTTGCACTCTGGACAACAATTATTCAGGTTGCCGTGTCGATCGGTTTACCGTTGTTTATCGGGGAACGGTGACCTTCTCGAGCGGTGTTCGATGCGATCTGCCGAAAAACCGCCGGTGAATGGCCGGGTGAAAAGGCTGTTGTTCTGCCGAGGTCCCTATGTTATAAGAGAGGCTGTTTGATGGATGATACCCGATAGATGCAGAAATGGTATGCTGACCGCCGTGTTTTTGCCGGCATAACGACGAGGAAGCCGTGATGCGCGGAAAACATGAACCGGTGCAACTTGTCTGTCCCAAATGTCGTCACCGGACGATCGTCTACCTGCCGCTTGCCGATGATGAAGATTTGCCGATCTGTCCGGAATGCAAGCAGGCCCGGATGAACATCGAGGAGTTGCTCGACGAAGGAAAATCCTATTGACAGGAAGTGTCGCGATGATGAGAGAGGCGGTCTGCCCCGCAGGGGGACTGCCTGTTTTTATGCAACCGATCAGATAAAAAGGAGAGACCATGATGAAGAGAATGATGATTGCGCTGGTCCTGGCAATGGCCCTGTGCGCCTCAACGGCTTTCGCCGGCGCCCTCGAAGAAATCCAGAAGCGCGGAACGCTGCGGGTCGGCATGGAGCCGGGCTACATGCCCTTTGAGTTGACCAACCAGAAGGGTGAAATAATCGGTTTCGATGTCGATATGGCCACGCGTATGGCCAAGGCCATGGACGTGGAACTGGAGCTTGTTTCCACCGCCTGGGACGGCATCATCCCGGCGCTGCTGACCGACAAGTTCGATATCATCATGTCCGGTATGACCCTGACCCAGCAACGCAATATGAGCATCAACTTCGCGGAGCCCTATATCATCATCGGTCAGACCGCCCTGGTGGCCAAAGAACACGAGGGAACCATTACCTCTTATGCCGATCTGAACGATCCGAAATATACCATCGGCTCCAAACTCGGCACCACCGGTGAGCAGGCGGCCAAGCGGATGATCGGCAACGCCAATTACATCTCCTATGAAACCGAGCAGGAAGGCGTGCTCGAGTTGATGAACGGCAAGATCGACGCCTTTATCTATGATTTGCCGTACAACGCCATCGCCTTCGGACAGCGTGGCGAAGGCAACATGTTTCACCTCGACACCCCGTTCACCTATGAACCCCTTGCCTGGGCGGTTCGCAAGGGTGATCATGACTTCCTGAACTGGCTCGACAATTTCCTGTTCCAGGTGAAGAACGACGGCACCTACGAAAAGATCTACGACAAGTGGTTTGTCGACGGCTCCTGGCAGAAAGAGATTCAGTAAGCGATCGGGCCATTGTCCGTGAAAGTCGCACAGAAACTGTGGCCCTGGCAACTCCTGCTGGCAGTCATCCTGATCGTGATGGCTGCCGGCATCTATGGGTCGGTCAAGCGCATCGACTATGAGTGGCGCTGGTATCGGGTGCCGCAGTATTTTCTGTATAAGGCGGAAGACCCGATCAAGATATCAGACGACGGAATCGTCGAGCAGATCACATCGGCCGGCGGCACGGCCACGATTACGGTCAACCTGGTAGACGGCAGCCGGCAGGTGCTCGAAGTCGACGCCGACACGGTCAAGGTGGATGAAGGTGAAGATCTGTTCATCGGCGATACCGTCGGCTATGTGGTGACCTGGCGCCTGGGTCCGCTGCTCACCGGTCTCGTGACGACCATGTGGATCTCCGCCGCCGCCAGTGTGCTCGGCCTGGCCATCGGTCTTATTGCCGGGTTGATGAAGATCTCCCGGAATTATACCGTCTCCATGCTGGCCGCGATCTATGTCGAGATCATCCGCGGTACGCCTCTGCTCGTCCAGATCTTTATCGCCTATTTCTTTATCGGCACCGTCTTCAATCTGGATCGCAATGTTGCCGGCATCGGTGCGCTTGCCCTGTTCGCCGGGGCCTACGTGGCCGAGATCGTCCGGGCCGGGATCCAGTCGATTCCCAAAGGCCAGATGGAAGCGGCGCGTTCGCTCGGCATGAGCCTGCCCCAGGCGATGACCGAGATCATCCTGCCCCAGGCCCTGAAACGGATTCTGCCGCCGCTTTCCGGACAATTTATCAGCCTGATCAAGGACTCCTCGCTCGTTTCGGTCATTGCCATTACCGACCTGACCAAATCGGGCCGGGAGATCATTACCAGCACCTTTGCCACCTTTGAGATCTGGCTCGTGGTCGCGGCCATGTACCTGATTGTCACCTCGCTGCTTTCACAATTCGTCTTTTACCTGGAACGGAGGCTCGCAATCAGTGATTAGAACGGAAAATGTCGTCAAGATTTTTACCGGGCGCGGGGCCGAAGTGCGGGCGGTCGACGGCGTGACGACCACCGTCGACAAGGGTGAAGTGGTGGTCGTCATCGGCCCGTCCGGTTCGGGAAAATCAACGTTTATTCGTTGCGTCAACGGCCTGGAGAGCTTTGATTCCGGACATGTCTACATCGACGGGGTCGATATCGCCGACCGCAAGACCAATATCAACAAGATCCGGGCGGAAGTCGGCATGGTCTTCCAGCAATTCAATCTCTTTCCACATCGCACGGTCCTGGAAAACCTGACCCTGGCCCAGCGCAAGGTGCGCAGGCGGAAAAAGTCGGTGGCCGACGAAAAGGCCCGGATGCTGCTGCGCAAAGTCGGCATACCCGAAAAGGAAGACGAGTATCCGTCGCGGCTCTCCGGAGGTCAGCAACAGCGGGTGGCCATTGCCCGGGCCCTGGCGATGGATCCGAAAGTGATGTTGTTCGACGAGCCGACCTCGGCTCTCGATCCGGAGATGGTCGGCGAGGTGCTCGATGTCATGAAGCAATTGGCCCGCGAGGGCATGACGATGATGGTCGTCACCCACGAAATGGGCTTTGCCCGTGAAGTTGCCGATCGGGTGTTGTTTATGGATATGGGAAAGATCGTCGAAGAGGGGACGCCGGAACACTTTTTCACCGCCCCGCGCGAGGAACGGACCCAGCTTTTCCTGAAACAGGTTCTCTAACGGTTTTCTGCGTCGTTTCTGTCAATTATCTACACCTATTCATTTTTTATCTGGAGGAAAGTCATGCGTTTTGTCGGATTATGCGCCGCCGTGCTATTGGCTGTGGGGCTCTGTTTTTCGTCGGCCGGGGCCAAAGATTTGCAGGTCGGGTTCGTCTATGTCTCGCCGGTTGGCGATGCCGGCTGGTCTTTTGCCCATGACAAGGGCCGTCTGGTCGTTGAAGCGATGGACGGGGTGTCCACGTCCTATGTCGAAGCGGTTGCCGAAGGTCCCGATTCCGAGCGGGTCATGCTGAATATGGCGCGCAAGGGATACGATCTGATCTTTGCCACCAGTTTCGGTTACATGGACCCGATGCTCAAGGTTGCCAAACAGTTTCCGGATACCGTGTTCATGCACTGCTCCGGATTCAAGACCGCCGACAATATGGGGACCTATTTCGGACGGATGTACCAGGCCCGGTATCTGTCCGGCATGGTCGCCGGCGCTATGACCAAAGCCAATACGCTCGGTTATGTCGCCGCATTTCCGATTCCTGAGGTGATCAGGGGCATCAACGCCTTTACCCTCGGCGCCCGGGCCGTAAATCCCGAGGCCACCGTCCGGGTCGTCTGGACCAAGACCTGGTATGATCCGGCCACCGAGAAAGAGGCGGCCAAATCGCTGCTCGATGTCGGCGCCGATGTCATCGCCCAGCACCAGGACTCTCCCGGCCCGCAGGAAGCGGCGCAGGAAAAGGGCGTGTACTCAATCGGCTATAACAGCGATATGAGCGAGTTTGCCCCGAAGGCCCACCTGACCGCCCCGATTTGGAACTGGGGCCCGTTCTATGTCGAGACCGTCAGGCAGGTCTTGGACGGCAGCTGGGAGTCGGCTTCGGTCTGGCCGGGTCTGGCCGAAGGGATCGTCGATCTGTCGCCGATCAGTGATGTTGTCCCGCAACAGGTTCGTGACCGGGTGCTGGCCAAGAAAGCGGCGATCATCGGCGGCGAGGAAGTGTTTACCGGTCCGATCAACGACCAGAGCGGCGCGGAAAAGGTTGGTGCCGGAACGGCCATGACCGATGAAGAACTCCTCGGCATGACCTGGTTCGTGCAGGGAGTTATCGGTACCACCGAATAATCATAACGGGATTCGGCCGGTGTCCCGTTCGACACCGGTCCGGATCCAGGCCGGTGTCAATACATGGCCCTGATACGGATCGTCAAACGACAGGAGCCCCTTGGCTGGGGCTCCTGTTTTGTTTTAATCGCGGCGGTGGCTTTGTCCGTGCTGCTCGGCGCAGCTATTCTGGCGATCGGCGGGACACCGCCCGTCAAGGGCATTGTTACGCTTTTCCAGGGGGCGTTCGGGTCCCGCTGGGCGCTGGAGGATGCCCTGCTCAAGGCGACGCCGATCTTCCTCTGCTCGCTCGGGGTGGCCGTCGCCTTCCGGTTACAGGTGTGGAATATCGGGGCGGAAGGCCAGTATGCGATGGGTGCGGTCGGCGCGACCTGGGTTGCCTTGTCCTTTCCCGGCGCCCCGTCCTGGCTGCTGTTGCCGGGTATGGTGGCGGCGGCGATGGCGGCCGGCGGCTGCTGGGGGTTCATTCCGGGCTTTCTGAGGCAGCGGACCAGGACCAACGAGATCATCGCCACGCTGATGATGAACTATATCGCCATCCTCTTTCTCGATTACCTGGTCTATGGCGTCTGGAAAGATCCGGCCAGTTTCGGTTTCCCGATGACGCCGGTCTTTTCCGACCAGGCCATCGTCGGGCGGATCGGCACCACCAGTTTCAGCTGGGGGCTCAGCCATTGTCTGCTGCTCGGCATCGCCGTCTGGGCCTTTATGCGTTTCACCCGGCTCGGCTTTGAAATCAAGGCCGGCGGCGACAACGTCCGGGCGGCGCGTTATGCCGGCATCCCGTATGACCGGCTGGTCATGCTGGTGATGGCGCTGAGCGGCGCCCTGGCCGGTTGGGCCGGTTTTCTCGAGGCCTCGTCGACGATCAACCGGTTGCAGCCGAGCATCATGGCCGGATACGGGTACACCGCCATCGTTGTCGCCTGGCTGGCCCGTCTCAATCCGCTGGCCATCGGGGTGGCCGCCTTTCTGCTGGCCGGTCTGCGGGTGGGCGTCGAGGGTCTGCAACTCGATCTGCAGGTCCCGGCGGCCTTTGGCGGCATGATCGAGGGATTGATCTTGCTGACCGTGCTGGCCGGCGGCCTGTTCACCAGGTATCGGTTTGCCTTCAAGCGGAGACTGCCGTGAACTACGAGATCCTGATCCCGCTGCTGGCCGCCGCTGTTCAGTCCAGCGGGCCGTTCTCCAGGTGTCGGCTTGCCTGTAAGTGGAGACTGCCGTGAGCTACGAGATCCTGATCCCGCTGCTGGCCGCCGCTGTTCAGTCCGGCACGCCGATCCTCTATGCAACGCTCGGGGAGATCTTCACGGAGCGCACGGGAATCCTGAATCTCGGCGTCGAAGGAATCATGATTGTCGGGGCGCTGAGCGGCTTTCTCGTCGCCAAGATCACCGGCAATCCGGCCGTGGCGTTTGTTGCCGCCGGACTCGCCGGCGCTGCGGTCGCTTCGCTGCATGGCCTGGTCTGTATTATTTTTCAGGGCAACCAGGTGGTGTCCGGGCTGGCGCTGACCATTCTCGGCGTCGGCTTTGCCAATTATCTTGGCGCAGCCTACGTCGGTCAGGCGGCGCCGGGGTTTGATCCGCTGCCGATCCCACTGCTGTCCGAAATCCCGGTGCTCGGACCGATTTTCTTCCGGCAGGACCTGCTCGTCTATATCACCTACCTGATCCCGCTGTTGATGTGGCTGTTTCTCTACCAGACCAGATACGGTCTCAGCCTGCGGGCCGCCGGCGAGAATCCGGCGGCGGCGATTGCCGCCGGGGTCAACGTGGTGGTCTGCCGGTTTGTCGGGGTGCTGGTCGGCGGGTTTTTCATCGGCCTGGGCGGCGCGTACCTGTCGCTTGCCTATACCCATCTGTGGACCAATAACCTGACCGGCGGACGTGGCTGGATCGCCGTCGCGCTGGTCATCTTCGCGTTCTGGCGACCGGGCCGGGCGATTTTCGGCGCCTATCTGTTCGGCGGCGTGATGGCGCTGCAACTGCGGCTGCAGGCCTCCGGCACCCAGATCCCGTCATCCCTGCTGCTAATGCTGCCTTATGCGCTGACTATCGGCGTCCTGGTTCTGGCCTCATGGCGGCGGGGCGGCACCGACGCGCCGGCCGCCCTGGGGCGTAATATCGAACCGGTCGATTGACCCGGCTCCATGTAAACAGAGTGAACCCATGAATCGTGCACGACAAGAGGCTTGAACATGAAACCGAACCCCGATTACCGCAGAACCTACCCGATCTCCTGGGAGCAATTGCACCGCGATTCCCGGGCACTGGCCTGGCGGCTGCTCGACATTCACTATTTCAAGGGGCTGATCGCCATTACCCGGGGCGGCCTGGTGCCTGCCGCCGTGATTGCCCGGGAACTCAGCATCCACCTGGTCGAAACCATCTGTATCTCCAGCTATGACTGGCAGGACAAGAAGGGCGAGGCGGAGATTCTCAAAGGGGTCGATGGCGACGGTGAAGGCTGGCTGCTCATCGACGATCTGGTCGATACCGGCCGCACCGCGAAACTCGTCAAAGAAATGGTACCCAAAGCGCATTTTGCGACGATCTACGCGAAACCGGCCGGCCGGCCCCTGGTCGACACCTTTGTCACCGAGGTCAGTCAGGACACCTGGATCCTGTTTCCGTGGGATGCCGAATCTACATTCGTCCAGCCGATGGCCGGACAGGGACGGTAGGCTCTCGAGATGACGGAAACACCGGTGATCAGGCTGGAGGGGATCGGCAAGTCCTTCGGTTCGGTACGGGCCAATCACGATATCACTCTCGATCTGCATCGCGGCCGGGTCCTGGCCCTGCTTGGCGAAAACGGCGCCGGGAAGTCGACGTTGATGTCGATCCTGGCCGGGCAGCTGCAACCCGACCGGGGCGTGATTTATCACCATGGCAAGCCGGTGATCTTCACCTCCACCGAGCAGGCGATCGCTGCCGGCATCGGCATGGTCTATCAGCATTTCAAGCTGGTGGAGGCGATGACGGTGGCGGAGAACGTCTACCTCGGCCAGTCGCCGACCGTTTGGCTGAAAGCCCGGGAAATGAACCGGGTGGTCAACGAATTGGCAGGCTCCTATACCATGCAGGTCCGTCCCGAAGCGCTGATCTCCGATCTGTCCATGGGCGAGAAGCAGCAGGTCGAGATCCTCAAGCTGCTGCTCCGGCAAAGCTCGATCCTGATCTTCGATGAACCGACCGCGGTGCTGACGCCGCATGAGGCATACAATCTGTTTGCGACGATGCGGCGGATGCGTGAAGCCGGCAAGACCATTGTCTTCATCAGTCACAAGCTCGAAGAGGTAATGGCCATTGCCGACGATATCGCCATCCTCAAACGGGGCGAGGTGATCGATATCATGCCTGCCGGCCGGGTCGGATCGACGGCCGAGTTGGCGGAGCGGATGGTCGGCCGGGAAGTGTTGCTGCAGGTGCAGCGGCAGCCGGTGGAGCCGCGCCAGCTGGTACTTACGGTGGCAGACCTGCAGGATGACTTCCTCCACGATATCGATCTGGAGGTGCGCCAGGGCGAGATCCTCGGACTGGTCGGGGTGGCCGGCAACGGCCAGAAACCGCTGGTCCAGGCAATCTGCGGGCTGCGCCGGCCACGGTCCGGGAGCATCACCCTGCTCGGCCTGGAGTGGGAGCGTTTTTTCAGCAGGCACCGCTGGGACAAATCGCTCAGTTATATCCCGGAGGACCGCCAGGGGCTGGCCACCTGTCGGGGCCTTGACCTGCTCGAAAATTTCCTGCTTACCACGCGCTCCGGTTTTACCGTCGGACCCTGGTTGCCACGCACCGAGGCCGGCCGCAAAGCGCAGCACCTGATCGAAGCGTTCGACATCCGGCCGCCGGATCTGAGCAACTTGGCCTGGCAGCTGTCGGGGGGCAACCTGCAGAAACTGGTACTGGCCCGCGAATTTCACCGCAAACCGCGCTTGATCGTCGCCGAACAGCCGACCCAGGGGCTCGACATCGCCGCCGCCGAGGACGTCTGGAAACTGCTGCTCAAGGCCCGGGAACAGGCCGGTATCCTGCTGGTGACGGGTGATCTGAGCGAAGCCCTGGCCCTTGCCGACCGGCTGGCGGTAATGTACGGCGGCCGGATCGTGGCGACGTTTGCCAGCGGTGATCGGGATATGGTTAAGCGTATTCCCCAGATGATGGCGGGATTGACCCAGGAGGAGATGACCTGATGACGACCCATCTACAGCCATTGAGCCGCCTGCTTCTGCCGGTCGGGACATTGGAGACCTTCACCCGGGCGGCACCGTTGGCCGGTCTGCTGATACGAACCTTGGAAATTCCGGCCGAACGGGTCGACCTGGTGCATGTGGTGGCCGGCTCCTTTCTCGGGAAACGGTTTGAGACCGTCGATCTGACGGCCGGAGAAACGGTATCCACGGACGAGCTCCAGCGCCTTCGCACCGATTATCTGGCCGGGACGGCGGAGCCGCTGCTGGCAACCTGCGCCCGGATGATCGAGCAGCTTTCCGGTGGTTGTTCGCCCGCGCGGCTGGTGCGGGACGGGGATCCGGCCAAGGTGATCGGCTTGATGTGTTCCGAGCATAGCTACTCCACCCTGATCATGAGTCGGCGCCCGTTGCCGGCCGGTGCCGGCTGGTTGACCGGCAGCGTCACCGCCTCCTTGCTGCATCGGCATGCCGGGGCGACGATCTATCTGGTCGATGGCGCGCCGCGATTGCCGGAGGAATCACCGTTTGCCCGAACCTTGATCGGTGTCGACGATGCGCCGGCCAGCGAGAAAGCGGTGGCCGAGGCCGCACTGCTGCTGTCCCGGGTAAACGAGCAGATCGAGCGGGTGATCCTGGTTCATGTCCTCGATCAATCCTGTTACTACAACGAAGACGGCGCTCCCTGCAGTCAGACCAGCCTGAGCGGCCAACGGGCCATGGAACAGGCCAGCACCACGCTGGTGAAGGCGGGCGTCGATCCGGAAAAGATCACCATGGTTCTCCATTTCGGCCAGCCGGGCACCGTCCTGGTTGAAGAGGTGCTCGATTGTGACGCGACGATGATCTTTATCGGCAAGCGCGACCGATCGCGAATGGCCCAAATCTATCTCGGCTCGGTCTGCAA
Organism: uncultured Desulfofustis sp.; assembly: GCA_964620665.1. Lineage (GTDB taxonomy): Bacteria > Desulfobacterota > Desulfobulbia > Desulfobulbales > Desulfocapsaceae > Desulfofustis. The sequence goes on along the minus strand of CAZUJZ010000052.1, from coordinate 6,408 downwards.
CGATATCGTCCAGAACTGCCGACAGCGGGTCCTGGCCCTGGTCGGCTGAACAGGACCGGCCGCCCGCAGGCTGGTCACCCTCAACCAGCCGCTCAGCCTGCCGAACCTGGAGAAAGTGGAGCCCTATCAACGGGCCCGCGACATCATCCTGGAAAACCCCGACCATCTTGCCGTGCTGCATTGCCCCTGCCGCTCGACCCGCCCGAACCCGTGCCTGCCGCTCTCCGTTGGCTATGCTCAGTATTGCGTGTGATTGTTGTTCGCAGGCAAACGTGTCGATCGCGCTCAACGAGCGCTGCCGACCAATCGTTTGCGCCTTTCTGCTTGGCGCTGATACTTTTGTAAGTACTCAGATTGTATGGCGAAGGGTCGGTCTGGGCACGGAGCAGAGCAGATACACACCAGCAGTTCATTGAACCGATCGATCCTGGATCGAACAGAGCAGAGCGTTCTTCCTATCATGTCCCTGCTGTAAATTGCGGCGGAGAGTCAGCGGCATCGACAATCCTCAGGGCGATTAATGATCAATGTAAAAAAAATGCTCAATTCCGATAAAACTGGAAATTTCCCGAAACCACCTGGCCGTTGTCCGATTTATCTGTCGTTGTTCTATAAATAACAGTGTCATAGAAGTAAAGTTATTATAACAGCTTCGTCACTGTCTGCCGCTTTATCGACTGCCCGAAAGGGAAAAAAATGCCCATTTTCTCTCCAAAATCGATACCAGACGGTGTTTTTTTCCCATGTCCGCTCATGGGGCCGAGCAGATCACGCTGCGGTCGCAAAAAGAAGAGAAGAGTGCAACGAGATAACAGCGTTGTGACAGCATGTTACTGACAACGTCCACGGCCCCCTCTCTTTTTTTCGATAAAAGGCATGAAAATTGCTTAATATTTCTTGGTTGACCTTTGGCGGGCACAATAGCCGACCAAAATGCCGCTACCGGTCACCTATCCATTTGGCTGACTCGGCTTTCCGCCAGGATTCCAGACGCCGGTCAAGGCCATACGAATACTAAAAACACCTGGTGGAATCGCGGTGCAGCCACCGATAACAAATGGTTCTCCCTCTGATGGCGGCGGTGGACTACCCACGACGGCGGCCGCATCCGGGCCGCACGTGGCGACGTCCATCTTACGGACACGAGCAGTCCGGATGCGGCCGCCGCCCAAAACAATTGCATCATTCGAGGAGTAAGACGATGAATATGATGATTCCGCAACCTCCGTTGGATCAAACCCAGAAAGCCCGTCGATCGTCGCTGTCACAGCCGCTGCTTGAATACCGGCCGGAATTCGATATGGATATGGTCCAGAGGCTGTTGGGCAGGCGGAAAAGAGACCGTCTGACAGGAGCCACGAGAAGACGTGTCGACACCTATTATCGGCCGGTGCTCAACCACCTGGCCCCGCGAGTGACCTGGAAGGCATATGGCGTGGTCGATCTCGACGCCGGCGCCGTCAGGCTGGAGAACGGCGTGTATCTGAACAGCCGGAAGATGACCAGGACATTTGAGGGTGCTGAAAAGGTGGTCTGCTTTGTGGCTACCGTCGGCGTCGGAATCGATCGGATGATCGATTCCTTTGTCAAGAAAGGCAAGGTCGCTGACGCCTATGTGATCGATGCGCTGGGTTCGGGGGCGGTCGAGCGTACGGCGCAAACCTTTCAGGATGATTATGTGGGCATGTTCTCCCGGCGCCCCTATGTCACCGGCCTGCGTTTTTCACCGGGTTACTGCGACTGGTCGATCAAAGAGCAGAACACGGTCTTTTCCCTGCTCGACTGTAGCAGCATAGGCGTTAGCCTGAGCGATACCGTCCTTATGGATCCGCGCAAGACCGTTTCCGCCGTTTTCGGTCTTTATCCCACATCCCGCGGAGCGACGCTGCTCTCGGCCAACCCCTGCCGAAGATGTGCCCATCAGGATTGCATCGCCAGACGCACCACGGAATAGTCATCTTTACAGAGATAAACAGAAAGGAAACTATGAAAACACGAAAAGGAATGGCCGGCGGTCGCTATACCCCGCTGACGATGGAGGATATCGAAAAGATTCACCAGACCACCCTGCGCGTTTTCGACGAGGTCGGCGTTCAGGTCAACTATCCGGAAGCACTGCAGGCCTTCTCCGATGCCGGAGCAGCCATTGACAAAGACAGCAATATCGTGCGTCTCAAGCCCAGCCAGGTGGAAGATCTGTTGGCCACCGCGCCCTCGAGCGTCATCCTCCACGGCCGCGAAGAGAACGGCGAACACGATCTGGCAATAGGCGGCAACAAGGTCTACATGGGTACCGGCGGCACCGCCCTCAACGTCCAGGATCCCGGCAGCCTCGAAGCCAGGCGCTCGGAGTTGCGGGATGTGATGAATATGGCCAGGCTGGTGGAGAGTCTCGACAATATCCATTTCTACATGCTCAACGTCTACCCCGGGGATCTGCCCGTTGAGGAAATCGATGTGAACAGATTCGGTGCCGCCCTCAACCGAACGCGCAAACATATCATGGGCGGTGTCTACACGGTTGAAGGTGTCCGGTCGGTCATCCGCATGGCCGAAAAGATCGCCGGGTCGGCGGAAGCCCTGCGCCAAAAGCCTTTTATCTCCATGGTCGCCTGTCCCATCAGCCCCTTCAAGCTTGATGAAAGCTACGGCGAGCTGGCCGTGGAGGCCGCCAAGAACAACATCCCGGTGGTTGTTCCGGCCGAACCGCTGTGCGGGGCCACGGCGCCGATTACGCTGGCGGGTAACATGGTCATCCAGAATGTCGACACCCTGGCCGGCATTATCATGACCCAGTTGGCCAATCCGGGGTGTCCCGCCTTCTATGGCTGCATCTCCTCGATCACCGATCTGCGCGACATGAAGTATCTGGCCGGTGCGGTGGAGATGGGGCTGATGAATGCCGGTGCCGCGCAGATGGCCCAGTTCTACAAGCTGCCCTTTTATGCCACGGCCGGTATGAGCGATTCCAAATGCGTTGATGCCCAGGCCGGCTATGAGTCGGCTATCACCTCGACCATGGTGGCGCTGGCGGGGGCTAATTTTATTCACGATGCCGCCGGTTTCATCGAGTTTTGCATGACCGCATCTTATGACAAGCTGGTGCTCGACAATGAAATCATCGGCATGATCATGCGGGCCGTAGAAGGCATCGAGGTTAACGACACCACGCTGGCCTTCGATGAAATCAAGAAGGTGGGACCCGGCGGTCACTTCGTCTCTTCCCGGCATACCCGTAAATACATGCGTAGCGAACAGTACGCGCCGCAGCTCAGTGACAGGAACACCCGGGACCAGTGGCTGGCCCAGGGAGGACAGGAGACCAGGCAACGGGCGGCGACGCGGGTAAAAGAGGTGCTCGAGGCCCGGCCTGAAAACGTGCTGACAGAAGAGGTGCGCGACTGGATAAAGCGTGAAATCAAGGGTATCCGTTCCTTTATCATGGAATAATCACGGCAGGAGAGCCATGCTGACTATTGGAGAGAAAATAAACGCAACCATCCCCTCGGTAAAGACGATCATCGAGCAGCGCGACGACGAGGCCCTCTTGCTTCTGGCCCGCGGCCAAAGCGAGGCCGGCGCCGATTATCTCGATGTTAACGTCGCCACCGGCAGCGGCGGCAGACAAGACGAGATGGCGGCCATGCGTTGGGCGGTGGAGCTGATCCAATCAACGGTACAGACGCCGTTGTGCATCGACTCCGCCGACCCGGAGGTGCTGCAGGCCGGTCTTGAGGTGCGGGCCGAACGGCCGGCATTGATCAATTCCGCCAAGGGTTCGTCTGCTTCTCTTGACCGGGTGCTGCCGCTGGCCAAGGAGTTCAACGTGCCATTGGTAGGATTGGCCATGGACGAGCAGGGCATTCCGGCAACCGTTGAAAAGCGGGTGCGTGCCTGCGCCGCCATCGCCTCCGCCTGCTCCTTGTCAGGCATCGATCTCGACAAGATCTTTTTTGATCCGCTGGTGCTGCCGATCTCCACGGATGTCAAGCAGGGCATGGTGACCCTGCAGACCATTGAGGCGTTGAAGAAAGAATTTCCCCAGGCCAAGACAGTCATGGCGGTTGCCAATGTCAGCTTCGGGCTGCCGCAGCGGAGAATCTTCAACACCGCTTTTCTGCACATGGCCTTGTTGGCCGGACTCGACGCCGCCATCATGAACGTCGCCGATGTCCAGCTCTTTGGCGCCGTACGCACGGCCGAAGCGATAATGGGACGCGATCGGCACTGCCGAAAGTATGCCAGGTACTGGCGAGCACGAACATAAATCAAACAGGACACGACCAATGGACACCTTTCGACCAGGCAACATCGTCAAACCTTATGAACGGTTGAACCAAGAGCAGATCAGCCATCTGCACCGGGCCTCCATGGACATCCTCGCCGATCCCGGCATCTGGTGCTACAACGGCAAGGCCGCCGATCTGTTCGGCGCCCATGGCGCCACGGTGGAAGAGGAAACGGGCGGCAGCTCCCCCTGCTGGCGGATACGCCTGTCCGAGAAGCTGATCATGGACGCCGTCTCCCAGGCCCCATCGCATCTCATCTTGGGCGCCCGCGACAGAGCCAACCGGCTCGACATCGACGCCGGCGTACCCAGGGTCTATTTCGGCACCGGCTCGGAAACCAATATCTGGCTGGAGACAGAGATGGAGGAATATGTTCCCGCCTCCGGCGCAGGCGAGCCCCGCCTGCTGCCCCGTTTTTTCGAAAAGCGCGGCAGCACCGAACTCTTGGCCCGGGCGGCTCGTCTGGCCGAACAGCTGGAGCATCTTGATTTTTTTATCCGGCCCGTCAATATACAGGACGAGGATATCACCGAGGCCAATCACGACGTCAACAAGTTTTTCGTCAGCCTCAACAATATTACCAAGCACGTCCAGGCCGGGCTCACCAGCATCAATGCGTTAAGCGATGTGGTCGCCATGGCCGAGATCATAGCCGGAGGATCCGGCCAGCTCCGGGAAAATCCTCTGATCTCCTTTATCGCCTGCGTCTTCAAAAGTCCGCTGCAGCTGGTGGACGATACCGCCGAAAAAGTCTTTGCCATCGTCGATAAAGGACTGCCGCTGGTAATCTCGTCCTCGCCGCAGGGCGGTTCGTCGGCTCCCATTCAGGAAAGCGGCATGGTGGCCCAGATCAACGCCGAAATTCTCACCGGTATCGCCCTGACCCAGTTGATAAAGCCGAAAACGCCGGTTATGTATGGTTCGGTGCCGGTCCGGGCCCGGCTCGACGATCTTAACGATCTCTACGGCTGCCCGGAGTTCAACCAGTACAATGTCGATTGCGCTCAGATGGCCCGGTTCTACAGGCTGCCCTGCTATTCGAGCACCGGTGTCGCCAATGCCAAGGTTCCGGGCATCCAGGCGGCCGTTGAAAAGCTGTTTTCCCAACTCTATATGGCGGCCAGCGGCGCCCAGTACATTCACTATGCCTTCGGTCTTCTTGATCGAACCAATACCTTCAGCCCGCTGCAGGCCGTTCTCGACAACGAGCAGATCGGCATGGCCAAGCACTGCCTGCGCCCTCCCATAATCAACCGGGAAACGACGGAAGAGGTGGTGGCCATGGAGCGCAAGGTGATGATGACCAGCCATCGGCTCTTCACCCGTTACACCCGCAAACCGGTACGCGCCGGTCTGGTTTCGGAACCGTACCGCTTTGAATCCAAGGATATGCAGGACCGAGTGCTGGAAAAAGCCCATGCCCGGCTGCAGGAACTGGAGGGGATTCCACCACGGCATCTGTCCATCGAGATCATTGATGAGATATATCGAAAAATTCCTGGCGTTCTGGAGCGGCTCAAGCCCGAGTCGGCGGCCGGCGGGCTGCGGCAGGACGAAGGATATTTACAAGATCAAGCCTATTAGACGATCAGGAGAGAGTGATGAACAAGAAAGAATTTTTGGAAAACATAGCCATCAACGTTGTCCAGGGCCGGGTAGAGATGGAAGACGAAGGCTTCGACGAAGGTTTCGAGGGCACGCCAGCCGTCACCGAACTGGTGGAGGAGGCCTTGGCGCAGGGCGTAAGTCCCGAAGAAATCCTTATCGATGGTCTGACGGCCTCTATGGCGGTTGTCGGCGAAAAATTCGAAGCAGGTGAATACCTCATCCCCGACATGCTCGCTGCAGCCGAAGCGGTGGGTGCCGGCATGGATATTCTCACCCCGCACCTGCTCAAGGCAGGCGTCGAGTCGAAGGGCAAGTTCGTCATTGCCACGGTGGCCGGAGATCTGCATGACATCGGCAAGAATATCGTCGCCATTATGCTCAAGGGGGCGGGCTATGAGGTAATTGATCTCGGTGTCGATGTCTCTACGGACGCCATCGTCTCCGCCATTAAGGAGCAGCAGGCGCCCTATCTCGGACTTTCCGCCCTGTTGACCACCACCATGCGCAACAT
>CAZUJZ010000051.1:0-16665 GCA_964620665.1 uncultured Desulfofustis sp. | reverse complement strand
TGCGCCGCGGTCAGCGTGCCGACCATCACCTTCGGCGTGGAAGAAGCCGATTCGCCGCAGCAGGTCTCCGGCGCCCTGCAGGTATTGTTTCTGCTGACCATCCTGTCGATCGCCCCGGCAATCGTGCTGATGACCACCTGCTTTACCCGGATCGTCATCGTGCTCGGGTTTGTCCGCCAGGCGATGGGCACCCAGAATATGCCGCCGACCCAGGTGCTCATCGGCCTGGCCCTCTTTCTGTCATTTTTTATCATGTCGCCGGTCATCAACGAAGTCAACGAGCAAGCCCTGCAACCCTATCTCGACGAGAGTATCAGCCAGCAGGAAGCATTTACCGTCGCCCTGGAGCCGATCCGCCAGTTCATGTTCAGCCAGGTCGACGAGAACGAATTGATGCTGCTGGCAGATATTACGCTGTCGGACGAGCCGCTCGATGAAAGTGAAATCCCGACCATGACCCTGATCCCGGCCTTCATGCTCTCCGAGCTGAAGAAGGCGTTCCAGATGGGCTTCATGATCTATATCCCGTTTCTCGTGATAGACATGATCGTCGCTTCGATCCTAATGTCCATGGGCATGATGATGCTGCCACCGGTCATCATTTCGATGCCCTTCAAGCTCCTGTTGTTTGTCCTGGTCGACGGTTGGAGCCTGGTCGTCGGCTCGTTGCTCAAAAGCTTTTCCTGACCACCCTGAGCAAGGAGAGTGCACCATGACCCCTGACATGGCCGTCAATATCTGCCGCAAAGCGGTACAGACGGTACTACTCTGCGCCGCGCCGATGCTGCTGGCGGGCATGATCATCGGCTTGCTGGTCTCCGTCTTCCAGGCGGCAACCCAGATCAACGAGCAGACGTTGACCTTCGTGCCGAAAATCGTCGCCGTCTTTATCACCCTGCTGATCTTCGCCCCCTGGCTGATCAAAGTTATCACCGTCTTTACCCTCGGCGTTTTCGACACGTTGTCGACCCTCTGACAATCATGGACATTGAGCTGGTTCCGATCGAGCAGTTCCAGGTCTTCTTAATCTGCACCGCCCGGGTTGCCGGGTTCATCGGCGCCATTCCGGTTTTTTCCGGCGCCCAGACCCCGGTCCAACTCAAAGCGGGTCTGGTTTTTGCCGTCTCCCTGGTCCTTTTTCCGATTGTGTCGACCACCCTGCCCTCGCTGACCACCTTCGAGCCGGCCACCTTTATCATCTTTCTTGTCTCCGAGGTCCTGATCGGTGCGATTATCGGCCTGATCGCCCGCTTCATCTTCACCGCCGTCGAATTCGGCGGCACCATCATCGGTTACCAGATGGGTTTTGCCGCCGCCAACGTGTTCGATCCGCAGAACGAGCGGCAGATTTCGCTGATCTCGCAAATGCAGAACGTCTTTGCCGTACTGATCTTCCTGGCCATCAACGGGCACCATGTATTTATCAGAACGGCCGCCGAGTCTTATCAGATCCTGCCGCCCGGCGGTGTCGATTTTTCCGGGGGAGCGGTACCCTACCTGATGGAGCTCGCCTCACACATGTTTCTGCTCGGCGTCCAGTTCAGCGCCCCGGTCCTGGCCGTATTGCTGCTCTCCGGCCTGATCCTCGGCATCCTGGCCCGAACCTTCCCCCAGGGCAACGTCTTCCTGCTGTCCTTCCCGCTCAATATCGCCATCGCCTTCACCGTCATCGGATTGACACTGAACATGGTCTTTATCGTCCTCAGTCGGGAATTTGACAACCTCGCCGACCATTTCTTCACGATGCTCACCCTGCTGAACGGATAAAGAAAAAGGGGACATCCATGATAAGTAATGTCAAGGGGAAAACGGAGATTTCCCTTTAACCACCAAGTGCGTTCGAACGTTATTACCCCATCTCCAGCAGCACCCCTCAGAAGGTAGCGGAAGTGGTCGTGATTGTTCCGAGAATGGGCCCTCCGAAAATGCTCGTCGGAGGAGCAATCACGACCACTGGAGCGGAGCTATAGCTCCCAACTCGTGGTTTTTTTTCTCGCCCTGCTGCTGTTCGATCTTTTTCTATCTCAACAAGGGGTCAGCAGTGATCCTGCGACCAGACATCCATTTGCTGCATTCCGAAGCCTATGTGTAGTTGATCTGGGGAACACATATAAAACGGCTTCCACAGAAGATTGAGTTTGGGTCAACCCGCCAACCTCGAAACAGTCCTATCGTTGCATTGTTCCACTTCAACATGCATAGCCCCTTTTCTGCGAGGACTGGCGGGAAGATCGTTTTTTAAGCAGGGAAGATATCCTTCTTTTCTCTCAGGCGGCTTTATATTCCTCCCGGACTTGAAAGCCAACACCGCTTTTATCAACGGCCATCAGATAGGCAACGAGTTTTCTGGCAACGGCGAGGGTGGCTCTGTTTTTGTTTCCTTTTTTCAATTCCCTTTCACGGAGCTCAGCCAGTTGTGGATTCCACTGCGGAGCAATCTTGGCAGCCTCGATAAGAATGGTTTGCAGATGTTTATTTCGCTGTTTGGAGAGTGGTCCCCGTTGCTCTTTGCCAGCCGATTCACGCTGGGCGCTGCAAAGACCACAGTAACTAATGGCCTGCCGAATTGAATTGAATCGTGAAGGATCACCGATCTCAAGCGCCCACGTCAGAGCAGTTATCTCTCCGACCCCTTGGATTGTCATCAAACGCTGGACCCGATCCCGTATCAGATCGTTGGTGCGCAATGCCCTTGCTATGCGTTTTTGAGCGGTATGGAACATCTCGTACCCGGCACGACTCATTTTCAGGAGTTCTTTTACCGATGGTGGGATTTCGTCTACCGAATCTAGCAGACTGTTAAAATATCTCTTCCCACGCAGGCGCTTTTTGTTGTATTCAGCCCCTACCTCCATAAGCAGTCCCGCCATTTTGTTCTGCATCTTCGCTGAGGTTTGCACGACATGCTGGCGATATCGCAGAACTCGCCGCAATTCCCGGATCTGCTCTGGAAGCATGGAGCATTCCGGCAAAAGATTCACACGCAAGAGGTCGGCAATTCTTTCGGCATCGTTGCGATCATTTTTCTTCTTGGCTGCCGTTATGGCTTTGAGCATGGCCGGGTGGGCAACCTTCAGTTCGATGGCATGGGGGGTAAGATAGTCATAGATCCAGCCGGTGAAAAGAGTGGCCTCCATGGCGCCGATCCAGGGGCCGGGCAGACCTTTGACCCATTCGTCCAGGGCCTTTCTAGTGGCCGCAATCATTCCCGCTTCAATCTGCCGCCCATCTATTGCTTTGATACAAAAGGCAATCACTTTCTTGTGAATATCCAAGCCGATGTAGTAAACTGTTTTCATGGAAACCTCCTTGTGGTTCAATTCTGGGCAAGACCCATTCTTGACCCAGCCATCCTTGTTGATAATTTGAACCACTTGGAGGTTTCCTGCAACCTTGCCCTACTTATGCATTCAAACAGACCCCTTTTTGCTGAAGCAAAAAGGGGTCTGTCCCTTTTTTCTCTTTTTCCGTTTTTTAACTGCGGAACAGGCGTCGCCTGCCCGGCAGCGCCTGGGATTTCCGGTAGTCGCCGCTCTTTTTGAACAAAACACCGAGATAAGGGATCTCCCTGTCCAGCGCGTCACCGCTGCGAAAATCCGGATCCGCCTGCAGGGCCCGGATCCAGTTGATCAATTCGCGGGTCGCCGGTTTCTTCTCGACGTTTTCCAAAGAGCGCAACTCATAAAAAACACGGATAGCTGCGGCAGCAAGCCGATCACCGATATCGGGGAAATGGGCGGCGATAATGCGACGCATCATATCCGCATCGGGAAAGGCGATGTGATGAAAATTGCAGCGGCCGAGGAACGGGTCCGACAAGTCTTTCTTGGCATTCGAGGTGATAATGATCACCGGCCGATGTTTTGCCCGAATCGTTTCATCGGTCTCCAGGATATCAAATTGCATCTGATCGAGCACATCGAGCATATCGTCCTGAAAATCGGTATCGGCCTTGTCGATTTCGTCGATCAGCAGGACGCAGCGCTGATCTGCAGTAAAGGCCTGGCCGATCTTGCCCATCCGGATATAGTCTTTGATATTGCTGACATCGCGGCGGGAATCGCCGAACCGGCTGTCGTTGAGCCGGGTCAGTGTGTCATAGTGGTAGAGGGCCTCGACAAGCTTCATACTCGACTTGACATTGAGCACGATCAATTGCTTATCAAGCCGTTCGGCGATGGCGTGGGCAAGCATGGTCTTGCCGGTACCCGGTTCGCCTTTGATCAGCAACGGCATCTCCAGCGTCATCGAAATGGTCACGATCCGCGCCAGTTCCTCGTCTAGCACATAGGTGACGGCGCCATCAAACGTGTTATCCAGCATCTTTACTCCTTATCGATCACAATCATCAGGTTACCGCTCAACCGGTCCAGTCGTTTTCCGCAGGCGGTGCCCGGTGATCCGTCCGGCCCCGACATACCAGAGCAGGGCCAGGAATTGCAGCGTCGCCATGAGAGCGAAGCCGAAGCGGTATCCTTCCGGAGCATAACCGCCATCCGGTCCAACCGGCCACCACTCGATAATCATGCCGATCAGCCACTGCCCGACGAAGGCGGTGGTAAAAACCAGCAGGTTGAGTGCCGTCGATACCCGGCCCGACAAGTGCAGCTCAAAGGCCTGAGAGACGGCGGGATAGGCGAGAATGCCCGATGTACCGAAAAAACCGAAGGCCAGCCAAAGAGGCAGCGCCCAGGATATCGGGGCGACGAGCAGCAGGATCTGAACAACAAGGAACAGCCCCATGCCCATCGCCGCCAAAGACATCAAATTACCCCCGCGTCGCACATAGCGGCCGGCTCCGCTGCCGAGCAGGACGAAGCCGCAGATCATCGCGACGGCTATCGAGAACAGCGAGACGGCTACGCCGTCCCGATCCAAACCGGCCACATCCCGAAACCACGGACCGGCCCAGAGCCCCTGGATGGCCAGGAACGCGGTCTGGGACATGGTGGTCAGCGGCGCCGAGCGCCAAAACGCGTAACTGGAGAATATCTGTCTGACTCCGTGCAGCTGACGGGTCAGCGGTTCGACAGCTACTCCTTCATTCCGTTCCGGCACTACGAGAAATACCAGAGCGGCAACCGCCACGGTCACCCCGGCCAAAACCAGGAAGACACCGCGCCAGTCGGTCACCCCGAGCATCATCTCAACCGGATAGGTGGCGGCCAGTGCGCCCAGACCGCCGGCAGCCATTTGAAAACCGTTGATCAACGGCCAGTACTGCCGGTCAAACCAGATCGTATAGGCCTTGAACGCGGCCATCAGACAAGACGAAACGCCAAAGCCGATCAACGCCCGGCCGACGACAAGCCCGGTCAGGCTTTCAGCTCGAGCGAAAAGCAACGCGCCGAGCCCGGCAAAAAGCAGCAGCAGGGCCTCGATGCGGCGTGGCCCGAAGCGGTCGAGCAAGACCCCGAGCGGCAGTTGAAATGAAGCAAAGGCGATGAAATAGGTCGCCGTCAGCAGGCCGAGCGCCGAAGGGCCGATACCGAGATCGACAGTGAGGTCGGCGGCGATGACCGCGTTGACGACACGATAGAGATATGAGAGAAAATAGCCGGCGGCAAAGGGTAAAAATACCCGCCCGAGGATCTGCGACAACGACAGGCTCAGCATCGATCGATGGCTCGGCACAGCATGGGCAAGGTCTCGGCAACATCACCGGCGAAAAAATAATCGGTCATGACGCTCATCCCGCCGAAACCGTGCTGACCGAGGACCTGTTCGCGGTTGAACTCGAAAATCGTCCCCCCGTTGCCCTTGACCGCCGGCACGAGCCCGGCCGCCGGATAGACTTGGGCCGAGGTGCCGGCAACGAGCAGCAAGTCGCATTGCTCGATCAATTCCTCGATCTCGGCCAGCGCCCTGACCGGCTCACCGAACAGCACGACGTTGGGCTTGAGCGGAAAAGCACACTTTTCGCAACACGGCACATCGTCGACGTCGAGCACACCCTCGATCATCGGTACCAGCAGACCACAGCGCAGGCAGTGCAGGTGCTGGTGCTCACCGTGCATTTCGTAAACCACTCGGCTTCCCCCCTGCTGATGGAGGCCATCGACATTCTGGGTAATCACACCGTGCAGCAGCTGCCGTGCTTCAAGCTCGGCCAGGGCTCGGTGCGCCGCATTGAACCGCCTGCCGACCAATACCCGGCCAAGGGCCCGATACAGACGCCAGGCCTTGGCCGGATCGGCATAAAAGACCTCGAGCGTGGCATATTCATCCGGCGAGAATTCGGTCCAGAGGCCGCCGCGACTGCGAAAATCCGGGATGCCGCTGGCGACAGAAACGCCGGCGCCGGTTAATGCCAGCGGCAACCGGGCCGACTGCAGTGCCCGGGCCGCAGCTTGCAATCCGCTCTCGGTCTCCGCACCGGTAATGACAATCACAGCGCCTCCCTCTTTTGACATTGTCTCGAAACACCTTCGACAACGCACTTCTGACCGCTTCCCGCCTGAACGCCGCGCTCACCCCGTCATCAGGCGACGCCTCCATAGTCGCCGGTTGTCCGGCGATATGCAACTTCTTTTTCTGATGCACTTCCCGATGATAGCCCGGATATAAGCGCCATGAATCGAAATCACAACGAACAATAAAAAAATCATCCCCTCGACCGGTAGGACTGGGTAGCTGTCCCAGAAGCGGCATCACGAAGGCTCGGCGGGACTCAGGACCAGGGTACCAGGCCCAAGGGGGTGCAGGCAAGGACGACGAAGTACCTGATGACCGGTTGCGTCGGAAAAGCAGGTAGTCAACTCGTCACTTCGGAAGTGAGAAAATCAGCCGGCGTCAAACCGCTGATCTGGAAACCTTCAGCACAGGCCGCGGCGTGCGAGGAGAGGACCCGGATCAAGCCGCGGCGAAGACGGTCGAAGCGGAAGTCATCGACCCTGCCGGTCACCTCGTCCATGAACACCTTTTTGATCTCGATCGGAATGCACAGACTGGTGGGGTGATTGTTACTGAGATAGTCGGCCTGATAACCTTTGCCGGCAAATACTTCATCCATGGCGACCCGGTTGATCACCCCCGACAACCCGATGGAACGCAGTCCGTCCATCAGCAGATCGAGCAACGGCCGAAAACGGTCTCGGTCGATAAAGTGGGTGCCGATATTGAACAATGGCGGATTGCCGGGAAGTCTGGAGTAATTGTAGCTATGCAGATCGTAGACAACGCAGGCGGCAAAACGCTGTTCGAGCACGTTGATCAGTGCGTCGAGAACCCGGTAATAACTGCGATGCAAGTCGAGAATCGCCCGTTCCTCTTGCTCCGACGGTATGCTGCGCCTGACCGTTTGCCCCCAGGCTTCCTCGTAGATGCAATCTTCCGGACGGCGGTTGATATCATAGTAATACCTGGAATGATGCACGGTCAGCGAGATGGCGAAAGAACCGGCGATTGTCCCGGTGAACGGATCCTCCTCGAAACGCCGTTGCTTTTCCGTAATCAACAGCTGCCCGGCGATCTCTTCCGGAATATTGTGACCGTCGTGAATCGCCGTGACCACTGCCGGCACATAGCGGGCGATGGCAACACTATAGGCGCCCCCGGTGACGGTGGCTCGAAAGGGGCGGCCGGCGGCGATCCGGTCGATAATCTCAAGTTCCGTCAGCAGGTCCATCGAAAAGGCTCCCGGTGAAGAATCAACGCACGGCAAACAGACGCTCCAAATACCCGCCCCGTCGTGCTGTTCGGCTGCGACTTCGTCTCCGTGCCGCCGCGCCTTTGCTATTGTAGAGCGTTTTGGTTTATCGCTCAACGACTTATCATGGCGATCGACACAAAAACATCGCCAGCTGACCATCACCGTGGTACATTCCGTTGCAGAGCAGCCAGCCAAGTGATCGGGACTAATGAAAATACGGCATCTGCACCGCAAAACCAGCGACCATGAGTTTCATCTACGAAAGAATCACCTATTTGTTCGACCCGCTCCACCACCTGTGGGAACAGGAGCGGCTGGCCAAAAAAATCTCGTTCGGTCTCGTTCTCTTTTTCCTGGCCGGCCTGTTGTGCATCGAATTACGGCGTCTCGGCCTGCTGCCCGTCCCGTTGGCTGTCCTGGTCCCGCGAAGCCATTTCTCGGCGATCGAGATTGCCTTCACCGTGGTCATCATCCTGGAAGTCATCAGTCTCATTTTCACGCTGCCCTGCTCTTTTTCCCGCTCCGTCGGCAAGCAGTTCGAACTGCTTGCCCTGATCCTGTTGCGCAACGCTTTCAAGGAACTTTCCGATTTTCCGGAACCAATTGCCTTTGAGGGCAACGAAGAAGCGATCCTGCGCATCCTTTCGGACGGTTTCGGCGCGCTGGTGATCTTCGCGCTGCTCGGGATATACTATCTGATCCAGAGAAAAAAACAGGACGAGGCGATGCTGTCGACCGATCTGTTCAGGTTCGTCGCCGCCAAGAAGGGAATTGCGCTTTTACTGATAGTCGCTTTTATCTTTATGGGATTGCGCAGTACTTACCTGACGCTGATCGATGTCAGCCATTCCGATTTCCTGCACGATTTTTACACCTTGCTGATCCTCACCGACGTCCTGGTGGTACTCATTTCGCAATGCTTCCAGCCGGGGTTTTACGCGGTCTTCCGCAATTCCGGCTTTGCCCTGTCGACGGTGATTATCCGGATCGCGCTGGCGGCGCCCCCCTATTTCAACGTGCTGCTCGGCATCGCCGCTGCGCTCTTCGCCATCCTGCTGACCATCGTCAGCCAGAAAATTTTCAGCAGACTACCGGGCAAACGTCTCTGAAACCGTCTTTCACTTCCAGACCCCGGCCACCGGTTGCCGACACTGTGGGCACCGCCCGTCTGTCAGGTAGTTGGCGACAACGAGAAAACCGCTGCGTTCGATCAAAACCCGGGAGCAAACGGGACAAAGGGTCGCTTCACCGCCGCTGCCGCGGATATTGCCGACATAGACATAGTTGAGCCCGGCCGCACGGCCGATATCCCTGGCAGTCAACAGTCGCTGCGCGGAGGTTGACGGGCGATCGAGCATTTTGAAGGTGGGGTGAAAACCGGAAACATGCCAGGGAATGTCCGGATCGCAGCCGACCAGGAATTCGGCGATCGCGCGCAACTCCTCGTCCGTATCGTTGAGTCCCGGAATGACCAGGGTCGTCACCTCGACCCAGACGCCCCGCTCCCGGAAAAACCTGACATTGTCAAGAACGGGCTGGAGCCGGCCGCCGCAAATGGTGCGGTAGACATCATCGCTGAAGAACTTGATATCAATATTGATTGCCCCGAGCACCTCCGCCAGTATCTCCGCTGCCGGCCGACTCATATACCCGTTGGAGACAAAGATATTGCGCAGCCCCTTTCGCTCGGCGGCTCGGCAACAGTCGTCGGCGAACTCGAAAAAGACCGTCGGCTCGCTATAGGTATAGCTGATCGATCGACAACCCGCGGCGGCCGCCTGCTCGGCGATTGCCTCCGGTTCCCGGTAGCGGTGCGGCACCTCGCCGACTAAACCGGATATTTGTGAGAGCGTATGATTCTGGCAGTGCAAACATTTGAAATTACAACCGGCCGTAGCCACCGAGTAGGTCAAACTACCGGGTAGGAAGTGAAAAAGCGGTTTTTTCTCGACCGGATCGATGTGCTCTGCGGCAACCCGACCGTAGACGAGGCAGTAGAGTTCACCACCGCGGTTTTCCCGAACACCGCAGATACCGCGGCGTCCCGATTTGATGGTACAATGGTGGGCACACAATCCGCAGGATACGATGCTATCGGCAGCGCTTTGATACAGGCGTGCTCTTTTCATCTGCATGCCAGGCGCTTTGTCACACCGATCCGGCCCGGCTCAACAAAGCGGCAAGTCGCCTCCTCAGTCCGGCAAAACGTGATTCCGGACGAAAATCTATCCGCTGTTTGCCGGTAAACAGGCCGCCCGTCCGGTGGTCTGGAAGAGCCAGCCTCTTGAATCGACGATTCCCCGAGCTTTCAACAATACTCTCCAGATGCCATCGTTTCATAGACACCCCCTAACAAAACAAGACCGAACCGACACACCGGTTCCTAACCCATAGTATCATACCGGATGGGATCCGCGTCAATCCTCACGGTGAGAAAACCGCTCAGCACTCGTCGCAGCGCTGCCAGGTCTCGTCTGTTTTCAGATAGCAGGGGCGAAATCGCGCTTTGTAGTCCATGGCCGGAACACCGGCGATATAATAGCCGAGATAGAGATAGTCGATTCGTTTCTGGAGGCAGAAATCGATCATGGTCAGGATATTGAAGGTGCCGAGACTCCGTTTTGCCTGATCGGGATCGAAATAGAAATAGACGGCATTGAGCCAGTTCTCGCCGATGTCGATAATACCGTTACCGATCAGCCGGCCATCGAGCCGATAGTGCAACTCCAGCGACGTAACGATATGGTTGAGGAAAAAACCGGAATAATAACCGAGAGCGGTGTTGTTCTTCTGCGGGTATCGCTGCCGCAAAAACCGCTCGCAGAGCTGCAGGTTTTCGTCGTTCATCTGCACCGAGTTGAAATGAACGGAGAGATCGCTGTTTTTTCGTAAGACCCGCCGCTGGCTGCGGTTCATTTTGAACTCGCCCGGATGCAGGCGGATCGGGATACACGCCGAACAGGAGGTGCAGCGCATGGTGTAGAGACTGTTGCCGTTGCGGCGATAACCGGCGGCAAGAAACAGCTCCATGACATGATCGGTCAGCGGGCCGAACAATGCCTGGTAAAACGTCGCCGTATACGGCAACTGATAGGGACAGTCCATGCGCATATTGACGAAATAGCGGTCGAGTTGCCGCTCAAGCCGGGCAAACTCAAGACTGCATTGACGATCGTACCAGGACATCCCCTTCGCTCCCGCTCTGTCTTCCGAGCGCGCGCTCACGCCTGTTGGTGGGTCGGCTGGGCCGGCGCCCCATTTCGATTGCCGATCATACCGATCGAAGTGCGACCGTCGCAGGTCACTATCAAGGCCTGCTTCAGCCTGACATGGCGAACCCAGCGTCCGTCATGGGCCGGATCGGCCTTCAGCAGCCACTGCCAGTCGATCCGATCCGTGCCGTCGACCGCCGCACCGTTGTTCTCGTCAACCGTCAGATAAGGAATTCCCAGAGAAGTCAGGTTTTGAAAAAAATGCGACCCCTGCGACGGGTCGGCATGCAACTGTCGGTTGCGCACCTCGACGATAGCCTGGACATTGGCAATATCACTCCACTGCACCGGGATGCCGAGCCAGTGGTCGTTGGTCCCCCAGCGCCCCGGGCCGATCAGCAGGAACTGTCGATTTTCAGCGACCAACTGCCGATTGAGCTGGCCGATCTCCCGGGCGATCTCCCGCGTCGCCGCGGTATCGAACGTGTCCGGCTTGACGAAGATGATATCTCTGATCGTCGAGATCTGACCGTGGCCGAGACTCTGACTCGAATAGACGATCGCCTCCTCGGCATCCTCCGGATCGATCACCACATCGGCCCTCTCTCCGCCGGTAACCATGGGCCTGATCTGCAGCAGATAAAAGGTACTTTCAGCCAACGTCTGGCCGAGTTGCACGGCAAACTCGATCTCCACCTCGCTGCCCATGCCAGACCGGCCGATGGTCAGCAACTCGAGCAGGATCTCACCCAGAGGATAGGCGGAATATTTGAGGATCTGAGCGAACGTCAGGATCTTAATGCCCGGCATGTCGACATCGCGAATACGATGCTCGTCCGGAATATACGTCGAGGCGAGCAATTGCACCGGCAGATCGGAGGCGACATCCTGAACATTGAAGCGTACCAGGTTCGCATTGTACCGGTTCAGGCAGTCGCCGGCCGACAGATCAAGCGCGTAGAGCTGCCGCTGGCAATTGGCCAAGATATCGTCAACGGTGGAGAACTGGATCAGTTTCTGCGGGTGGGCCGGCGAAAATCGCAGGTTTTTCTCGCCTTCCACCACGGTCTTGCCGATCCCCAGCGCGATATGGGCGATCCCCTCGGCCGGCAGCATGCCTTGAACCGGATAATAATTATGGGACTGGCCCACTCCGGAGATGGCCGGATAATATCTGCCGTTGTAGTCCCTGCCGACCAACTGCTGAATAACCACGGCCATCGAATCCTCACGGGAACCGGAACCAACGCCCCGGGAGAAGGCCTGCGGACTCTCAAACCAGGTGGAAGCATAGACCATCTTGATGGCCGACTCGAGCTGACCGAGACGGACCGAAAAATCGGGATGATTGTTGGCCAGAAAGTAGGTCGAGTAAAGCCCTGCGTAGGGGCGGAACTGACCGTCTTCGAGCAGACTGGAACTGCGTACCGACAAAGGGAAATCACACCGCCGCAGAAAAATTTCCAGCTCCTGGCGTAGCCAGGAAGGCAGCCGCCCGTCGATGAACAGGTCGGCGATGTGCTCGTCTGGCACCGCATTTGGCTGGGTGAATTGATTCTGGGTGATAAATTCGTCAAACCCCTGGGCCGTGACCACCGCCGTTTTCGGAATGGCCACCGGACAGCTGTTCAGGATGGAGTGCTTGTCCCCCGGCCGCTGCAGACATGCCCACATGAACGCCAGGCCACGGGCCTTGCCGCCGATCGGACCGTCGCCTATCTTGACGAACTCGGTGATTTCAGGATCATAGTGTTCGGCATCGAAGCCGGTAATAACGCCTTTTTGCCGGAGCCTGCGCAGCGCCCGCACCTTTCCGACGATGTCGTCGCGCATTGACGGTATTTTATTGATATCGCCAATAAAGTCACGATGCAATTGACGCGCCAGGCCGACTTCCGAACGGGCCATCATCCAGTTGGAAAAATGGTTGCGCACCGCATGGTAGCGCAGACTCGCCTCCGGCACCATGCCGACCGCCCGCTGGAATTCCATGACATTGGAAGCGCTGCAGACCGGCGTCCCGTCCGGCATGCGAAAGATAAAATCGCCGAATCCCAGGTAGGTCAGGCAGAATTCGTGGAGATCGTTATAGATCTCAGACGACTGTTTGGCAATGAAGACCGCCGGGATCGATTCAGCCCGGATCCGGTTCTGCTCCTCTGAGGAAATCATCAGCAGCGGCAGATCGGGTACTTCAGCCCGGATATCGGCCAGCAGCCGCTCGCCGGCCAGGGCATCGATACGGCCCTTGCGGGGAAACCGGGCATCGGATATCACCGCAAAGACATACGGCTGATACGCCTCGTAGAGTCGCCTCGCATCCTCGTAGGTATGGGCCATCAGGATCTTCGGCCGGGCCCGCATTCGCAACAGGCGATGCCGCTCGTTGATACTCTCGTCGAGCACCGCCTGGGTCTGTTTGACCACTTCGCGGTAGATCGCCGGCAGGAACAGAGAACGAAAATCGGGTGAATCCTCGACATAAATGATCACCCGCACCATGGCACGGGCGGTATCGTTGTCGACGTTGGCGTGATCTTCGACGTTTTTGATGATGGCCATCAACAGGTCGTCCTCGCAGCACCAGAGGAAAATATTGTCGATGTGGTGGGCCTGGTAATCGAGCGGCAGCGGGTAAACGGAACGCAGGTTGTGCGCCATCAGAATAACCGGTAGGCGGGGCCGGTTCTCCTTGATCTTCCGGCCGAGCTCAAAGGCGTTCATGCCGCCGAGATAGGGCATGGTGATAACGAGGTCATAGCGCTTCCTGGCCAACACGTCCAGCGCCTCCTCCCCGGTCGACACCCGGGTGACCTTCGGTGCCTTGCTCAGGTTGAGTCCGTGGTATTCGTGAATCAGCCGGGTGGTGATACTGCCGTCCTCCTCCATGATAAAAGCGTCATAGAGGCTCGAGACCAGGAGGATTTCCTGGACCTTGAAGGGCATCAGTTCGTGAAAAACCTTGAAGTGCGGATCGAAGGCCGTTGGCAGGATGGTGGGATGTACGGTCATGGTGATTGCGTTCCGGGTTGCGGGGCGCGACATCGGCCGCGTTCATCTGCTTCTGCTGCCAGTCTATTCCCGATCGGCAAAAAATGAAACGACAATCAAGCCCGGCCGGGGTTTTTGACCGGCAGCAGCCGATGGCTTACAGCTCCTCGGCACGGTTGACGTTGCGCCAAGCCGCGGCCAGATCGACGGGTATCCGCGGCTGATGGACGCCTGGCCGGCCCCGCAGACTGGTGATCCTGAGTACGCCACCGGCAAGCAATTCGTCGAGCAGCGGCAAACAGCGAAAATCATACCAGGCAAAGAGCGGTTCGCTGTGACCGTTCAAAGGATTGACCGGGATCACCGCCACCATCCCCGGTCGGCGCTGTTCCAGGAGCCAGGAGATGGCCGGAGCCGATACGTCGGGCATATCGCAGGCCAGAAACAGCCAGGAGGTCCATGCGCGGTGACGCAGGACCGCGCCGATACCGGCCAGCGGCCCGGCCACCCCCGGCAGATCGGCAATCCGTTCCAGATCCCGACATGGTTCGGGCAGCACGCCGCTTCCGGAAATGACACATTGGCCGACAAACGGTCGCAACCGCTTAACCGCATGTTCCAACCAGGTTCGCCCGTCACCGCCGGGCAACAGGTGTTTCGGCCGTCCCATCCGCGAGCTTCGGCCGCCGATCAGCACACATCCCCAGACCGGCGTCAGGGTGCTGCACCGAAGGAGCCAGCCCTCGAGGGCGGCACAACACTCTTCCAGGTGTCGTCGGCCGCTGCAGGAAAAGCGCGGCCTCACCGACCCGCACGACAGTGATTCAGCCCCTGTGTCGTCGCCACAGATCAACTCCGCCGTCGCCGCCCACCGACAACCGGCGACAAGAACCAGATCGGCCTCGATCGCCGCCCGGCCGATGCGCTGCCGGCACGCCTGCTCATCCGCGGGCCATGGCTCATCAAGCAGTGTCGTCCTGATTTTGCGGCGGGACAGGTTCTCGATCAACTCGGCAAGCAGCTGCTTCGACCGGCCGATGCGATTATCGTGGTGAACCGCGCAGATCGGGAGATAGCTGGGAAACATGGCCATCGGGGTGATCAGCCGCGACAAAACGGGAATGGTTTATCGGCCGGCAGCGCGCCGCAACCGCGGCCGCGCCGGAAAAACTCCTCAACCGCAGAGCGGCCGGCAGCCCCCAGATCAAGCGAATAATCGTTGACATAGAGCCCGATATGGCTGTCGATCACCGCTTCCTCGGTTTCCTGAGCGTGGCGGCGAATATAATCGCGGCAACGCTCAGGATAACGGCGGGCGAACAGCAGACTTTCCCTGATCCGCTCCTCGATCCCGGCCAGGGTTCTCTCTCCGAGGGTTCGGCGGGCAGCGATGCAACCAAGCGGGATCGGCAAACCGGTCGTCTCTTCCCACCATGCTCCGAGATCCTGCAGGCAGGTCAGACCATGCTGCCGATAGGTGAAGCGGCTCTCATGGATAATCACCCCGCCATCGACCTCGCCTGCCGCCACCGCCGGCATGATCCGGTCAAAGCGCATCTCGACGGTATCTACCGCTGCCGGGAAAAACAGAGTAAAGAGCAGCGCCGCGGTCGTATAGGCACCGGGAACGGCGACCCGGCCGCCGCCGAGGGTGGCAAGCGTATGGTTGCCGGCAGTGACCAGCAGCGGTCCGCAGCCACGCCCGAGGGCGCCGCCGACACTCAACGCACAATAATCGTCGAGGAGATGACCAAGGGCATAAAATGACAACTTGGTCACCGCCAGGCGGCGCTCGAAAGCCCAGCGATTCAAGGTTTCCACATCTTCAAGCAGTGGTTCGGCAAAATGCGGCTGCCGCTCCGAACACCAGTTGTTGACCAGCGCGGCAAAAATAAACGTGTCATTAGGGCACGGCGAATAACCAAGGGTCAGCGGTTTCATGCCACCTCCCGGAAGCCGTCGAGCAGCAGCGCCGCAACCGAGGCTGCCCGCTCGCAGGCTTCCTCGATCCTCCAGGCCGCACCGGGGCGATCCTCAACCAGATTCGAGATAACCCGCACTTCGACCAGCGGCAGCGCGTACTCCCGGCAGGCGCGGGCGACGGCGGCACCCTCCATGTTCTCACACAGGGCCCGGTAGCGCCGCTGCAGGGACGCTCCGCGGGCTGCGGTGCCGCTGGCCCCGGCGACGGTGACGAAGGTGCCCACGTGATAGCCCAGTGAAGACGAATCCAGGATCCGCCGCGCCCCCCGCAGCAATGCTTCATCCAGAACAAAGTCGCAACATCCGGCCCCTGCCGACGCACCGAGCGGTTCGGTGTCGTTGCCGAAGCTGATGCCGAAATCGCCGAACACCTCCCGCTCGGCCAGACAGATGTCAAGCACCTGCGCTTCCGGACCATCCTGTCGGCGGCAGCGGTAGGCACCGGCTATACCGAAATTGACGACGGCCCGCAGTCGCCGGTGATCGGCGGCCAGTCGGCGCGTCAGTGAAACGGCGGCCTCCAGCGGTCCGACCCCGGACAGGCAATGGACTGCGTCCTGGCCAGCGACGCAGCGCGCCAATAGCGGCTTCATTTCAATTTCAGTTGCGGCGACGGTCAGGAGCATGGTACATAAACCCGCTTTACAGTAATAGAGGTGCTGTTTTTTACATGAAACTGCAAAATTTCATGCTTCGTTGTGACGTCCCGTCGTGGCGGTTTATATGAAAATGAGCTCCCCGGGGCTGGTCGGTTCTGCCGGAAGCTGCCTCGCGAAGGCCCGGCTGGACGGAGAATCAGGCCCGAAGGGCTGCGGACAGGGCGTCCGC
>CAZUJZ010000050.1:0-16666 GCA_964620665.1 uncultured Desulfofustis sp. | reverse complement strand
CGGCCCAGGAGATCTTGTTGCCGTATTTCTGCTTGATCGGCCAGAGCAGCCGGCGCGCCTTGTCCAGGTTGACGTTGTCCGGCCAGCTGTTCAGGGGCGCCAACCGTTGCGACCCCGAACCCGCGCCGCCACGACCATCGCCCATGCGATACGTACCGGCGCTGTGCCATGCCATGCGGATGAACAGACCGCCGTAGTGCCCCCAATCCGCCGGCCACCAGTCCTGGGAGTCGGTCATCAGCGCGACAAGATCCTTTTTGACGGCAGCCAGATCAAGTTTCTTGAATTCCTCGGCGTAACAGAAATCGCCGCCCATCGGGTTTGATTTGGCAGAATGCTGGTGCAGGATTTTCAGGTTCAACTGGTTCGGCCACCAGTCTCGATTCGAAGGCCCGCCCCCGGCTCCCTGTAGTCCCGTCCGGCCCGTTACCGGGCACGTGCTCGTATCACTCATCGTATTGCCTCCTGTTTTTGTATGATCTTTTCCAGTGTTACTGCTGAGTACAGTACACGTAGCTCGGTCCGGCGCCGCGTCGCAGCACGTTGCGGGCAACAAACTACATTCGTCCCTCTCTTTCTTTTGCGATGCAATCCCGGCAAACGCCCCGCACCTCGATATGCGTCACTTCCGCCTCTCCAAAAGAGCGTAACGAATCAGGGAGCGTGAGGTTGTCCAGATCATGACTGACGAAGTCGCGGGTAAATCCGCACTGTTTACAGACAAAATGGTGGTGTTTCTCGAGATTCGCATCAAACCGCGTCGCCTCACGGCTCGAGCCAAGCGTTTTCACCAACCCGAGATCATTGAGCAGCCACAGCGTCCGGTAGACCGTATCGAGCGAGAGCGTTGGCAGACGATCTCTGATGCGCTGAAAAATCCTGTCAACATCAGGATGATCATCCGTCTGAGCAATTTCCCGGAAAATCTCCATACGCTGATGGGTCAGTTTAATACCGGTATCACGACAAACCTTCTCAAATCGTCGCATCCGCTGTTCAACTTCTTTCGGGTCGATCTTCACAATGAATTCTTTTATAAGAATGATTCTTATTTGCATAATAGCCCAGAACACCGGAAGAGTCAAGGCCTGTTTTGTCATTGACCGGCGCCGGGAAAGAGAAGCCTCTCCCGGCTCGGTGATACCTGGCGAACAATCACTATTTTTAGGTTTTCGTTAATTTTTCGTCAGATCAATTCAACATCCCCGATGAATACGATATAATTCCAACTGGAGTGTGCGGTGTTGCCGCGCCCCGGGTGGGAATTGATAGCAATCCCGCCGGAAACAGCCTCAGAATCAAGCTCCAGCCCGTTTGCGATAATGTACCGGCGCCCCTGGCCGGCCGCGCAAACGGATGGTGGGATGTGCGCATGGCAATTAAGGACGAATCTTCCGCTGCCCAGATCGACGTCGACTCACGTGACGCCTATTTCAATCGGGAACTCAGCTGGCTCGCTTTCGCCCGAAGGGTTCTCGAACTCGCCCGGGATGAGACCAAACCGTTGCTGGAACGCCTTTCCTTTGCCGGCATCATGGGGATGATATTCGATGAATTCGTGATGAAGCGCATGGGCGGTCTGGAGCAGAAACTGAAAACGAAACCGGACCATATCGGTTATGACGGCCTGACCCCGCGGCAGGAACTGGCCGGTTGCCGGAACGAGTTGCGCCTGCAGGTGGAGATGATCGATGATATGATCGAGAACAGTCTGCGGCCGGAACTTGCCCGTCACGGCATCTATCTTGAATCCTACGATACCATCAGCCCCGGTGATCAGGCGTTTCTCCAGTCTTATTTCAACGCTTCCGTTCTCCCGATCCTGACCCCGCTGGCGGTTGATGCCGGCCACCCATTCCCCTTTATCAGCAACCTCAGCCTCAACATAGCCGTGCTGGTGACCGGGGCCGATGGGAAACGGCTTTTCATCAGAATAAAGGTGCCGGCCAACCGCAAGCGCTGGGTAGCTTTGAACGACGGCACCAGCTTCGTGGCCCTGGAAGAGGTGATTGCCAACAACCTGCACATGCTTTTTCCGCTGGCGCAATCATTTGAGACATATTTCTTCCGGGTAACCCGGGCGGCCAAGGACAATCCATGGGATCGCACGCACCTTGACGAGGTCCGGGCCGAAGATATCGAACCGGGCAGCATCATCGGCATGGTTACCGCCGAACTCAACTACCGCAAATTCGCCGGCATCATCAGGTTGGAGGTGAGCAGCGACATGCCGCACGAACTGCGGCATTGGCTGTGCGAGCAACTGGGGGTCAGTTCTGAAGTCATTGTCGAAGTGCGCAGCATCATCGGCTCCGGCGACCTGCTCGGTTTCAAGATCGACGGCTACGAACATCTGCGCGACCAGCCGCATATCCAGATCCACCACCCTCGCCTGAAACACCTGACCCCCGACGACAGTGAGGGGTTCTTCGGCGAGATAAGGAGGAAAGACCTGCTCGTGCACCTGCCGTACCACCACTTCGACACCTCGGTGCTGCGGTTTCTCCAGCATGCTGCCGGCGACCCCTCTGTTCTGGCGATAAAACTGACCATATATCGCACATCCAGCCAATCGCCGATCATCAGCGCGCTGATGGAAGCCGCCCAACGCGGCAAACAGGTCGCCGTGCTGGTGGAAATCACCGCACGCTTCGACGAAGCGCCGAACATCGCCTGGGGCAGGCAGCTGGAGCGGGCGGGCGCCCACGTCGTATATGGCGTCGAACGCCTCAAAACCCATGTCAAGCTGGCCATGGTCGTACGCGAGGAAATCGACGGGATCAGACGCTACGTCCATGTCGGTACCGGCAACTACCATACCGGAACGGCCCGGATTTACGGCGACCTGGGCATCATGAGCTGCAATCCGGAACTCGGCGAGGACGTGAGCCGCCTGTTCAATGAACTCACCGGCGCCATTCCGGCCCAGGATTATCGCCTGCTCCTGGTAGCCCCCCACAACATGCGGCAGCGATTCACCCAACTGATCAGAAACGAAGCCGTCAACCTGAAGGCCGGCAAACCGGCTTCCATCAGGGCCAAGTGCAACCAGCTCCAGGATCGCCTGATTATCCGCGAGCTTTATCTGGCCAGCCAGGCCGGCGTACCGATCTCATTGAACGTCAGGGGGTTATGCAGTCTTCGACCCGGTGTTCCAGGGCTCTCCGAAACCATACGGGTCTACAGTATCCTCGGGAGATTTTTGGAACACAGCCGGATTTATCGCTTTGAAAATGGGGGCGACCCGCTCTACTTCATCGGCTCCGCCGACTGGATGAAGCGTAACCTGGACCGAAGAATGGAATCGATCGTGCCTGTTCTCGACCCGGAAATCAAGGTCGAGCTCGAAGAAATTCTCTCCATCTACGAGCGGGACAACACCAGTTCCTGGGACATGCTTCCAGACGGCACCTACCGGCGCAACCGCCCCGAAACAGAAGAAGCCCCGCTGAGCGCTCAGAGCTATTTTGCCGGCTCCGTCTATCAGCCAACCGGTGACGAGTCGGATTTTCTCGCCCCATCGGGCACCTAATCAGAAACAATTGCGGGCTGCTTTCCCTTATCCGGGTCCTGTGCCAAGCCGCAGGTCACACGAACGCCTCAGTTTTCCGGCCGTGGCGATCTCAATGTAAGAGGCGCCATGCTCGGCACCGAAACTGCCGGCAAGCACGATAATCAGGTCCTCGTCACGAAAACTGCGCTCATTGATCAACCGACAGATCGATTGAGACAACGCCTCTTCGGAATCGACTCCATTCTCGATGTAGTCGGCATAGACGCCATAGGACAGGGCGAGTTGACGCGCCACCCGTCGATCGTAGACTTGAGCGAATATCGGGTTCATGCCGCGATACGCGGACAGGGCCAGAATCGATTTACCGCTGACCGAATCGGCAACGATCGCTCTGGTATCCAGGCGCAAGGCGGCTTTTACCGCCGCCTTCGCGAGATAGGCGGTGACCCGGTGTTCATGACTGTAGGGGACATCGAAAAAAGAGCGGTCCTTGCCTTCTACTTCATTGATGATCTTGACCATGGTCCTGACCGCCATTTCCGGGTATCTGCCGTTGGCGGTCTCCCCGGACAGCATCAGCGCATCGGCGCGGTCGAGGCAGGCATTGGCCACATCCGACACCTCGGCCCGGGTCGGCCGGGGCGATTCAATCATCGAATGCAGCATCTGGGTGGCCACAATCACCGGCCGCCGCCGCTCGATACAGGTTCGGATGATTTTTTTCTGGATGAGCGGGATCTGCTCGGTCGGAATTTCCACCGCCAGATCGCCGCGGGCGATCATGATGCCATGGGCATGATCGAGTATCTCTTCGAGATTCAAAACCCCCTGGAAATTTTCGATCTTGGCGATGATCTTGACGCCGGATCCCCGCTCGTCAAGAATCTCCTGGACGGCAAGCACATCCTCTTTGCTGCGAACAAAGGAATGGGCGATGAAGTCGAGGTCGTGGTCGGCGGCAAAGCGAATGAAGCCTTTGTCCTTTTCACTCAACGCCGGCAGTTTGACGTGCACGGCCGGAATATTGATGCTCTTCCTGTCCTTGATGACCCCATCATTCTCAACGCTGCAGAGCAGGTACTCGTCATCCTTGTCCATGACCGCAAGCGCGATGTAGCCATCGTCGATCATGATCGAACTACCCACCGGCACATCCCGGACAAAATTCTCATAGGAAACGCAGAGGACATCTCCCGTCGACCATTGTCCGGGGGCTCCCTTGACCCGAAGCATGTCGCCGCTTTTCACCTGCAGCGGTTTTTCCATGTCACAGGTCCTGATTTCCGGACCTTTGGTGTCGAGCAGCAGCGCGATTTTATCCGACACCGAGCGCACGGCCCGAACCACGTCGAGGGCATCATCGTGCGACATGTGCGCCGTGTTCAGCCGGACGACGTTCATACCGGCTCTGTACAGCTCCTCGATAAAGGACGGGGAACAATGCAGGTTGGAGATGGTGGCGACGATCTTAGTTCTTCTCAGCACGATTCGTTACTCCTTGACGCGGCAGTAGCGACCTGCCTGCTTTTTGCGTAGTGTACCCGAGAACCGGAAACAACGGAAGAAGGTCCGTGCGGTTGAACTCGAGATTGGTTCGTTCTTTCAGGCCGGCCTGGACAAAGAAATAGTCGTCCGCCACGGTGCTGCAGCATCACGAGACGCTGGACGTTATCTCCCACCAGAGCGACACCCGGAGCTTCCCCACTGTCAGGGGAATAAGTCCAGCTCATCGCCGAGGTGCAACTCCATGACCTGCTGGAACTTATTGACCAACAGGTAATGGTTGACGGTTATTGCCAGCAGACTGGTGGCAGGAGCGGTAACAAACGGTTCCAGGTAAGGATGGCGCCCCAGATAGAGCTCTCGCAGCTCGGCGCCTTGACCACGCGCACATTTCCTGGCGACACCGAGAGCAGTCAGGGCCGTGGCATGGTGAAAATCGGCCGGCGTATTGCTGCGGTCATCGAAAAACAGCGATACCCGAGGGTCCCGTTCGATGTTGGCAAATTTTCTGCTCGCCTGGCCGGTCGCGACCACGATAGTCCGCAGGTCTTCGGTATGAGCAAAGGCCATCAGGCTGGAATAAGGCTGGCCGTCCCGTTGGGTGGCAAGTACCGTCAGCTGCTGAGATGCCAACAGGTGGCCGATCTGGTCTCGCAGTTGCTGTTCCTCCTTATGCATATTGCCCCACCTCTTTTCGACAATTCACACCTGCCAGCACAGTAAGTCCGGACAATGACACAGGTAAGCAGGAAGCCACCACGTCTTCGGAGAACGGCTCTTCCGCCTATGAGCATTTCTCTTCGGTGATCCGGGATACCCGATCGTTCAGGCACCAGGCGCTCCCGAATCGGCTGTCGTTGCGAATGAATCCGGCTTTCTCGGCCAGGCGTTGATAACGTCGCGCACGAGAATGGCCAGGGGAATCGCAAAAAACACCCCCCAAACTCCCCAAATACCACCAAAGAACAGGACGGCGACAATAATGGCGATGGGATGCAGATTGATCATCTCCGCGAAGAGCAACGGCACCAGGACATTGCCGTCAAGAACCTGAAGGATGCCATAGGCCACGAGTAGCCATGCCAGTTCGCCACTCCAGCCGAATTGGAAATAGGCCACCAGCGCCACCGGAAACGTCATGACGGCGGCACCGATATAAGGGACCAGCACGGAAATACCGACCAGAAATCCGATCAACATCGAAAAGTCGAGCCCCATGAGCAGGAAGGTGAGGTAGGAGGCCAGCCATACAATCAGGATTTCCCAGAATTTGCCCCGAATGAACCGGCCCAGCTGGGCGTCCACGCTTTGCCATACCCGGATGGCCAGGCCTCGTTCCTGCGGGAGATACCGACGAGCCCAATTGATGATTAAAACCTTGTCTTTGAGAAAGAAAAAGACCAGCAGGGGCATGAGTACGATATAGACCACCAGGGTGATAATACCGACCACCGAGGAAAGCGTCTGGCGCAGCATGCTGTCGGCAAAATTAATCACTTCCAGTCTGATCTGGTTCAAAATGGTTTTAATTTCCGTTTGACTGAAAAACGTCGGGTAGTGCTCGGGCAACGTGAGCAATAAACGCTGCCCCTCGGTGAGCATGGCGGGCACCTGCTGCAGGAGTTGGGTGGCCTGGCGGATGAGAATCGGCAAAAGGCCGAAGAGCAGGGCCAGCAAAACAAAGAAGAAAAGAGAGAAGACAGCGATTACCGCCACCATTCTCGGGGTGCCGATTCGTTGCAAACGAAGAATAATTCCATCAAGCACATAGGCGATGATCACACTGGCGATAACCGGCACCAGGTGCCTGCCGGCAAAGAGCACCACGACCAACCCGGAAAGCAGCAGTCCGGTCAGAATGACAACCTGAGGGTCGGAAAAATGTCTTTTGATCCAGTTTTTGATCATGCCCATCATCGTTTTTCGTCCATCACGCTATCGCCTGGCACCTTCCCTTCCGACCTCTGCTTAATGCAATCAGACACGGCGTATTATAGCAAAAAAAAAGGAAGTCGGCCGGTTTCTCTGCCAAAGACTATTTATCAGCAGCTCATTTTGTCCAGGACCGGATGTTATCATAATAGTTACCGGCCGTCCAAGAAAGCCAAAACAAATTACCTGAAATAAGCGCTCTTGCCGCCGAGCAGGCACGATGACTTTTTTTGTTTACGAGCTTGACATACACTAACAAAAAGTACTACATTCTGAGCGGTCTGACCAGTAGACCATCGGATAAGTAACTATCTCCCGAGAGGGCCCGTTCATGGATCTTACCCCCATCTCCCGCAAGCGGTTGTCGGAATCAGCCATCAACCAGATCAAGGATTTCATCATCCAGAACGGCCTTGGACCCGGTGCCAAACTGCCATCCGAACGCGAGTTGTGCAGGAGATTGCAGATCAGCCGGGCGTCACTGCGCGAGGCGGTTCGCATCCTGGAAATCATGGGCCTGGTCGAGGTGTTGCCCGGCAAGGGGATCTATGTCAAGGACCTGACCGGGGACCTGTTCGTACCGTTACCGACCTGGGTGTCCGATTACCGCGATACGATCCATAAACATTTCGAGGCCCGCCTCATTCTGGAACCGGAGATCGCCGCACTGGCTGCCCGGCGTGCCGGACCGGCGGACATTGATACGATCAGGGCCAATATCGAGTTGCAACGCAGTCTGCCGGAAAGCGAGATGGCCGCCATCATCCAGGCCGATATCGACTTTCACTGCCTGCTCGCCGAAGCCGCGCAGAACGAAACCCTGCTCATGCTGCTCAATTCCATTGCCCGCATGTCCTTTCACGGCTGGAAAGCCGCACTGCGAACCGAGAGCCGAAACAAGACAGCCGTACAGGAGCACATCGATCTGTTGCAGCGATTGGTTGAACATGATGAAGACGGAGCCCGGACCATGATGCGCGAACACATGCTTGGCTCGATCAAGATGCTCGAACAGCAGGGTCTTGCCCCGAAGTCTTGAACAATCGGAGGATTAAGCAAACCGTCAAACACAGCCGGAAGCGGACACCGGCTCGCTTTTTTCCACGGTGAAGGCCGCTTGATGCGGAACGAGTCCTGTGAGAAGGACGAGCAAATCAACGCAAACGGAGGAACGTATGAGACGATCGGCAAGCGTGGTACTGGTTGGGACACTGTTTTGTCTCGCGGTGATGGGTGCAGGCCCGGCAATGGCCAAGCCGAAAGTGATCAAGTGGCGGGTCCAGGACACGTTTGCCGCCGGCATTGCCCTGTCCTGGAGCGGCGAGATCCTGGCCCGGACGATCAACGACATCGTCAGGACCGAGAATTATCGCCTGGAAATCGAATACCATTATGGTTCGGAACTGTTCCCGATGGCTGAGACCTTCGAGGCGGCCCGAACCGGCGCGCTCGATGCCGCCATCGGCTGGCCGGGCTTTCTCAAGGGCCTGAACAGCGCCCTGGTGCTGTTCGGCTCGTTCCCGAACTCCTACACCCCGGAAGATTTCGCCATCTGGTACTACTATGGCGGCGGCCGGCAATTGGCCGACGAGGTCTACGGTAAATACAACATGAAACCCTTCGCCGCCGGCGGCGGTGGCATCGAAGGCGGCCTCTGGTCCAACGTCAAGGTCACCAAGCCTGAGGATTTCAAGGGCCTAAAAATCCGCTGCCCGGGCTTCAGCGAGGACATCCTGACCATGCTTGGCGCGACCACGATGGCCATCAGCCCCGACGAGATCTACCTGGCCATGGACCGCGGCGTGGTCGATGCCGCCGAATTCTCCTTCCCCGCCGGCGACGTGTCCATCTCGCTGCACGAAGTGGCCGACTACCTGATCGTGCCGGCCTGGTGGCAGACGGCGATGATCACCCTGCTGGCAGTCAATATGGACAGCTACAACAAGCTGCCCGACGAGTTGAAGCCGCTGCTCGAATACGCCACCAAGGTCTCCTACATCATGTCCTTTGCCAAGTGGGAGTACTCGAACATCGATGCTATCGAGACCTTTACCAAGGCCGGAACAAAAATCACCAAGCTCGAGGACGAGACCATCGAGGAATTGGAACGACTGACGGCTCAACTGGCGGAGCAGGAGGCGGACAAGAATCCTGATTTCCTCAAGGTGGCCAAATCCCAGTACAACTTCCTGAAAGCATACAGCCAATGGCGATCTCACTCAAAACCGTACGGCCAGGGCAAAGTACACAAGTACTGGCCAAGCTTTGTCGACGAGAATCCGCAATTCCCGTGGATTACTGACAAACGGGATGACGCCTATTTCGGTATCTTCGAAACAGCCGACAAATAAGACCAACTACCGGCCGGGCCGCCGACCGCCTCTCCCACGGTCGACGGCTCGGTTCCGGTTTTTCCCCGAGCGAGGCACGATCATGAAAATCACCACCGCCACGTTGGCGGAGAACTCCGCCAGTTGGTTGAAACTCCTGGCCGAATGGGGCCTGAGCATCCTGGTGCAGGTGGACGATACAACGATACTCATGGATACCGGCCGCAGTTCGGTGGCGGCCCATAACGCCCGGATAATGAATATCGATCTGAGTGGGCTCGACGCCATCGTCTTCAGCCACGGTCACGAGGACCATACGGGTGGACTGCTGGACCTGCTGCAACTGCGCAACCTGCCGGATAAGCCGGTGCGGATCATCGCCCATCCCGACGTGTGGTCCCCGAAATGCTGGCGGTCCCCCGACGGCAATCGCTATGAACCGATCGGCATTCCCTACACACGGGCCGAAGCGGAAAAACGGGGGGCGAACTTCGAGCTGTCAGCTGAACCGGTGTGGCTCACCGAGTCCATCGTCACCAGCGGCGAGGTGCCGATGGTCACCGATTTCGAGGCCATCGACGACAACGCCTGTGTGCAGGATCATCAGCATGTTGCACAGGACCGACTGGCCGACGACCTGTCCCTGTTCATCAAGACGCCAAAAGGGTTGTTCGTGGTGTCCGGTTGCGCCCATCGCGGCATCGTCAACACCATCGAGCGCGGCTTGACATTGACCGGTTGCACCGAAGTCTATGCGGTAATCGGCGGCATCCACCTGTTCGGGGCCGATGAGCGGCGTCTGGAGCAGACCATTGCAGCACTGCGCCGCTACGATGTGCAGCGGCTCGGCGTCTCGCACTGCACCGGGCAACTGCCGGCAGCACGGCTGGCCCGGGAGTTCGGTGACCGGTTCTTTTTCAACTCGGCCGGAACGACCATGGAGTTCACCGTCTGATCGAGTGGTCAAGGGAACCATCTGTCTGAGAGGATGTCATGAAGTTACTGCTATCTATTGCACGGGTAATCGACACCTGTAACGAGTGGGTCGGCCGGGTGGCGCAATGGTTGATCGTCGCCCTGGTACTGGTATTCATTTTTGAATCGGTGATGCGCAAGGGGTTCTCCGCGCCGCAGATCTGGTTCACCGAAGTCTCCTATTTCCTGTTCGGCTACTATATCCTGTTCGGTTCAGCCTACACCTTCCTGCACGGCGGCCACGTGTCGATCGATCTGTTCTCGGAACGGTTGCCCGAGAAATGGCGGCACCTGCTGGCGATCGCCTGCCTGATCGGCTTCACCCTGGTCTTTTCTTTTGCCATGATCAAAGGCGGTCTGCCGATCGCCATCAATTCATGGCAGGCGGGAGAACTCGGGCACAGCTTCTGGCGGCCGCCCATCGCCCACTTCCGCAGTGTCATCCCGGCCGCGTTCCTGTTGATTTTTCTGCAGGGGGTGTCCTTTCTCATCAAACACATTGCGGCACTGCGAGGTGAGCAATCATGACCGATACCCTGTTATTGCTTTTTGTCGCGCTGATAACCATCGGCGCCCTGTTTCTCGGTCATTCGGTGGCGCTGACCTTTGGCGGGCTGGGCATCATCCTCGGCCTTATTTTTGTCGGTCCGGCAGTCCTGCCGATCGCGGTCACCAAGACCTACTCGGTAATGGTCAGCTTCCCCCTGATTGCCATCCCCCTCTTTATCTTCATGGCGTATATCCTCGAATGCTCCGGGGTGGCGCAGAGGATGTTCAACGGTATCCGTGACCTGGTGGCACCGATACCGGGCGGACTGGCCATTGCCGTGACCATTGTCTGCACGGTGTTTGCCGCGAGCACCGGTATCATCGGCGCATCCATCGTCAGTATGGGTGTACTGGCAGGTCCGTACTTGCTGGAAAACAAGTACGACAAGCGGTTGACGGTGGGCACGATCATGGCCGGAGGGACACTCGGCATTCTGATACCACCCAGCATGCTGCTCATTGTCCTTGGCGCAGTGGCCGGTATCTCGGTGGGACAGCTGTTCATCGGGGCGATCATCCCCGGGCTCTTGTTGTCACTGCTGTACGTGATCTACATTTTTGTGATTTGTTACCGCAATCCGTCACTCGGTCCGCCGGTAGCGCCCGAAGACATGGATGTCCTTCGCGTGCGGCTGGTACGCGGCGTGATCAGCGTGACACCGCCGGTACTGCTGATGCTGACGGTGCTCGGCTCGATCTTCTTCGGTATCGCCACACCGTCAGAGGCGGGGGCAATCGGTGCGTTTGCCGCGATTATTCTGATGATCTGTTATGGTCAATTCAATTTAAAGAATATGCACTATGCGACCACGGCGACAATCAAGACCTCCTGCATGGTGATGTTCATCATCGTCGGCGTCAATATCTTCTCGTCGGTATTCATGGCCATGGGCTGCGGCAAGACGCTCGGCTCGTTGTTCGAGGGTCTCGGCAATCAATGGCTGTTCTTCGCCATGGTCATGCTGCTGATCTACCTGCTCGGCATGATCATCGACTGGACCGCCATCCTGATGCTGCTGGTGCCGATCTTCTTCCCCATCGCCAAAGATGTTTACGGGGTTGACCCGTTCTGGTTCGGGATGATGGTGGCGATCAACCTGCAAGTGTCGTTCTTGTCGCCGCCGTTTGGCTATGCGCTGTTTTTTATGAAGTCGCTGAAACTACCCGGTGTGACCCTCGGCGATATCTATCGGGGCTCGCTGCCGTTCATCGCGCTGCAGGTCGTCGGGCTGATCATTGTCGCATTGTTTCCGCAGACGGTAACGTTTCTGACCGACCTGGCCTTTGCCCAGTGAATATCGACAACTCACAAAAACCGCCCCCTCGCTCGGCAAAATAATCGAGCAAGGGGGCGGTTATCGGGAACTGACCCCATCTGCAATCAGGCCACTGCGTTATGCCGGGCTTTTGCGAAGGCCCGTCCTGACGATGTTTATTTCCTCTTCTGCCCCTATCCTACCAGTACCGCATCGCTCCTCTGAACAATTCCGTCAGCTCTTCCGGTCCAACAGGGCGTGGTGAGAGTTTGGTCACGCGATGCTGGGGCAGT
Organism: uncultured Desulfofustis sp.; assembly: GCA_964620665.1. GTDB lineage: Bacteria > Desulfobacterota > Desulfobulbia > Desulfobulbales > Desulfocapsaceae > Desulfofustis. Next base: position 4,314 of record CAZUJZ010000050.1, on the reverse strand, counting down.
GTTCCTTCAACGAGTTTTGGAATGTCGGCCTCGGTAAAGCCGACATCTTTGAGCCCGTTCGGGACATTGAACCGCTTGAAATAACCGATCATCGTGTCGGCCAGCAGTTCGCCAGCCTCTTCTTCCTTGACACCTCGGGTATCGGCACCGAGGGCAACGGCGGCTTCCATATGACGTTTCGGGTTTGCCGGCCCGGTAAATCTGAAAACCGATGGAGCATTGATGGCAACGGAGATGCCGTGCGGAATAATGGGGTGGTCGGAGATATAATCAGGCGCGATATACTCGCGAACCATTCCGGAAACAGGATAAGACATGCCGTGCGGCAGGGTAACGCCCGCGTTGCCGAACCCGACGCCGGCAAACGTGGCTGCCAGGGCCATCATCCCGCGAGCATCGAGGTTGGTCGGGTCTTCAACGGCGGTTACGAAGTTATCGGCCATGATTTCCATTGCCTTGATCGCCCACATATCGCTGATCGGGTTTGATCCTTGGTAGGCGGGTCTCAACATCGGACGTTCCGGTCTCGGTCGGTTGGTATAATGAATGGCGGTATACGACTCGACCGCATGGGTCAGGATATCAAGTGCGGTTGACGTGGTGATCATCGGCGGCATGGAGACCATGTTCATCGGATCGACAATACCGAGTGTCGGTTTCAGCGCTCTACTTGCTATACCGGTTTTGGCATGCATCTCTTCGAGATCGAAAATGGCTACGCCGGTGGTTTCGCTGCCGGTTCCCGCCGTCGTCGGAATTGCATAAAGCGGTTTCAACGGCCCCGGAACCGGTTTTCCTTTGCCGATCGGCGCATTGACATAGGCCAGAAAATCATCTGTCGGATAGGTGGAATAGAGATTAGCGGCTTTGGCGGTATCGATTACCGAACCGCCGCCGAAAGCGAGAAAGGCATCGACCTCGTTGGCCACGGCGAAGGCTATTGCCTCTTTAAAGGAAGTGTCGGTCGGCTCAACCCGAACCCGGTCATACAAGACATACGGAACGTCTTCGTCGTCCAGTGATTTGATCAAGGTCTTGATCATCGGTAGTTTGGCGATGTTCTGATCGGTGCAGACCATGACTTTTTTGGCCCCGAGATCTTTCATATCCATACCGATTTCGGCGGTGACGCCACAGCCAAACCTGATACTCGATGCAGCCATTTCAAAACCAATTTCCTTTTCCACAAAGCCCTCCACGATGAAAAAATCGAGTTGTCTTCAGCATGCCGGCACTGAGCGTCCCTGCCTCAACGCCCACGCCCTGCAGCGGACAATTGAAGCGGAAACAATCGTAAAAATCCGACTGAGCCATGGGCATGGCAACAAATCGGCGTCGATCGCTCCGGATGATGCGCAATATACGACCAGCCCCGGAACCCTGTTTGACAGTATCACAATTCCTTTCAGGGTTCTACCGATTCGTTTTGTTCCGAGCTTTGTCGAATACCTGGTCAGGTTGATTCCCATGCGGCACGAGGCTTGCCGATGCACCGAGAGCCATGAGAGAATCTATGTGCCGGCGCTGTTCATCGTGCCAGTACCGCCTCTTTAATCTGCTCGATGCCGACCCGCTCGACAAAACGAGCGGTGCGTTCCCGTTTGTTGCCGTGAGCCGCATAATATTCCAGACACCTTTTCGTCAGCGACACGACCTCTTCTTTCGCAACATCTTCGGCAATAATGTCTCCGATCCGTGGCTTGCGCGCAGAATTACCTCCGAAAATCACCGTCCAGCCTTTCTTTTTTGCCATGATGCCAATATCTCTTACGAAACTTTCACCACAGCAAAATGGGCAACCGGAGACGCCGATCTTTACTTTAGCCGGCAGAGCCATGCCTAAAAAGAGGTTCTCTATCTCCACACCCAGGCCCAAAGAGTCTTGCACGCCGAAGGTACACACTGCATTGCCGGGGCAAGCCTGGACATAGTGAAGGCACAGTTCAGTTGCCTTGCCCGTATCCATTGCCAGATCGTCCCATATGTCATTAACGACATCCCCTTTCATCCCTACCAGGGCCAAGCGATGACCTGAAGTGATTTTGATGATCGGGATGTCATATTTTTCGACAACATTGGCGATTGCCTTGATATCCTCCAGTTTGGCCAATCCGACCGGTATCCTGGGCACAATGGCGAACGTCTTTTTGTCTCGCTGCAAGATTGCATTTCGCGGTTGTTTTTCCATGATGATCTCCAATAATTTTGTTGAATTAGCATGCTGACAATGAGATAAACAAGAGAACCGGTCATGTTGAACCGGCTTGATCAAAACAGGTTTTGTGGCCAACACACTCGCCACGTCAAGGTTATTGGGTATGTTCTCGTCTTTTGAACCAGGGCTGGATTGCCAGGGAAACGAGTCAAAGAAGGTGCCGTCGTATCCAGATGCCGCGCAGGCGGGCATCCTGTTTTGCCGGAATAGTCCGGCAGGACAGGACACGGCCGGCGTTCTCCGGCGTCTGTCCCGTCCGGACGATGATCTGCTACCTGTCTATTTTTTCGATGACGCCACAGGCGATGCGTGGGCCTCCGCGGCCGGCGGGATCAGTGATATAGTCATCTGGCTTCTCGTGGATAACGATTGCCGTCCCGGACTCTGGGAAAAGGGTGTTGTCTGCCCCTTCGTACAAGCTCACCCGAGACGTGACCCACTCATACGTCTCTGTTCCGCCGACCACGATATTCGGCATATCGCCAGCGTGCGGTCCCCTGCTATTGAGAAATCCATGCTGCTTGTTCCCGGGATTGTAATGTCCGCCGGCCGACTTGAATGACGGGGCTTTGCATGTTCCGGTACCGTGGATATGAAAAGCATGAACTCCCGGGGCAAGATCGATGATTTCAGCTGTGATTTTAACGCCTTCATCCTTTTGCAAAAACCAGACCGTACCGACGGGTCTACCATCCGTGCCTTTCAAGAGCGCTTGAGCTTCATGTTCGGCAGACTGAGCCATTACGTTTACACCCAGGGCAAGTCCGATGACTGCAATGAACAGTGCAATTTTTTTCATGAGTTTACCTCGTTTGTCTGTGAATAAGGACCAAAGAATGATTCGCGTTTCGCACCGGCTCGACAAGCAAACCGCTGACGCGACAGAAGCAATCTTTCAAATTACATGCCAGAGGCGTGTGCCCGTGTCTCCCCGTCTGATTGGTCAGGTGTGGATCTTGAATGCATATTGGCCATGCGGACTCGATCTTACAGGAAGTCCAACATGAGGGGACCTTGAACAATTGCCCTTTCAGCTTCAATCATCAGGCCGGCAAGCCAGTCGTGGTCCAGCAGAATCCCCGGTCTACCTGCCTTTACCGGTAACAGTTCACGGAAATGGTGGAGGGCCGTTGCCCATACAGCAAGCCGAGAAAAAATGTCTGACTGATCTTTGTATCTCAGCGACCTGCAGGTTTCCGGACGAATCGAGCAAGCAGATAATGGGCGGGCCAGTACACCAGCAACGGAAAGCAAATCAGCAGGAGTCCCAGCCATTGATTTGCTGTAATCCAGGTCCACCCGTATTTTTCCGGATGATAGACCCAGTTGATACTCTCTTCCGGCTCTGTCAGCAGATAACTCAGAATCAATGCAAGCCAGCTCAGGATGATGGCACAGGGAAAGGCGCGCCGGTCATACCCCCACTTGACAAGGTACCACAACCAGATTGCCGGCATGAAAATATGAAACAGGGACAACCCTCTCAGAAACAAAGCCTTGTCGGGATCAAACATATAAGCTGCAAGACCGGTGAGCTCGTTACCGGTTATCAGCTGAAAAAAGAAGTCGACATTCCATACCACCTCGAAGGGAAAGATCCCGACCATCATGATACTGATCAACAGCGGTGAAGAGAACCAGAGAGCAAAAAAAGACAGAAACAGGCTGATGTCCGAGAGCCAGAGAAAGTTTCCGGGACCGTAATTCTGCCAGTAGACCGGCAACAACACCAATAAAAAGAGCGTGACGAAAAGCCTTACGCCACGGCTGGCACTTTTTTCATCACGGGTCATACCAGCAGATTTCCTCCCAACAAGTCAAGTCTTGGCAAAGACGGTTTTTTTCGCCACGCACATTGATTCCAGCAACAAATAGCGGCGGCCGTACCGCTTTACATTGTAAATGCATTTTTAGTGCCACCGCCGGTCCAAAATTCTGGGGCTGCAGCGGTTTTCCCAAACGCCGGCAAACAGCTCCATACAAAAGCTAAGGTTGACACATGGTTCACGGCGAAGATCCGCGGAATCTGCTCAAAGGCGGCAATAATAACAAGAAACCGCTCATTTTAATTTTCATCCCTGAAAATGTCGATGTATCGT
>CAZUJZ010000049.1:0-16686 GCA_964620665.1 uncultured Desulfofustis sp. | reverse complement strand
TTGGCCGGGAAGGCATCGAAGTCAGCCGTTCCGCCGTGGTCCTGCGTTTCATGTCGGGCCTCTACGACCAGGCGGCCAGGGCGGCATCATCGCTCTGATTCTCTTTCAGCCACTCATCATGCCGGGCAGGACGGTGACGATCTGCGGAAACACGGTGATCAGGATCAGCGCGACGACCAGCAGCAGGAAAAACGGTATCGCCGCTGTCGCAACGCGCAGAATGTCCATGCCGGTCAATCCTTGAATGACGAACAGATTGAAGCCGACCGGCGGTGTGATCTGGGCCATTTCGACCACCAACACGACGAAGATGCCGAACCAGAGCGGATCGATTCCGGCCTGCTCGATCATCGGCATGATGACCGACGTCGTCAGTACCACCACCGAAATGCCGTCGAGAAAACAGCCGAGCACGATGAAAAAGATAGACAAGGCCGCGAGAAGGGCGTAGGGAGAGAGATTCAGCGTGTCGATCCATTCGGCCAGCATCCTCGGAATTCCGGTAAAACCCATGGCCACCGTGAGAAATGCGGCGCCGGCCAGGATGAAGGCGATCATGCAGGACGTCTTCGTGGCGCCCATCAGGCCGTCGAGAAAAATCTTTCGGTCCAGCGTCCCACCCAGCCAGGAAAGCAGCAGAGCGAGAAGCACACCGACGGCGGCGGCGTCGGTGGGAGAGGCGATGCCGGCATAAATGGAGCCGATTACCCCGACGATGAGCAGGATGATCGGAATGAGCCGGCGCGAGCGGCGGATTTTTTCAGCAAGCGGCAGAGTCTCGACCTGCTGGGGAATCTGGCTTTTGTTGAACAACGACCAGACAACGACATAGCCGATAAAAAGAGTGACCAGCAGCAGTCCCGGCAGGATACCGGCGATAAAAAGGCGGGCGATGGATTGTTCCGTGGCCACACCGTAGACGATCAGGATAATCGACGGGGGGATGAGCAGGCCGAGGGTGGCCGAGCCGGCCAGGGTGCCGACCATCATCTTCTCCGGATAGTTCCGCCTCGCCAGTTCGGGCAGCGACATCTTGCCGATGGTCGCGGCGGTTGCTGCCGATGATCCGGAGACGGCCGCAAAGATGCCGCAGCCGAGGATGTTGACATGCAAGAGCCGGCCCGGCAGCCTGGACAGCCAGGGAGAGAGCCCGGTGAACATGTCTTCGGACAGGCGCGAACGGAAGAGGATCTCGCCCATCCAGATAAACAGCGGCAAGGCGGCCAGCGCCCAACTATTGCTCGCGCCCCAGATGGTGGTTGCCATCACGTTGCCGAGCGGGGCGCCGGAAAAGAGTTGGATGCCGGCCATGCCGACGGCCAGCAGGGAGAAGGCCACCCATATCCCGCTGGCCAGCAGCGCCAGTAAAAAGACCAGGAGCAACGTGATCATGGACATTTCAGGCACGCCGTTGCTCCGTTTCAGCTGGAGGTTCGTCTTCTTCGTATGACTCGCTGACCAGCAGTCCTTCATCGCTCTCGAGGTATGCCGGCTTCCTGCCGCGCAACAGACCGACAAACTCGTCGATCAACGCGATGGACAGGATGATCAGGCCAATGAGCATCGCCGTCTGGGGGATCCACAGCGGTACGGCGATCATGCCCGGGGAGAGGTCGTTGAAGCTGTACGATTCGATGACGAGTCCCCCGGTATACCAGGAAAAATAGCAGGATATGGCGGCGGCGACACCGATGCACCAGAATTCAAAAGCCCAGGCGATTCTGGCAGGCAGGCGGCCGATCAGGATGGTCACTCGGATGTGCTCGCCCTGGCGAAAGGTATGGGCCAGGGCAAGGAAAGACGCGGCGGCGAGAAAAAATCCGGTAAAATCCGCATACGATGGAATGGTCAGGCCGACCGCGGTACCGCGCACCAGGGTGCTGGCGCGATCAATCAGGTTCAGGCTCACCTGAACGACAACAACGGCAGCAATGGCGGCGATAAAGAACGCCGCCAGCCAGCCGCTCGCCAGATACAGGGTGTCGAGAACTTTTCGCATCGATCGTCGAAAGCCCCGGTCAAGCGGGAGCGGCAGGTAGCGCCGCCCCCGTTAAAGAATGATCTATTTGCCGTAGGCCTGCAACAGAGCCTCACCTTCGGCGCCGGCGTCTTTCTTCCATTCGGCGAGCATCTCGTCGCCGATTTTTTTCAGGCCGGTCATCAACTCCTCGCTCGGCTCGACGACTTTCATGCCGTTTTCCTTGAGTACGGCGATCTGGTCGGCAGTTTCCTTGCGGCTCATCTCCCAGCCGCGTTTCTCGGCATTCTGTGCGGCGGTCAAAACGGCCTGCTGAACATCACCATCGAGTTTCCGGAAGGCACGGGTATTGACGACCACGATATTTTTCGGAACCCAGGCCTGGATATCGGTGAAATATTCAACAAAATCCCATGCCTTGGAATCGGCGCCGGTGGACGGGGAGGTGATCATCGCTTCCACCCGACCGGTGGCGAATGCTTGCGGGATATCCGGAACTTCCACCTGGGTCGGTGCGGCGCCGACCAGATTGGCGAATTTTTCCAGCGTCGCGTTGTAGGTCCTGAACTTGATGCCCTTCAGGTCATCGACGGAGTTGATCGGTTTTTTCGTATAGAGTCCCTGGGGCGGCCAGGCTACGGAGAAGAGCGGCATCAGCGACTGCTTTTCCAGCAGGTCGGTGACAATCGGTTTCTGGGCTGCCCACAGCTTTTCCGCATCCTCGTAGTTGGTGGCCAGAAAAGGCTGGGAATCGGCGCCGAATACCGGGTTTTCATTGGAGAGCAGGGAGAGGAAGAATTCACCGATCGGCACCTGACCGCCGCGCACCGCATTTTTGATTTCCGGATGCTTGAACAGCGAGCCGGCTGAATGGATTTTGATGTCGAGCTTGCCGTCCGTCGCCTGGCGAACTTCATCGGCAAAAAGCATGATATTCTGCGTGTGAAAGGTCTTGTCCGGGTACGGGGTTGGCATGTCCCAGGTGTCGGCCGCTTGAGCCAGGCCGGCCAGAGAACAGATAGACAGGGAGAACAACAGGCCATGGATGAGTTTTTTCAACCGTTTCATGATACGCTCCTCTCGTGTTGGTGGTGGAAAGACAGTGACCATCAGTGTAAAACTACCATAAACGGAAGGGAAATGGCACCCAATATGATCTTGCAATTCAGTTGTCCTGATGGCATTATGGCATTACGCTGACAAAATGTCGATAAAAAATTTTTGTTACCCTTAATCCACAGCTGCATAATCCTTTCCTGCGGGACCGACCATGGAGACGAAAAAGAATACGGCTTGGCGCATCTGGATCGATCGAGGCGGAACCTTCACCGATGTGGTCGCCCGGCAGCCGGACGGCACGATCGTTACCCACAAATTGCTGTCTGAAAATCCTGAGCAGTACGACGATGCCGCGGTCCAGGGCATCCGTGACCTGCTCGGCATCGACAAGCGGGAGCCGATCCCGACCGAGCGCATCGAACATGTCAAGATGGGGACAACGGTGGCCACCAATGCACTGCTCGAACGTACCGGAGATCGCACCGTGCTCGTGATTACCAAAGGGTTCGGTGATGCATTGCGGATCGGCTATCAGAATCGGCCGCGTCTTTTCGATCGCCACATCGTGCTGCCGGAACTGCTCTACGAGGAGGTGGCCGAGGTCAGTGAACGGCTCGGGGCCCGGGGCGAGGTTATCTGTGAACTTGACGAGGAGGAGTTGACGCGCAGTCTGCGCGCTTCCTATGATCGCGGCATCCGCGCCGTGGCCATTGTCTTCATGCATGCCTATCGCTATCCTCGGCATGAACAGCGGGCCGCCGCGCTGGCTCGGTCCATCGGTTTCACCCAGGTCTCGACCAGCCATGAAGCGAGCCCGCTGATGAAACTGGTACCGCGCGGCGATACCACCGTGGTCGATGCCTATTTGTCGCCGATCCTGCGACGCTACGTCGATCAGGTGGCGGGCGATCTCGGCGGCAGCGGTGATGGCGGGCCGCGGTTGATGTTCATGCAGTCCAACGGCGGTCTGACCGATGCCAGGATGTTTCAGGGGCGCGATGCGATTCTGTCCGGTCCGGCCGGCGGCGTCGTCGGCATGGTCAAGACCGGCGAGATGAGCGGTTACCGTCAGTTGATCGGTTTTGACATGGGCGGCACTTCGACCGATGTGGCCCATTACGACGGGGCCTATGAGCGCAGTTTCGAGACCATGGTCGCCGGGGTGCGGATGCGCGCCCCGATGATGCATATCCATACCGTGGCCGCCGGCGGCGGCTCCATCCTTCACTTCGACGGCGCCCGTTATCGGGTCGGTCCCGATTCGGCCGGTGCCAACCCCGGGCCGGTCTGCTATCGGCGGGGCGGGCCGTTGACCGTCACCGACTGCAATGTGATGCTCGGCAAGGTCCAGCCCGACTACTTTCCCCATGTCTTCGGCGCCGATGCCGATCAGCCGCTCGATCGGGCCGCGGTCGCCGCGCGGTTTGCCGAGATGGCTGAAAAGATCGCCCGGGCCACCGAGTTGCCGGGGCAACCGCCGGAACTGGTGGCCGACGGCTTTCTGCGCATTGCCGTGGAAAACATGGCCAATGCCATCAAAAAAATTTCGGTCCAGCGTGGGCATGATATCACCGATTACACGATGAACTGCTTTGGCGGCGCCGGCGGGCAGCATGCCTGCCTGGTTGCCGACGCCCTCGGCATGACGCGGATTTTTCTCCATCCCTTTGCCGGTGTCCTGTCGGCATACGGTATGGGGCTGGCCGATATCACCGCGATGCGCGAGGCGCAGATCGAACATGTCCTTGACGAGTCGGTCATGGCGATCATTGAGTCCAAAAGCCGGCCCCTTGAAGAGCAGGCCCTGCAGGAGTTGGTCAGCCAGGGTGTTCCGGTAGAAGACATCGTCGTGTTGCGGCGGGTTCATATCCGCTATGACGGCACCGACACCTCCCTGATCGTCGAAGCGGGCGAATGTGAGGCGATGCGCCAGGCCTTCGAACAGGCCCACCGACAGCGCTTCGGTTTCATTGCCCGTGAACGCAGGTTGATGGTCGAGGCGGTATCGATCGAGGCGGTCGGAGCCGGCGAGATGCAGGACGACGAGATTATCGACGAGGGGCCGGACGATCAGCCCTTTGAGCCGATCGCCCGGGCAGACGTGTTCATGGCCGGTCAGTGGCAGACCACGCCGTTGTTTGATCGGGCCGGTCTTGAGCCGGGGCAGGCCATCGACGGCCCGGCCATTATCATCGAGCCGACCGGTACGGTGGTCGTCGAGCCGGGCTGGCGGGCCGCCCTGAACAACCGTCGGCACCTGATCTTGAACCGCTACCTGCAGCGTCCTCAGGCGGAGGCGGTGGGCACCCATGTCGACCCGGTGATGCTCGAGGTGTTCAACAACCTCTTCATGTCGATCGCCGAGCAGATGGGCGCGACGCTTGCCAATACCGCATACTCGGTCAATATCAAGGAGCGGCTCGACTTTTCCTGCGCGGTTTTCAACGAGCATGGCGACCTGGTGGCAAATGCGCCACACGTACCGGTACATCTCGGTTCGATGAGCGACTCGATCAAAACGATCATCCGCGAAAACCAGGGGACCATGCGGCCCGGTTCGGTGTATATGCTCAATGCCCCGTACAACGGCGGCACTCATTTGCCGGATGTGACTGTGGTGACACCGGTATTCGACGAGGCCGGCCGGGACATCCTGTTCTATGTCGGTTCGCGCGGCCATCACGCCGACATCGGCGGACGGACACCGGGATCGTCGCCGCCGGACAGCCGTCATATCGACGAGGAAGGGGTGTTGATCGATAATTTCCTGCTCGTCGAAGACGGTCGTCTGCGTGAAGAAGAGACCCGGCGGCTGCTCGCTTCCGGCCCTTATCCCTGCCGCAATATCAACCAGAACATGGCCGATCTGACCGCCCAGATCGCCGCCAACGAAACCGGTGTCAGCGAACTGCGCAAAATGGTCGCCCAGTTCGGTCTCGACGTGGTGCATGCCTACATGAAACACGTACAGGACAATGCCGAAGAATCGGTGCGGCGGGTCCTCGACGTGCTCAAGGACGGCCGCTTTGTCAACCGCCTTGACGGCGGCCAGCAGATTGGCGTCGATATCAGGGTGGACCGGGAGCGCCGTGAGGCGGTCATCGACTTCACCGGCACCTCGCCCCAGCACCCGGGCAATTACAACGCGCCGACCGCCGTGTGCCGGGCGGCCGTGCTCTACGTCTTCCGCACCCTGGTCAACGACGAGATCCCGCTCAATGAAGGGTGCCTCAAACCGCTCAGGATTGTCGTGCCGCCGGAGACGATGATCTCGCCGCGCTATCCGGCCGCAGTGATCTCCGGCAACACCGAGGTGTCCCAGGCGATTACCGACACGCTGTACGGCGCGCTCGGCATTCTCGCGGCCTCGCAGGGGACGATGAACAATTTCGTCTACGGCAACGAAACCTATCAGAACTACGAGACCATCTGCGGTGGTACCGGAGCCGGACCGGACCATCCCGGAACGAGCGCGGTCCACAGCCACATGACCAATACCCGGATGACCGATCCGGAGGTGGTGGAGTGGCGTTTCCCGGTGCGGCTCGAGTCGTTTGCCATCAAGCGGGGCTCCGGCGGCAGGGGGCGTTACAGCGGCGGCGACGGCGTGATCAGGGAGATGCGCTTTCTCGAGCCGATGACCGCGACGATTCTCTCCTCACATCGGGAAACTGCCCCCTATGGCCTGGCCGGAGGGGAGGACGGTGCCCGCGGGTGCAACTACGTTGTCAGGCAAGACGGCAGCCGGGTAGATCTGCACGGCAATGACGAGATCGATATGCAACCGGGGGACCTGTTCGTTATCGAGACTCCCGGCGGAGGTGGCTACGGTAGGCCGTAAGCGACTGCGGTTACCGGGGCCATTTTTTTTGCCGCGGCGGTAACTGTCCGCAACCATTCCCGACCTGCCGCGGCAGATCGGGCGATCGTCCTCGATAAACGGAAAAAAGCGTGGTTTTTGGAAAGGAACTCGAATAAAGTAGACCTCTTTCTCGACCACCTATGGCAACCTGAATTTTTCGATGTATCCCTTATCGTTGTGGAGGACGATATGACGTTTCCGATAGACATGAGCGGTTATCAGCCGCTGCATCTCAATTTCACACAGACCACGTTGACCGATGAGCAGCGGGACCGGCTGCGGACCAATATATCGCTGGTCCGGGACAGCCTTATTTTCTTTACCGCGCTGGCCAATGTCAAAGGGTTGGGCGGACATACCGGCGGTGCCTACGATATCGTACCGGAAGTACTGATCACCGACGGTTTCATGAAAGGTGAGAGCCGTCTCTTTCCGGTCCATTTCGACGAGGCCGGCCACCGGGTGGCCATCCAGTACCTGCTGGCGGCCCTCAACGGCCGAAAATCATACGACGATCTGCTGCACTACCGGGAGTTTGGCAAAGGACTCTACGGTCATCCGGAGCGGGACGAAGAAGCCGGGGTCTATTTCAGTTCGGGCCGGCTCGGTCATCTCTGGAGCTATGTCAATGGAGTTGCCGAAGCCGAGCCGGAGAAAATCGTGGTCCTGTTCGGCAGCGATGGGGCGCAGCAGGAGGGCGACGATGCCGAGGCCGCCCGCTATGCGGTCTCCCGCGGGCTCAATGTCAAATTGTTTATCGACGATAACGATGTGACCATTGCCGGTCATCCGAGCACGTATCTGCCGGGCTTCTCCATCGGCAAAACGCTGGCCGGTCACGGGCTGACGGTCTGCGAGGTTGACGGTGAAGATCTCGATGCGCTGTTCGATCGGGTTCGCGCTGCCCTGACCGGTTCCGGACCGGCCGCGGTGATCTGCAAGCGCAAGATGGCCCCGGGGGTGCCGGGTATCGAAGGGCTGCCAAAAGGGCACGACGTGATACCGGTGCCGTATGCCATCGACTATCTGGAGTCTCGGGGACAGGCGGGAGCGGTGAGCGTGCTGCGCGAGACCGACGTGACCAAGGAAAAGATCATCTATCTCGGCAGCAGCGAAGAGTCCGGCAAGTGCCGCGACGATTTCGGCAAAATCATCAGCGAGCTGCTCGACACCATGGACAATCCGGTCGACAAGGTGCGGGTCATCGATTCCGATCTCGAGGGCTCGTGCGGTCTCCATCACATCCGCAAGAACCACCCGGCCGTCTATGTGAACGGCGGCATCATGGAGCGCAACAACTATTCGGTTGCCGCCGGTTTCGGTTCCGAACCCGGTCGCCAGGGGATTATCGGCACCTTTTCCGCTTTTCTCGAGATGGTCGTTTCGGAAATCACCATGGCCCGGCTCAATCGGGCCAATGTACTCGCCCATTTTTCCCATGCCGGCGTCGACGACATGGCCGATAACACGTGTCATTTCGGCATCAACACCTTTTTTGCCGACAACGGCTTGGCCGAAGGGGATGTCACCCGGCTCTATTTTCCGGCCGATCCCCTGCAATTACGGGCGATGCTGCCGCGGATCTTTGCCGATCCGGGGCTGCGTTTCGTTTTCTCGACCCGCTCTGCTACCCCGTTTATCCTCGCTGAAAACGGCGAGCGGCGATTCGGCGACGACTATCGTTTCGAACCGGGCAAGGACGAGTTGATCCGGAGCGGCACGGCGGGCTATATCATCTCATATGGGGAAATGCTGTATCGCTGCCTCGATACGGTTGAACGACTGCGCCAGGAGGGCATCGAGGTCGGTTTGATCAACAAGCCGACCCTCAATGTCGTCGATTCGGACATGCTTGCCCGGGCCGGTAGCAGTCCGTTCGTGCTGGTCGTGGAGAGCCAGAACATCAAGACCGGTTTGGGAAGCCGTTACGGCAGCTGGCTGTTGGAACACGGGTTCTCGCCGCGATATGCCCGTTTGGCAACCATCAGGGAAGGGCAGGGCGGACTCGGCGAGCAGGTGGGTTACCAAGGGTGCGATCCCGCCGCCATTCGACGAAAAGTCGAGGAATTGCTCTAAGCGGCGGCACACGGAGAAACCCTCCGCCGTACCGGGTCAGTCGTTCCGGTTTATGTCCTCTGTCCGGCGCAGGCGCGGCGGTGTTGCGTCGATCGGCTCTTCGAGGGCGGCAATCAGATCATCGATGTTGAGCCGATCTGCCGCCATTGCTCGCAGCCGCTTGAGCACCGGCACCGCTTTGCCGGCTATCTTGGCGGATCGCTGGGGGTAGCCGGCTTCGAGATAGATGTAGACGCCGGCGGCGCGAATCAGAGCCTGCAGAAGTTGTTTCAACTCGCCGGTTGCCTGCAGCCAGTGCAATTCAAGCACTTCATGTACCTCAAAGAACAAACCGAGATCCCAGAGGACAGCGGCCGTTGTCAGGGGAGCAGGTGAACCCGACGGTGCGAGTGACTCCAGGGCCAGTCGATAGGCGGTGAGGCGCCGCTCGATGTAATCTCGGTAGAGCGCTGCCGGGTTTTGTTGCAGATATGAGTCGGCAACGCTGATGGCACCGTCAAGGCGGCGGCTCTCGAGAACCTGCGGCAGTGACGCCGACAAGTCGTTGCGTATATCTCTGCTCAGCCGGTCTTCAAACGGGTTGAATCGGTGTGACATGGCGAACCCTGTTGATGAATTGATGCGTCTGCCGCAGACTGGCCGACGCTCTCGGTATTAGTGCGCTCCTTCACCGAAAAAAGCAAGGTAAACCTGGGTCGTTTATCATGGAAAATCGACTGATCAAGACCTGGGGCGAAGATCGGTACCGGTATCGTCCGGTCATTATCGTGGTCGGGATCTGCGGATTGTTTGCCGCCCTGGGCATCGGTCGTTTCGCGCTGGGCATGATGCTGCCGGCGATGGGAGAAGCACTGCGCCTCAGCTATTCCCAGATGGGAACCATCGGTACGTTGAACTTCTGCGGGTATCTCGGTGCGGTGTTGTTCTGCGGACGGTTGACCGGCCTTTTCGGAGCGCGCCTGCTCATCTTCCTGGCCCTGATGCTGGTTGGCGGCTCGATGGTGATGATCGGTTGCACCGATCGGCTCGGTTTGATCATGCTGCTTTATCTCCTCACCGGAATCGGCAGTGCCCTGGCCAATGTGCCGATTATGGCATTGATTGGTGCCTGGTTCGAGCCCGCCGTACGAGGTCGGGCCTCGGGAATGGTGGTGATCGGCAACGGCTTCGGCATTGTCCTGGCCGGGCACCTGGTGCCGGTGCTCAATGCAACCGCCGGCGGGTGGCGGATGAGCTGGCTGGTTCTTGGCGGGCTGGCTCTGGTCATGGCCGTGATCTGCGGCATTTTCGCCAGAAATCGACCCGCCGACGGCTATCGCTCCGGAGCCGGTGCGATAGCGGCCGGTCAAAGCGGCGGGATGGCACTGTCGCGGGGAGAAGTGCGGCGGATGACTCTGCATTGCGCGGCCATCTATTTTCTCTTCGGTTGTACCTATGTTATCTATGTGACGTTTCTGGTGACCTCCCTGGTCCAGGAACGCGGTTTTTCCGAACAGTATGCCGGTCTGCTCTGGTCCATCGTCGGTCTGCTCAGCCTGGGGTCCGGGCCCATGTTTGGCTGGTTGTCGGACCGTTTCGGCAGGAGGGCCGGTCTGAAGCTCGTCTTTGCCATTCAGGCCACCGCGTATTTTTCGGCGATGACTCTCCTGCCACTCCCCTTTCTGTACCTGTCGATTCTCTGTTTTGGCTTGGTCGCCTGGAGCATCCCTCCGATTATGGCGGCGCTGGTCGGCGATTTTGCCGGACCCGAAAAGACGGCCTCGATCTTCGGCTTCGTCACGTTTGTCTTTGGTATCGGCCAGATTATCGGGCCCTATGGAGCGGGGCTACTCGCCGAGGTAAGCGGTGGTTTTTCGCTGGGGTTTGCGGCTGCCGGTCTGTTGGCGCTTGGCGCCGTCTGGCTGGCGTCCCGTCTGCCGTCAGCGGGGCAGGGAAATACCTTCAGGCCGCGGTCGGTCGGCCAATAGTCCAGCCACACTGCTCGGCAAAAATGCCTTCCCGTGGTGATCAGAAATCGTCGTCTGCTTCGTCCTCGCCGAGGTCATCGTCATCAGCGAATTCGTCTTCCTCCAGATCGCCGCTGTCTCCATCGCTTTCTTCCTCGGTGTCGTCGCCAGGTGTCTCGTCGTCTTCATCGATTTCTTCGTCGAGTTCCTGGCGCAGACGAATTGCTTTGGGAATTTTCGATTCAGGCAGGATGATATCGGAGATTTTGTCGATTTCTTCCTGAAGATTCGGATCTTCTTTGCAAACCGGGCAGGTTGCAACGTGCTGTTTGATAAACTGAACCATCCGGGCCGGGGCCATGGTTTCTTCTTTTACGTGTAAATACCAAGTTTTAACCAGTTTAATCAGTCTATCGCACTGCATACGGTTGTTTTGGTTGCTTGATTGTTAGTCGATCGTCCGTCCCGGCTTAATCCCTGAAACACGTGAAAAAACAGGAAGGGCTTCAGTCCTTCGCACGGTTCCCGAGTGGGGCGCCCACACCGGAACCCTTAGAAGATGTATTATAATAAGTTGCTTTCCCGGTCAATATTAATTATTCTATAAGCTTTATCAGTAATCTTTCAGGTCGCGTGGAAGTGGATAGGGCACTGGTGGCCCTCCCGGACTTCAAATCCGGTGTGACGGGTTAACAGCCTGTCGGGTGGGTTCGATTCCCATGCACTTCCGCCATCTTTTTTTCAGACGGCCGCCTTATTCAAAAGCGGAAAACCCAGTTGTTCCCGTTGTGCCACATATCCTTCCGCGACTTTTCTGGCGATATTTCTGATCCTGCCGATGTAGCGGGTCCGTTCGGCGACGCTGATCGCTTTCCGGGCATCGAGCAGATTGAAGGTATGGGAACACTTCAGGCAATAGTCATAGGCCGGCAGGACCAATCCTTTATCCACCAGTTTCTGCGCTTCCTCCTCGAAGCTGTTGAAGAAACCGATCATTTTCTCGACGGGCGCTTCTTCGAAGTTGAAGGTGGAAAATTCCACTTCGGCGCGGTGGAAGATGTCGCCGTAGGTGACCTCGCCGTTCCAGGCGATGTCGTAGACGCTGTTCACTCCCTGCAGGTACATGGCAATTCGTTCCAGGCCATAGGTGATTTCCGCGGTGATCGGGTGCAGATCGATCGAGCCGGCCTGCTGGAAATAGGTAAACTGGGTGATTTCCATGCCGTCGAGCCAGACTTCCCAGCCCAGTCCCCATGCACCGAGGGTCGGTGATTCCCAGTCGTCCTCGACGAAGCGGATATCGTGCTCGAGCAGATCGAGGCCGAACCGTTTCAGGCTTTCCAGGTACAACTCCTGAATATCGATCGGCGAGGGCTTGATAACCACCTGATACTGATAATAGTGTTGCAGGCGGTTCGGGTTTTCACCGTATCGGCCGTCGGTCGGTCGGCGGGATGGCTGGGGATAGGCGGCCTTCCACGGTTCCGGTCCGAGAGAGCGGAGCAGGGTTGCCGGATGAAAGGTACCGGCACCGACTTCCATATCGTACGGTTGTTGAATGATGCACCCCTGTTCTGCCCAATACGTATCGAGCGCGAAGATGATATCCTGGAAATTCATTGCTGCTCCTTGTTGACGTTGTTCTCTACGGTCGCAGTGTGCCGGGCGGGCCCGACATGTCGCGATGGTGCACCGCACGGACCGCAGTCCAGTTTATAATTGCAATCTTGACTTTTGTCCAGCGCATCAGCATTATAATGTCCCGGCCGGCACGGATCGGGCCCCAACTCTGATAAGAGCATACCATGACAGTTAACAATAACGACCAGCGAATCAGCACGTTGTTGCGCTCGGCCCGGGTCATTGCCGTAGTCGGCCTGTCGCCGAAAGAGCAACGACCGAGCAACCAGGTCGCCCGCTATCTTCTTGCGGCAGGCTACCGGATCATTCCCGTTAACCCCGGACAGAGCATGATTCTCGGACAAACCTGTTATCCCGATCTGGCCGAAATCCCTGAGCCGGTCGACATTGTCGATATTTTCAGGAAAGCGTCAGAGGTGGTGCCGATTGTTGACCAGGCGGCGGCCATCGGGGCAGGCGCCGTCTGGCTGCAGCAAGGCATTGTCAGCGAAGAAGCGGCCCGGCTGGCGGAGGCGGCAGGGTTGGTCTGCATTATGGATCGCTGCATCAAGATAGATCATCAGCGTCTGCTCGGCGAGCGGCGGAATTAAGCGGGTCGTCGAGGGCCATGGAACCACAGATACTCCGCATCCGCGGCGCGCGGATGCACAATCTGAAGAATATCGACGTTGATCTGCCGCGCAACGCGCTGGTGGTGTTTTCCGGACTGTCAGGCTCCGGCAAATCGACTCTGGCCTTTGATACCCTCTATGCCGAAGGACAGCGTCGCTATGTCGAATCCCTGTCCACCTATGCCCGGCAATTTCTCGGACAGATGGACAAACCGGAGGTCGATTCTCTGGAGGGGCTTTCGCCGGCGGTATCGATCGAGCAGAAGACGACCAGCAAGAACCCCCGTTCCACCGTCGGTACGGTGACCGAGATTTATGATCACCTCCGTCTGCTCTTCGCCCGTTGCGGGCGACCATGTTGTCCGCAGTGCGGCTCGGAGATCCGTTCTCAGTCCGTCGAGGACATGGTCGATGCACTGCTCGGCGAGCCGGACGGCACCAAGGTGATTCTCCTCGCCCCGATGGTCACCGGACGGAAAGGCCGGCACGAACAATTACTGGCCCGGATCAGGAAAGAAGGCTTCGTCCGGGTCCGCGTGGATGGCGAGATTGTCCATGCCGACGAAGTCGAGGGGTTGGAGAAGAATAAAAAGCACTCCATCGACATTGTCGTCGACCGGCTGGTCATCCGGTCAACGATCCGCCGGCGCCTTTCGGACTCGATTGGTACCGCGGTCAAGATCAGTTCGGGATTTTTACTGGCCCTGTTCCCGGATGGCAATCGAGAACAATTGTTCAGTGAACTGGCCGCCTGTCATGAGTGCGGTATCTCTTTGCCACGGGTGACCACGCAACTGTTTTCCTTCAATAATCCTCAGGGTGCTTGCCCCGAATGCAGCGGGCTCGGGATCAAGCAATACTTTGACGAGTCGTTGGTCGTTCCCGACGACACTCTTTCCATCGTTGATGGTGCCATTGCCCCGTGGGGCTGGCGAAACGAGGCAACCTATACCGGCCAGATGCTGGCCGATGTTGCGGCGCATTACGGTTTTACCCTGCAGGCGCCCTTCGCCGAGCTGTCGGCGGAACAGAAAGCGGCGGTATTGTATGGCTCAGGAACTGAAGAGATTTCTTTTCATTACCAGAAGGGGCGCCGGGTGATGACGGCGGTGCAGCGCTTTGAAGGAGTCGTCCCGCAGCTTAATCGCCGGTTTCACGAGACCCAGTCACCGATGATCCGCGAGGAACTCGGTCGTTACATGAACGAGCAGATCTGCCCGACCTGCCGCGGCGCCCGGCTCAAAGCGGAGGCGCTGGCGGTACGGATCGGCTCGTACAATATCCATGAACTGACCGAGTTGTCCATCGGCAGGCTGTTGCACGAGCTGCCGTTGATGCCGTTTTCCGAGCGGGAGCGAATGATCGGCGAACCGATCCTGAAGGAGATCGTTGATCGCGTCTCGTTTCTTGAAGACGTTGGTCTCGGATATCTGACACTGGCCCGGCGAGCAGGCACCCTGTCCGGCGGAGAAGCACAGCGGATCCGGCTGGCCTCGCAGATCGGCTCCCGTCTGGCCGGAGTACTTTATATCCTTGATGAACCGAGCATCGGCCTGCATCAACGCGACAATCAGAAGTTAATCAATACCTTGCTTGAACTGAGAGATCTCGGGAATACGGTGATTGTCGTCGAACACGATACGGACACCATCCTGGCCGCCGATCACGTTCTCGATATGGGACCGGGTGCCGGCATTCGGGGAGGCTCCGTCGTGTACAACGGTCCGGTTGTCGGATTGCTCGATTGCCCCGAGTCGGAAACAGGGGCTTACCTGGCAGGGCGCAAATGCATTGCCGTGCCGGCGAAACGCCGGCAGGCACGCAGGGCGGGCACCAAGCGCAGAGAATTGCAGTTGACCGGAGCCTGCGCCAACAATCTGAAATCGGTGGACGTGTCCTTTCCGCTTGGGATGATGATTGGTGTTACCGGTGTCTCCGGTTCGGGTAAGAGCAGTTTGGTCATGGAGTCCCTGTTTCCGCTGGCCAGACAGGGAACGTCCGGCAGAAAACGGAAAATCGAGCGGCAAGGCATCGTCTTGACCGGGCTTGAGTTGATCGACAAAGTGGTTGATATCGACCAGAGTCCGATCGGCCGTACGCCCCGCTCCAACCCGGCTACCTACACCGGCGTCTTTACCCCGATTCGTGAGTTGTTCGCCAAATTGCCGGAAGCGCGAGCCCGAGGGTACCAGCCCGGTCGTTTCAGTTTCAACCTCAAAGGTGGGCGCTGTGAGGCCTGTGATGGGGAGGGGGTGCTGCGTATCGCGATGCACTTTCTGCCTGATGTCTATGTCGTCTGCGAACGCTGTAACGGCAAGCGCTACAACCTGGAGACGCTCGAAATTCTTTACAAAGATCGTTCCATTCACGACATCCTGTCAATGACCGTTGCCGAGGCACTGCTCTTTTTCGAGCACGTGCCGGCCATCGCCAACCGGTTGCAGACCCTGGCCGATGTCGGTCTCGGCTATATCAAGCTTGGCCAGTCTTCGGTCACGCTGTCCGGAGGAGAGGCGCAGCGCGTCAAACTGGCCAAAGAGCTTTCGGCGCGCAGTACCGGACGGACCCTCTATATCCTGGACGAACCGACGACCGGATTACATCCCGCCGATATTAAACACCTGCTGTCGGTCCTGACGCGGCTGGTCGATCAGGGCAATACCGTGGTGGTGATCGAGCACAACCTCGATGTCATCAAGACGGCGGACTGGTTGATCGATATCGGGCCGGAAGGCGGTGACCGAGGCGGACAAATCGTCGCCACCGGTACCCCGGAGCAGATAGCTGCCGAACCGGCCTCTTTTACCGGGCGATTTCTCAGGCAGATCCTGCAGGAGGAGCGCGAGAACGAGTGTTGATGGGGAGGTCATCAATCTTTACCGATTTTCATCGGGACGCCGAGACACCGGTGCCGGCTGGTTCGGTAAAAACCTTGCACCTGCGGTCATTATGCAGTTAAATGGCCGCGATGTCAAAAATGACTGATTTACCGATAATTTCAATCGAGGACATGACATGGCGGATAAGGCGGCAGAGACAGAATCAACGGAAAAACCGATCTTGCGTTTGCAGAAGATGTATGTGAAGGATCTCTCGTTTGAGAATCCCAACGCGCCCGAGATATTTCGCAACACACAGAAGACGGAACCCAATGTCGAGCTGAATCTTAAGCTCAATAACCGGAAAGTGGGTGACGAACATTGGGAGGTGTCCATGGAGATAACCGCCAAGGTGACCACCAAAGGCGACGACGAAAAGGTGTTGTTTATGCTCGAAGTCGAGCATGCCGGTATCTTTCTGTTAAAGTCTATTCCGGAAAAGCACCTGGCGATGGTACTCGGCGTCGAGTGTCCGACCATGCTGTTTCCGTTTACCCGGCAGGTTGTCAGTCAGGCGGCGGTGGACGGCGGGTTCATGCCGTTTCTGATGGAGCCGATCAACTTCCTGGCCCTGTTCCAGAATAGCCAGCAGCAGCGGGAATCTTCCAATTAGTGACGTTTTTTTTAGGACGGT
>CAZUJZ010000048.1:0-16808 GCA_964620665.1 uncultured Desulfofustis sp. | reverse complement strand
GTCCTCGAACAGGGAGACGTGAAACAGGTGGTGGCTATCGGCCCGGTACCGATGATGAAGGCGGTCAGTGCTATCACCAAGACCTACAATGTCCCGACCATGGTCAGCCTCAACCCGATCATGGTCGACGGCACCGGCATGTGCGGCGGCTGCCGGGTGTCCGTCGGCGGCGCCACCAAATTCGCCTGCGTCGACGGCCCTGAGTTCGACGGTCACCAGGTCGATTACGACGAATTGATGATGCGCCTCAGGGCCTATCAGGAAGACGAGAAAAAATGCCACGAATCATATTGCACCATTCGTGATGCCCGCTGACGAACGACCGCGCCGGCTGCTTATGCGCCGCTTCCGTTCATGACACTGAATTCGGCGAATTCAATGGAGGAAATAATGGCCGACAAACCAGAG
This sequence comes from uncultured Desulfofustis sp., assembly GCA_964620665.1. Classification (GTDB taxonomy): domain Bacteria; phylum Desulfobacterota; class Desulfobulbia; order Desulfobulbales; family Desulfocapsaceae; genus Desulfofustis. Next base: position 16,400 of record CAZUJZ010000048.1, on the reverse strand, counting down.
AAACGCACCCGCATCCCGATGCCCGAACAGGAGCCCCAGGTCAGGGCCCGAAACTTTCTCGAAGTCCCCACCGGATATACCGCAGCGATGGCCCAGGAAGAGGCGGCCCGTTGCCTGCAATGCAAAAAACCCGGCTGTGTCGAAGGTTGTCCGGTAGGCGTGGACATTCCCGGTTTCATCGACCTGATCACCAAAGGCGACCTGACCGGGGCCATTCGCAACCTGTGGTCGAAAAACGCCCTGCCGGCCGTCTGCGGCCGGGTCTGCCCGCAGGAGATCCAATGCGAAGGCAAATGTATCGTCGGAAAAAAGGGTGAACCGGTGGCCATCGGCAACCTCGAACGATTCTGCGCCGATTACGAGCGCGAGCACGGCACGGGAGAACTGCCGCCGAAACAGAAACCGACCGGCAAGAGAGTCGCGGTAATCGGCTCCGGACCATCCGGTCTGACCGTGGCCGGCGACCTGATCGTCAAGGGCCACGACGTCACCATTTTCGAGGCCTTCCACAAGGCCGGCGGCGTGCTGATCTACGGCATCCCCGAATTCCGGCTGCCCAAGGCGATCGTCGCCCAGGAAATCAACTTTCTTGAGCGGCTCGGCGTCACCATCGAGTGCAACGCCGTCGTCGGCCGGACCGTCTCTCTGGACGAGCTGTTCGAAGAGGGCTACGACGCCGTCTACGTCGGCGTCGGTGCCGGGCTGCCGCGCTTTATGAACATCCCCGGCGAGAACCTGGTCGGGATCCTGTCGGCCAACGAGTATCTGACCCGGGCCAACCTGATGAAGGCCTATCAATTCCCGAAGGTGGACACGCCGATCCCGATCGGCAAACAGGTGGTGGTGCTCGGCGCCGGCAACGTGGCCATGGATTCCGCCCGTACCGCGATGCGTCTCGGGGCCGAAAACGTCAAGATCGTCTATCGCCGTTCCCGTGAAGAGATGCCGGCCCGCACTGCGGAAATCCATCACGCCGAGGAAGAAGGCATCGAGATGTTCCTGCTGACCAACCCGACCCGTTATCTGGGCAACGACAACGGCCGGCTGATCGGCATGGAGTGTCTGCGCATGGAACTGGGCGAACCCGACGACTCCGGCAGACGGCGCCCGGTACCGATCAAGGGCTCCGAATTCACCATCGACTGCGACCTGTGCATCGTCGCCGTCGGTTCCGGCGCCAACCCGCTGCTCACCAGCGAAACGCCGGACATGCAGTTGAACAGGTGGGGCTACATCGTCACCGACGAGAAAACCGGTAAAACCACGAAGAAAGGGGTCTGGGCCGGCGGTGACATCGTCACCGGCGCCGCCACCGTCATTCTGGCCATGGGCGCGGGGCGGCAGGCCGCCGACTCAATCCACGATTACTTGACCATCGGCTGGTAACCAGCCCGGCGTTCTCACCGATCAGCGACCGGCAGGGCCCCCCTGTCGGTCGCTTCGCCGCTACGCTCCCGGTCCCGCAGGTAGGAAAGCACCTCATCGAACCCGCCGCGAAAGACGACCCGTTCCCTTTTTTCGCTGAGTTGATAATCATACATCGGGTCGTAATACTCCTGCAGCAGGATCTGGATCCAGTCCCGGTGGCCGCTGCGCTCTCCGTCATGGCGCTGCCGTTGCCAGGCGCGGGTCAGCAGCTGTTTGACCCGCGCCAGCCGGTCGGCGCCGAGCCGTTTGGCCAGCCGGTCGGCGCGGGTCTCCATATCGGCCAGCCAGCGGACCGGACCGGCATCATCGCCGAACGCGCTTCGATAGGCGGCCTGAGCTTCGTCGACATACTCTTCCAAAATAGTCTCGATGCGCTCGGCCAGCGGCGTTTCCAGCACGACCAGCGCAGCGTCGGCAAGCAAGCGGGCCAGCTCTTTGGGCAAAAAGCGCTTGCCGATGTGCCGGCCCTCGTCTTCGACGACCAGGGTGGTAAAGCGGCGGTGGCGGTGAATGGTCAGCGCGACGGCCAGGCGATTCTCAAAATCTGCCTGACCGGGCTGCACCGTCAGGAACTGGCCGAAGGACGAGCCGCGATGGTTGGCCAGGGCTTCCAAATCGATAGCGTTGGCCAGGCGATGCAGCAGCAGGGTCTTGCCCGATCCCGTCCGGCCACCGAGCACGATCGGCACGCCGGTGATGGCATCGGGGACGAGTTGACCGAGCAAAAACGTCCGAAACGCCTTGTACCCGCCGGCCAGGCGGGTCGGCCGTCGGCCGGTCGCCGCTTCGATCCACTGCGCGGCAATGGCCGAGCGACTCCCGCCGCGGGCGCAATACAGCCGGGCATCGGGAAACCGCCGAAGATAATCGCACCAGCCGGCCAGCACCTCTTCACGCCGCTGACCGCGCAACAACCGGTGACCGAGGGCCTGGGCTGCATCCGCTCCCCGCCGGCGATAGCACAGGCCGACCTGATGCCTCTCATCGTCCGTCAACAGGGGCAGGTTGACCGCCCCCGGCACTGCACCGGACGCGAATTCGACCGGCGCCCGGACATCGATGAGCGGAACACTATCGACGAGCAGCCGGACGTAGGTCCCGGGCATTTCTTCCCTGGGTGATATGACCGGCGAAGGCTGTTCCATCTCAGAATCCCGCCGCCAGCCCGTCCTTGCGGTGATCGGAGCCGGCCAGGTACCAGCCGTTATCCAATCTTCGGATCAATTGGGCGCCGCCGAAGACGTGGGTCGGCACCCCGTCGATGATATGATGACCGCACCGGGCCAATTGCCCGGCCGCATCTGGAGAAAAGCCCTCCTCGATACTGAGTGACAGATCGTGATTGACCTGCCAGCGCGGCGCATCCGATGCCGCCTGGGGGTGTTGCCCGTAGTCGAAAGAGCGGGTCATCATCTGCACGTGCCCCTGGGCCTGCATGTGCGCGCCCATGACGCCGAAGGCCATGACCGGTTGCCCCTCTTTCGTGACAAAAGCCGGGATAATGGTATGAAACGGCCGCTTGCCGCCGGCCACCTGGTTGGGATGGCCCGGCTCGAGGTTGAAACCGGCGCCGCGGCTATGCATGCTGATGCCGGTACCGGGTACGACGATACCGGAGCCGAAGCCGAAGTAATTGGATTGAATCAGGGAGACCATCATGCCCGTTTCGTCGGCCGCAGCAAGATAGACCGTACCCGGTTCGGCCACCGGTCCCGGCCCCGGAAATGACGCCTGCCGCCGGTCGATCATACGTGCCCGCTCGTCCAGATAGGCGGGATCGAGCAGCACCGAGCTATCGATGCGCATCGCCTCCGGATCGCCCAGGTGGTGGAAGACGTCGGCAAACGCCAGCTTCAACGCCTCGGCCTGCAGATGAACGGATCCCGCCGAGTCCACCGGTTCGCCGGCCAGGTCGAATCGCTCGAGGATGCCGAGCGCCAGCAAAGCCGCCAGGCCCTGGCCGTTGGGCGGCAATTCGTGCAGCGTATAGCCGCGGTAATCGATGGCCAGCGGCGACACCCAGAGCGGCTGATGAGCGGCCAGATCACCCCTGCTCAGCAATCCCCCCTCCTCCTCGGCGCACCGGCTGATCCGCTCCGCCAGGTCGCCGCGATACAACGACTCGCCGCCGGTAGCCGCCAGTTCTTCAAGCGTTTCGGCCATCTCGGGAAAACGGACCAATGTGCCGGGGGACGGCGGCTGGCCGCCGGGCAGAAAGACCCGGCCAAATTCCGGGAAAACGCGCAAACTTTCCGCCAAGTCCCGCCAGCGTGCGGCGATTATCGGTGCCACCGCAAACCCGGTCCGGGCATACCCGATGGCCGGACGAAACAACGTGGCAAACGGCAACACGCCAAAACGCTGCGACAGCGCCGCCCAAACCGAAACCGCACCGGGAACCGTCACCGCATCCCAGCCGACCAGCGGCATGCTTTCACAGCCGGCAAACCGTTCGGGAGTCCAGGCGGCCGGCGAGCGGCCCGAGCCGTTGATACCATGCAGATGCATACCATCCCAGACCTGGGCGAAGGCATCGCCGCCGATACCATTGCCGGTCGGTTCGACCACGGTCAGCGCAATGGCCGCCGCCAGCGCGGCATCCACCGCATTGCCGCCCTCCTGCAGCATGCGCAGGCCGGCCTGGGCGGCCAGCGGCTGGGATGTGGCCACCACGTTTGCGGCCAGCAGCGGCTGCCGCACCGTTCGATACGGATAGTGCCAGTCATCATCCATCTCGATCACTCCCGAAAACGTCTCTTTATCAACGGACGTCCTTGTCCGCACCCTTTCAGTTCCGAGTCTCTGCCCGCCCCGGATCTGAGCCCTGCCGATCATGGCGGTGTTTTTCATTGTCCATTGCGGCTTCCAGCGATGAGGGGTTAGAAGTAATACGTCAACAACGATCCGATGCGCACCGACTCGGTTTCGTAAAAAGCGATGTCATTGTCACCCCGGCCATACCCTGCCATCCCCTGTAGGGCCCAGCCCTGCCAGCCGAACGGCGCCTGGTACTGGACTGTCAGGTCGATACCGTAGGCGTCCTCCTCCCTGGTTATGCCGAACATCGGATCGATCTCGTCGTAACTGGTGTGTCGATAGGAGATTTCCGGTTTCAGGGTCACCGCACCGAGACGATAACTCGCCTGCACCCTGATCCGATACCGGGTAAACGAATTGCTTTCCCCATCATAATCTCCCTGCAGGTAGCTCGCTCTGGTCTTGATCTCAAATGCCTCGGAAAGCGGCAGCCGATACTCCGCGGCCAGGGCGTAAATCGCCCCCTCTCTGGCCAACTCGGGCAGCAAATCGCCGATCCGGTCGTTATCGACCTCGTCTCGCAGGTAGACGCCATGGAGTGACAGGCCGGTACCGCCGATCTCTCTCCAGGCCAGGTGCAGCCCGTATTTCGGACTGTCGGTAGGGGAACGCCGCTCACCGACCAGGTAGGGATTCTCCCAGGCCTCTTCCAGCGGTGCGACCAGCGCATTGATCCCGATCGATCCTCCCGCCGGCAGGTAATAGGCCCCGCCCAGATTGACCACCAGGCCACCGGCCTCCTCGATCGGCGGTCTTACCATGAATTGCACGACCCCGCCGCCGGGCGCCCCGACATCATAACTGAAAAAAGGCGCCAGCAGCGGGATAACCGTCAACTCACGCTCCGCTTTTTTATCCAGGCTATCGATATGTCTCTTAGAACCGTTCGGATCCAGGTTATCGCCTCGATCGAAAGCCATCACCCCGAGGCCGACGCCGCCCCGGAACCTCTGATTCTCTTTCGCGCCGGCCGATTGGACGTGCCAGCAGCAGATCCCAGCCAACACCAGCATCATCGCAACACTTTTTTTCATGGTCTCTCCTTTTCTTTTCAAAACCGGTTCAGCGTAATGTTTCTCAACCGCTTCACTTTCTTCTAGCACACCGACAGGGAGGCGGTCATGACATTTTTTCCCTGCCACGAAGAACCGGGCAACAACCGCTTCCCTGTTTTCTCTTTTTCCGCCTTCGGGTATAATCCACTCTCAAAAGGGGCCGCAACACGACGTCTCCCATTGCCGTTTTTGCGTTTATGTTGACAATACGGCCAGAGGCCCAATGCACGCGTTGAGTGCAACGGTTCACCGCTCAGCGCACCGACTATCAGGAGGAACTCCATGTCATCGACCATCGACAATCTGCACGACGCGTTTTCCGGCGAAAGCCAGGCTTTTCAGAAATACAGCGCTTTTGCCAAGAAGGCCGAACGGGACGGTTTCGTCAATATCGCCAAGTTGTTCAAAACCACGGCAGAGGCCGAGAAGATCCACGCCGAAGGACACCTCAAGGCGCTTGACCTGATCGCCTCCACGGCTGACAATCTCAAAGCCGCCATCAACGGCGAAACCTACGAATATACCGAAATGTATCCACCAATGGCCGAGTTGGCAAACAACGAGGGACACAAAGCCAAGACCATGTTCCGTTTTGCGCTCGGCGCCGAAAAAGTCCACGCGGAGATTTATACCAGGGCGCTGGAAGCGGTGGAAAATGGAACCGATCTCGATGTCAGCGATTTTTATCTCTGCCCGATCTGCGGTTATATCGAACTTGGCTCCGCCCCCGAGAAATGCCCGATCTGCGGTGCTCTCGGCAAGGTCTTCGAAACCGTTGCCTGACCCATAACCAATCCCGGCGGCGGCCTGCCCCCACGCCCGCCGCCGGGATCCTACGTCCGGCGGCAACATGAACAGACCCCCATCAGATAGCCGCGGCCCTGCCGTTACCCTCGTCTTCTCCGGCGACCTGCTCGACTTTTTCACCGAGACCAGCGCCTCTCCGTATGTCTATCACTATCCTCTGGTGCGCAGGGCCTCGATCAAGGACATTATCGAATCGCTCGGCATTCCGCACACCGAAATCGGCCGCCTCCTTCATGGCCGGCAGGAGCTCGATTTCTCATTTGTCCCGCGGGGCGAGGAAACCCTGCTGGTCGCCCCCCTGTCGCCGCTGGTCCCGCCAATCAAGCCGTCACCCCTGCGCCCGGAGCCGCTTGACGAACTCCGCTTTCTGGTCGACGTCAACGTCGGCAAATTGGCCAGGTTACTGCGTATGGCCGGCCTTGATGCCGCCGCGGTGACAGAGCACCGGCCAATCGGCGATGTCGCCGCCGATGCCGTAGCCGACAAACGGATCCTGCTCAGTCGCAACAGGGACCTGCTCAAACTGCGCTCGGTGGTCTTCGGCCGTCTGGTCCGAAGCCAGGACCCGACTCGCCAATTCGAGGAGGTCAGCCGTCTTTACAACCTGTCCGCCTGCTACCGCCCGTTTTCCCGCTGTATGGCCTGCAACGGTTTACTGCACCCCGTCGACAAAACCGACATCCTGGATCGACTCGAGCCGCTGACCATCCGCTACTACCATCGTTTCCACCAATGCAGCAGCTGCGGTCGCCTCTATTGGCGCGGTTCGCATCACCAGCACATGGTCCGAACCTTCGGCCTGCCGGACCTCGAAGAGTGACGCGGGCCGGCCAGAGCTGCCGAAAATTGGCGGTCGCACTTCCGGATCCAAGCCCCGACAAACAGGGTAATTATCCGGAATACGAAAGGACTCCATCCACCAAATAGTCATTTCCATCACCGTCGGTGCATGCTATACTTCCGACGTTTTTTGTCAGGGAATGACTGAAAAACGGTCTAGACCGGTCTCCGGTTACCGGTTGACACCCGCCCCTCCCTCCCCCCAACCGGCATTATCGACAGCCATGACCGCGCCAGCCACAGCATCCGCCGAACAAACAGCCTCCCAGCAAATCTACGATGAACGCTTCAAAAAGCTGGTCAACGAGATTCACTCGGCCTCGTCGCCAAACGCGATCATGGTCGGTCTGCGCAACAAAATTCTCAATATTTATAACGTCGAGATGGCGACCATTTTCCTGATCGACGCCAAACACAACAAACTCGTGTCCTGGGTACTGCTGCCCGGCGACTCGCTCAGCAAAATCCGGATGGATATCAACCGCGCCAGCATCACCGGATTCGTCGCGGAAACCCGGCAAACGCTGAATATCATGAACGTCTACGACACGGATGAACTGCAGGGAATCGATACATCACTGACCTTCGACTCGTCATGGGATAAGAAAACCGGTCACAAGACCCGACAGGTACTGGCAACGCCGGTGGTCCACAAGGCCAACCTGATGGGCGTGATCGAATTGATCAACAAACGAAACAGCGCCGATTTCGATCCGACGGACGAAAGCCGCATCAAGGAGTTGGCCGACACGCTCGCCATCGCGCTGTTCAATCACTACAAAAGCGGCAAGAAAATCCCGATGCGTTATGAAGAACTGGTCAATCGGGAAATCATCTCGCCGCAGGAAATGGAACGGGCCATGGTCATCGCCACGCAGCAGGAGAAAGAGGTCGAGACCGTGCTGATGGAAAACTACCTGATTCCCAAAGCCGATCTCGGCGATGCACTGGCCTTTGTCTATAAAACCGGGTTCGTCGATCTCACGGCCGACCGGTTCTCCGCCGAATCCTTTGTCACGCCGAACACCGTCGAGTTGTTACGCAAGCACCTGATCGTGCCGCTGGAGAAAAAACGCGGCGAGATGGTCCTGGCCGCCAAGAACCCCGCCAATCAGAGCGGTATTTTGGAGGTCAAGAACTTTTTCAAGGCCCCGCGAATCAGTGTGATGCTCGCCTTCGGCGATGATATCCGGGAACTGATCGACGCCATCGTCCCCCCACCCGTCGAAGACATCACCGCCATGGACGGCTCTGAAGAAGTCCCCGACGAGGACAATTATATACCTGAAATATATCAGAAAATTGAAGATCATCCGGCCGATGTCGCGGTGGACAACACTCCGGCCGTACAATTGGTCAACAAAATGATCGAGGACGCGGTCAAAGCCGGCGCTTCCGATATTCATATCGAACCCTATGGCACCAGGCAGGATGCCGAAGTCAGGTTCCGCGTCGACGGTTCCTGCGCCAATATCCTGAACATCCCGAAGACCAACGTCAAATCGGTTATCGCCCGGATCAAGGTGCTTGCCGACTTGGACATCTCCGAACGCCGCAAACCCCAGGACGGCAAGATCAAATTCACGACGATGAGCGCCGACACGGTCGAACTGCGAGTCGCCACCCTGCCGACCGCCGACGGCAACGAAGATGTGGTGCTGCGAATTCTTGCCGACAGCAAGCCGATACCACTCTATAAACTGGCCCCGGAACGAATTCTCAACCGGATTATCCCGTGCATCACCAAACCCTACGGCATGTTTCTGGTGGTCGGGCCGACCGGTTCCGGTAAAACGACCACCCTGCACTCGGTGCTCAACTATATCAACACCCCGGAAAAAAAGATCTGGACCGCCGAAGACCCGGTGGAGATCACCCAGTACCGGATGCGCCAGGTGCAGGTCAAGCCGCATATCGGCTATACCTTCGCCGCCGCGATGCGGGCCTTTCTCCGGGCCGACCCGGATATCATCATGATCGGCGAGATGCGCGACGAGGAAACTGCCAAGATGGCCATCGAGGCCTCGTTGACCGGCCATGTGGTCTTCAGCACCCTGCACACCAATTCGGCCGCGGAAACCGTTGTCCGGCTGATCGAAATGGGCATGGACCCGTTCAACTTCTCCGACTCGCTGCTCGGCGTCCTCGCCCAGCGGCTGGTGCGAACCTTGTGTGACGAGTGCAAGGAGCCCTACAACCCGACCCAGAAAGAATATGACAACCTGGTCCATCACTACGGTGTGATGTTTTTCGAACACCTGAACATCTCCTATTCCAAAAACCTCACGCTGTTTCGCGCCCGCGGCTGCGAAAACTGCAACGACAGCGGCTACAAAGGACGACAGGGTCTGTTCGAACTGCTGGTGGCCAACAAGAAGATCAAGAGCCTGATCATCGAGAAAGCGCCCGCCGAAGATATCAAGATCGAAGCGATCGACGACGGTATGACGGTCTTGCTGCAGGAAGGGATTCATCTCATCTTTGCCGGCAGAACCGATGTCAAACAGGTCATGAGCACCTGCATGATCTGACGTCGTTCCCGCGGCCGCCCCCGTAGTCGCCGCCCGGCCCGGAACCGCTGTTCCGGAGGCAGGCAAGGCGGCCCTCCTTCGTTGCCCCGACACCAGTGCATCTTCACCAGGGTCATCGTCTCTGCCGGTTGCTTTTCCCGGCTCGATGGTGCTAGAATGGACCGACATCAGAACACCATCTCTCACATTGTGAATTTCTGAACTGCTCGGGAACGGCAACGGTCCCGTCTCATTCACGGTGCTCCATCGCTCCGGCGCACCGCCGCCGTAACCGCCCGCGAGTCGTTCCCCCCATTCATCCTGGAGGTATTGCATGGAAAACAACACCCCTGTGCAGCCGGAGGGTCGCAGCTGGTTTCATCTCGACGTCCACCCCTACGTCTTTTTCATCTCCGGCGGCCTGATTCTGCTCTTCGTCGCGATGACCCTGATTTTTCAGGCCCGGGTGGACGATTTCTTCTCCTCGCTGCAGTCGCTGATCGGTACCTATGCCGGCTGGTTCTTCGTCTGGACGATGAATATCATTCTCGTCTATGTGATATCGCTGCTGCTCGGGCGCTTTTCCGGCATCAGGCTGGGCGGCGCCGAAGCGATTCCGGAATTTACGACCCTTGGCTGGTTCTCCATGCTGTTTTCGGCCGGTATGGGTATCGGTCTGCTTTTTTACGGGGTGGCCGAACCGATGTTTCACTTCGTCGCCTCGCCGCTCGTCGAACCGGGAACCGCCGAAGCCGCCCGGGTCGCGATGGACCTCTCCTTCCTTCACTGGGGACTGCACCCCTGGGCTATCTATGCCATCGTCGGCCTGTCACTGGCATTCTTCTCGTTCAACAAAGGGCTACCGCTATCGATCCGGTCGGTTTTTTATCCGCTGCTCGGGGAAAAGATCTACGGCCCCATCGGCAACCTGATCGACATCATGGCCACCGTAGCCACTCTGTTCGGCGTGGCCACCTCGCTCGGTCTCGGCGTCCAGCAGGTCAACGCCGGTCTCAACCACCTGTTCGGCATCCCGCAATCGACCCTCATCCAGGTCCTGCTGATCGGCGGCATCACCGCCATCGCCACCTGGTCGGTCGTCCGGGGAATCAGTGCCGGTATCAAGCTGCTCAGCCAGATCAACATCTACCTGGCCGGCGGTCTGATGCTCTTCGTCCTGCTGCTTGGACCGACGCTGTTTATCATGAAGGCGCTGATGGAAAATATCGGTTTCTATCTGCAGAACCTGCCGCAGCTGGCTACCTGGAACGAGACCTACGAGGCCACCGACTGGCAGCAATCCTGGACCATTTTCTACTGGGGCTGGTGGATCTCCTGGTCGCCGTTCGTCGGCATGTTCATCGCCCGGGTCTCCTATGGCCGGACGATCGGTGAGTTCATCAAGGGGGTCCTGCTGGTACCGACCTTTATCACCTTTGCCTGGATCACGGTTTTCGGCAACAGCGCCATCAACATCGAGATGTTCGGTGCCGGTGGTATCGCCCGGGCCGTTCAGGAAAACGTGCCGGTCTCCCTGTTCAAGCTGCTCGAGCACTACCCCCTGCAGTCATTGACGTCGATGCTCGCCATTGTTGTGGTCGTCACCTTCTTTGTCACCTCTTCGGACTCGGGCTCGCTGGTTATCGATATCATCACGGCCGGCGGTAATCCCGATCCGCCGGTGCTGCAGCGGCTGTTCTGGGCCGTTCTCGAGGGCGTGGTCGCCGCGGTGCTGCTGATCGGGGGCGGACTGGTGGCGCTGCAGACAGCGGCCGTCACCACCGGCTTGCCGTTTTCCCTGATCCTCCTCGGGATGTGCTTCTCTCTCCACAAGGGGCTCGCCGAATACAAGGAGGGGCAATCATTTGAACTGAACATCGGCAACACCAAGACCAGGGAGCTGCGCCCGCGGCCCTCGGTGAAACTGCCGACATTCGGCAGACGGCGCTTCTGGTAGACACTGCTTCTAACCCGAACCCTTGGGAGATACGGTATGAAGAAACTCGTTCAACAGGCTCTGGTCATGGTTCTGTCCGTTGCCGCCCTGACATCAGTGACGGTGACCGAGGCAGCGTCCCGGGAAACGATAAAAATCGCCTATACGAGCTGGTCGTCATCGATCGCCAGTGCCCATGTCGTGCAGGCAGTGCTGCAGGAAGAACTCGGCTATCGCGCGGAACTGATCCTCGCCGATGCCGACGAGATGTGGCAGCTCGTTGCCGACGGCAGCGTCGATGCGATGCTGTCGGCCTGGCTGCCGACGACCCATGGACACTATCTGCAGACCTACCGCGATCGATTGGAAGATCTCGGCCCCAACCTCGTCGGCGCCCGCATCGGACTGGTCGTTCCCGATATCGCTTCCGGCCGCCAGGTCGGCGCGCGGGGACAGCGGGCACAATCGCCGATCACCGTCGAATCGATCGGCGATCTCCCCGATCATGCCGATGTCTTTCACCGGAACATCATCGGCATCGACCCCGAGGCCGGAATCATGGCCCGCACCAAGGAGGCGATGGCCAGCTACGGCCTGGACGACTTTCGGCTGATCGAGGGCAGTGAGCAAACGATGACCGAATTGTTGGCCCAGGCCATTCGGCACAAACGCCAGGTCGTCCTCACCGGCTGGACGCCACACTGGATGTTCGCCCGCTGGAATCTGAAATTTTTCGACGACCCGCAGCGGGTGTACGGCGGCACCGAGCGGATTCACACCATGGTGCGACCCAACTTGCATGACGACATGCCGGCGGTCTATGCCGTTCTCGATCGATTCAGCTGGACACCGGAAGAGGCATCCTTATTCATGATCTGGAACGAGAATGACCACGCTCTCTACCCGTACGAAAAGGCCCGGCGCTGGCTGCGCAACCACCCCGACCGCGTCCGGCAGTGGTTGGGAGACGGCGATTAAACGGACAGCGCACTTCACCACAACACAGGAGCAAGCAGACCCATGGCCGAATCGGTTTTCAACAAATTCAATAACGGCTGCCTGATGGTCTTCCGCCGCGAAGGCGAGACGGTACAATTCCTCGGCACGGCCTTTCTCGTTCATGACAGCGGCTACCTGCTGAGTGTCTCCCATATCCTGCCGAACGACGGCGATCTGGTCGTCGTACCCGGCGAGTCGATGAGCAACGAATTCACCCCGGTCAACCAGGAAACGGTGACGTCGATACCGGTCACCGTCGCCCGGCGAAACAATGACCGGGATATCGCTCTGCTGAAGATGATGCACCCCGTTGATATGCGTTTGCCCGACTACTTCCTCGGCACGGCGGAGAACGTGCACATCGGCAGCAGGGTGACTGCGCTCGGCTACGCTTTCGGCCACCAAGCGCTGCATGCCTTGGTGGCCATGAACGCCATCGTCAGCGCCCGGGTCCTTTCCCATAACGACAGCAGGCTGCTGCTCTTCGACTCCATGGTCCACGACGGCGACCGGGGCGGACCGCTGGTCAGCGTCGAAGAGGGGGTGGTCATCGGTATCATCAACGGCCGGTTCGATCCACAGGAAGCGGCAAAGGAATATACCGACGGCAGTCGTACTATTGCTTCAAACACCAATATCTCGTATGCTGTCGCCATTGATTACGGCATCGCCCTGATGGATGAGGAAGGACTCCTGACGGCGACATCACCGATGTAGTGCACCGTTCCCGGCAACCGGAAACTCCCTCGATCGCCGGCACGGCTGCGCGAGCACCGGTTTATTGCCGCTTTGCAACGGGCCGGCTCGTGCGAGACATCTCCTCCGGATGATGCCCCGTAGGCGCCCGTCCCGACCGGGCGGCGCTGCGTAACGGTTCCCCACATGAACGCATCTCAGAAACGAAACTCCCTGCTCTGCCCCAATTGCCGACGACTGGTCAGCCGCTCGGCGTCGACGTGCCCCTATTGCGGCCTGAAAAAACCGGGATCGATCTGGAAAGACAATATGTTCACCCGCATCAGCGGCGACGACACGTCGATCCTGCGGCTGATCCTGATCGCCAATATCGTGATGTTCGTGCTGTCGCTGGCGATTGACCCGCGGGCCACGTCATTTTCCGGCCACCCGTTCGGCTTTCTCACGCCAAGCAACGGCAGTCTGCTTGTCCTCGGCGCCACCGGCAGTGTACCGCTGTTTCACTACCAGCACTGGTGGTCGCTGATTTCGGCAAGCTATCTGCACGGCAGCCTGATTCATATCGTCTTCAACATGATCGCGCTGCATCAACTCGGCCCCCTCATCATCCGTGAATACGGGGTGAGCAGGACGATCGTCATCTATACGTTGAGCGGTATCGGCGGGTACTTCATCTCGGCGCTGTTCGGCGTGCGGCTGACCATCGGCGCTTCAGCCGCCGTCTGCGGACTGATCGGCGCCGCCCTGTATTACGGGAAAAACCGCGGCGGAACCTATGGGGCTGCCGTTTACCGCCAGATCGGCGGCTGGGCGGTGGGAATCTTTATCTTCGGTTTGCTGGTCCCCGGCATCAATAACTGGGGACATGGCGGGGGGATGCTCGCCGGCGCGGCCATCGGCATCGTGATGGGCTACCAGGAGCGGGTCCCGGAGACGATCAGGCACAAGTTCCTGGGGACACTCTGCATCATTGCCACCGCCACGGTGCTGCTCTGGTCGGTGGTCAACGCCGTGCTACTCTTCTTCAGGTGATGACGGTTCCGAGTCCTCTGGTTTGTCGCTCTGCGATTCCTGCTTCTCGCGTTTGCGCTGGAGTTTTTCTTCTTTCTTCTTCTTCTTTGCCAACTCTTTCTGACGCTTTTCAAATGAATAATTTGTTCGAGCCAAAATCACCCCTTCTTTCTGTTCATTGCTGAAAAAGAAAACCCCCGCACCCAGGGTGCGGGGGTCTGCGCAACAACCGTATCCGACTCTTAGAGCTGGACGACGTTGGCTGCCGCCGGTCCTTTCGGGCCGTCGACAACGTCAAAGGATACGCGAGCACCCTCGGTCAGGGATTTGAAACCCTGGGCCTGGATGGCCGAATGGTGTACAAACACATCCTTGCCGCCATCCTGCTCGATAAAACCAAACCCTTTCGCATCGTTAAACCACTTTACTGTGCCTTCAGCCATGTTGAATTACTCCTTTTTGCAGGGCCCTCTCGTGAACCCCTTTTGTGGTAGAGCCGAGGCATCGTGTGATGTTTCGACCGGACCTCTTAATAACCAGATACGATATGCCTGATTTCCGGCAGCACCCGGCCGACAAACGGCCGTGAGCCTGCAACGGAGGCTGATCGCACTGGTAATCGATATACCTTTTCAAATAATTATATTGTCGATGCGGAACCCAAGTGATTGATCCAGGTGGGGAGCTGACACTTCATCGGCGATGAATACGATAGAAAAAACGCGGACATAAAGAAATGAAGGTTTCTCCTCCTACATAAGTAAAACTCGAAGATAATACGCTTCTTCTCGTTCTGCAACGAAATAAACACAAAATCACCAAACTCTCAGGCCGAACCGGTCTCACTTTTTTCGAGTTCGGCGACCTGTTTCTCCTGTTGCAGCGGTAACTCGACGATAAACACCGCGGCCCTGGCCTGAAGGGTCCGCTTGTGGCGTATCCTCGCTCATGTATTGCCGCAGAGGCGGACTCTGTGTTGAAATCGCGCCGCCATGGTCCTTTATATTGTCGAAGATGACGGAAAGTCCCAGCCCGGCGCTCGTGCCAACCTGTTTGCTCGTGAAAAAAGGGCGGAATTCTTGACAAGATACTCCTTCTCGACCCCTTTTCCCGTATCGGCAACACTGACCAGCAGTTGCCAGGGTTCGGCAGCTCCGGCTGTTATCGGCAGTTCGAAGCCACAACTCAACCGGCGGTTCGGCGTGCTCTTCGTTTCTTGCTTGGCCATCTCGAGCGAATCCGAGTTCAAGAAGGGGTACAAGAGGTCTTTTAAGCTACCTTTTGTGCAGTCTATATTCCTTGACAAGACCATATAAGAGACCTATTATCAGGTCACCGGAGATACGACGTGGACGCCTCAAGAGCTATTGAGAAAATGAATACCGAGTTGAGCGAACCGCTTGCAGCAAACGAGCTGAGACACGTAAAACGAGATCAAAAACTGAAAACAACGAGCGACTGGGAAGCAGGTTGCTGAAAAGGAAGAGACGATGGTCAAGACACATCACATCCTCGCGGAAATTACAGCCGGGATTTCCGAATTGAAGAAAAACCCAATGGCTGTTGTCGGCCAAGGAGAGGGTGGCCCCGTTGCCATTCTGAATCGCAACGAGCCTGCTTTTTATGCCATTCCCGCCAAGACATTCGAGCGGATTTATGACATCCTTGAAGATGCCGAACTCCGGGCTATCGTGGAAGAAAGGAAGAAACAGCCTGAAATCAAGGTTGACATAGATGAGCTATGAGCTGAAGTTCAAGGACGATGCATTAAAGGAGTGGCGTAAGCTTGATGGGAGCATTCGCGAAATGCTCAAAACAAAACTCAGAGAACGGTTGCAGCAACCTCGTATCGACAGCGCCCGGCTTAGGGAGATGAGCGATTGTTATAAGATCAAGCTCAGGGGATCCGGATACCGGCTGGTATATCAGGTCCGAGACAACGAGCTGGTTGTTATCGTTATTGCCGTGGGTAAAAGGGACAAAAACCTGGTCTACAAATTGGCTCGTGATCGCTTGTAAAGAGGCTTATTGCCATTACTGAAAATATCGCCCGGAGAGTGTCAAGACGGCTGGCGATTAGTACGTGCTCTTTTCAACAGCCCTGAAAATCGGCTCCCCGATCAAAGCCGCTCCAAAAAAAACACTCCCACTTTAGCCAACTCACCAGGATCCGCCAAGGTTTTCTCCTTCTCCCCTTCTCCCCTTCTCCCCTTCTTCCCTGCGCCAAGCCCTCAACCTGCCGCTGGAAAGGTCTTCTGCCTCAGTACGTGAGAGCCCTGCTGACTTCCCTGCCAAAACCGT
>CAZUJZ010000047.1:0-16874 GCA_964620665.1 uncultured Desulfofustis sp. | reverse complement strand
CCAAGGACGATGACGAGTATCGACAGAAACTCTATCGTTATCACAATATTATCCGCCAATGCGGCTTCAAGGTCATTAAAAAGTTTGTCAAACACTTTGTCGACGACGAGGGAATCCTGACGACCAAGGCCAATGCCGATATGGACCTGGCCATCGATGCACTGCTGCAGGCGCGCAACCTCGACCGAATCATACTGCTCACCGGTGACGGCGATTTTATCCGTCTGGTGCTTGCCTTGCAGAACATGGGCTGCCGGGTCGAGGTGATCGGCTTCAACAACGTCAGCAACGAACTCAAGGAGACGGCCGATAGCTACCTCTCCGGCTTCCTCATTCCCGGGCTGCTGCCGATGCCCCCCGACGCCGCCGGCCGACTGCGGGGCATGCCGGTTAATTACAATCCCGACCGTGGGTTTGGGTTCTTGCGTTACTATACCTTGAGCGGCGGGGGGCTGCGGGCGGAGACGGTGTTTTTCCATTGCTCGAAATCGACGGTGGCACATGATGCGGTGTTTCTCGACGCCGCCAACATCTTCGAATTTTCCATCGTCCAGAACCCGGAAAACAACAATCGCACCGAGGCCACCGATATTACCCTGCTGGAGGCGTGACGACGGGCATGAGGCGATCTGCCGTCGTCAACTGTATGGTGTCATGACCTCGTCTGTCCTGAATCGCGGCCACCGTGTCATGTGCGATGCGTTCCTGCCGGCAACGGCGCGTCTGCAGCGAATCGTACCCCTTGGCGCCGGCAGGATCAATGACACCTTCCTGGTCTCCTGCGCCGGCCATGTCCCGCTCGTCCTGCAGCGCATCAATTCCGATGTCTTTCCCGATCCGGTCTGTATTGCGGAAAACGTCGGGGCGGTAACGGCCCATCTTGGCAAACGCCGTCGGCACAGCACGAACGATGAGCGGTTCCCCCGCCTCGTACCGGCCCGAGACGGGACGAGTTGTGCGATTGATCGCGATGGCGGGGTGTGGCGGGTAATCGAGTATGTTTCCGGAGCGGTCAGCTATCCATCGGTGGCGTCTGCGGCCCAGGCCTTCGAGGCGGGGCGAATGCTCGGCCGCTTCCATCTGCTGCTCGACGATTTCGATGCCGGGATGCTCTGCCCGCCGCTGCCGGGTTTTCATGATCTGCCCGCTTATTGCCGAACCTGGGAGCAGGCATTGACGGAGTCTCGGCGTTGCGCGCGCGGCGCCGCGCGCGAGTGCTGCCACCAGGTGGAGCAGCGGCTGGCCGATGCCGATCTGCTCGTGCGGGCACAGCGGCGGGGTGAGCTGGCGCAGCGATTGATTCATGGCGACCCGAAATGCGACAATGTCCTGTTCGATCAAAGCACCGCCCGGGCCGTTGCCCTGATCGATCTGGATACTGTCGCGCCCGGGCTGGTGCTGTGGGATCTTGGCGATTGCCTGCGCTCGGTCTGTAATCCGGCCGGGGAACAGCAAGCGAGCCGCCGGCCGGGCGTGTTCGATCTCACGCTGTGCCGTGCTGTCCTGGCCGGCTACCGCGCCAGTGGCGCCGGCTTGAGCGTGGCTGAGAGGCAGCTGCTTTTTCAGGGCGTACGCCTGCTCACTTTCGAGCTCGGGGTCCGTTTCCTCACCGATTACCTGGCCGGTGACCGTTACTTCAAAGTTGACGGACCGGAAGACAATCTCGACCGGGCCCGAATTCAGTTCGATCTGCTGGCACGGATCGAACACCAGCAGGCGGCCATCGAGACACTGGTTGCCGGCCTTTGGCCGTGAGCGGGCAGCTCGCAGGTGCTGTCGATGCGCGGATGACGTTTTTATTGAAGAATAGAGAAGAAACGATATGCACAACACAACAGAGCGCCCGGCATCATCGCTGACCATCGGGCATCGTTCGAGTCAGTGCCGGGCGCGTACCGCCGAACTGGCGACGCGACACGGCGTCATCCAGACGCCGGTGTTCATGCCGGTGGGGACCCAGGCGACGGTCAAGGCGATTACTCCGGAAAACCTGCGGGAGATCGGTGCCCAGATCATCCTCGGTAATACCTACCACCTGTTTGTCCGGCCGGGACATCGGTTGATCGAGCAATGCGGCGGCCTGCATCGCTTCATGAACTGGGATCGGGCAATACTCACCGATTCGGGCGGCTTTCAGATCTTCAGCCTGAAGGAATTGGCCAGGATCACCGAGGAGGGTGCCGCATTTCGCTCCCATCTCGACGGTTCCCGGCTCTTTCTCAGCCCGGAAAATGCGATCGAGGTCCAGGAAGCGCTCGGCTCTGATATCATGATGTGCCTCGATACCTGTATCCCGTATCCGGCCGATCGTACCGAAACCACCGCCGCCACTGCGTTGACTGGGCGGTGGGCGCGACGCTGCCGCGAGGCTCGGACCAAGCCCGAGCACCTGTTGTTCGGCATCGTCCAGGGCGGTATGTATCCCGACCTGCGCCGCGAATCGGCCCGGACCATGATTGATATCGGCTTTGATGGTTATGCTGCCGGCGGCCTCTCCGTCGGTGAAGACAAAGCGCAGATGTATGATATGACCGAGGTCACCGCGGAGTGCCTGCCCGACGATTACCCGCGTTACCTGATGGGGGTCGGTACGCCGGAAGACCTGGTCGAAGGGGTCTGGCGCGGCATCGATATGTTCGACTGCGTGATGCCGACCAGAAATGCCCGTAACGGTACCCTGTTTACCTCGACCGGTCGGGTGGTGTTGAAAAATTCCCGATATCGGGATGATCAACTGCCAATCGATGAGGCCTGCGATTGTTACACCTGCCGCAATTATTCCCGGGCCTATCTCCGTCATCTTTTCGTCAGTCGCGAAATTCTTTCCTACCAGCTCAATACAATTCACAATATCCATTATTATATTAACCTGATGAAACAAATCAGGGAGGCGATTGCCGGAGATTGTCTGGCTTCTTTCCGCAACGATTTTTATAGCGGGCTTGCAACCGAGTGATTATGGTTATGCCCAAGTTTTTTTGTCTATTCGGACAAATCGAATCTCAAAGGGAGGTATTCAGATGACAGGTATAGCCTATGCGGCCGATGCGGCAGCGGGCGGAGGAGCAGCCGGGGGTTTTGCATCATTTATCCCGCTGATCCTGATTTTCGTGGTTTTTTATTTTCTTCTGATCAGGCCGCAGCAAAAGCAGGCGAAGCAGCATCGAGCCTATTTGAGCGAATTGAAAAAGGGCGATCGGGTGGTCACCAAGGGCGGCGTCTTCGGTGAGATTACCGGTCTGACCGATGGCGTACTGACGCTGGAGATTGCCGATAACGTGCGGATCAAGGTGGCCCGTGATGCCATTGCCGGTCCGCAGGCCCAGGAGTCCGAGGCGGGCGGCAAGGAGAAGAAGGTCAAGTCCTCCGGTTCCTGAGGTATCAGAGGCTGTTGAATTTTCTACAGGTGTAGAATTGGACACGAAGGGCGGACCGGCACCAGCCGATCCGCCCTTCGTGTTTTCCGGCACGCTCGACGCGTTGCTCGGACCAGCTACACCCCCCACCAGCGGCCGAGAGCGACGATCGCCACGCCGACCACCATCGACAGGAAGACGTTGCCTGTTTTGCAACTGCACAGGCCGGTTGCCAATGTGGCCAGCCAGCCGATCGGTCCGGCCGCGACCGCCGCCGGGACAATGAGAGAGAGGAGAATGGTGCCGGGCAGCGCATCCATGAACGTTTTGAACCTGCCCGTCTTCGGGAGACGGGCGGCAAGCAGCAGGCCTGAGATCCGCAGGCCGTAGGTTACCAGCGCCGCTGCTCCGATGGTGAGCCAGACCAGCGTCTCGTCAGTCATCGCTCTGCCCCCGGCCCGGCCCGGTTTCACGCAGCGCCGCTGCCAATGCTCCGGCAACGCCGCCACAGACGATATACCATTTGCCCGGCAACAGGGCCTCGCTGCCGACAGCGACCAGCGCCGCAACCAGCCAGGGCAGCAGGTCGCGACGCCCCTTCCAGAAACTGAAAACGAGCGCGGTAAAGACCGCCACAAAAGAAAAATCCAGTCCGTATCGCTCCGGGTCGGCAATCACCGCGCCGAGGCGATGTCCAAGCATGGTGCCGCTGCACCAGGCGAGTTGGACACAGAGACCACCGCCGAGCAGAAACCAGGTGGAAATCGCCTGTTTGTGAAAACGGGCCATGGTAATAGCCCAGTTTTCGTCGGCGACCAGGTGCATGAACAGAAAGCGATGGCCGAGGGATGTTCCCTTAAAAAGTGGGCTGAGGGAGGCCCCGATCAGCAGATAACGCATATTGATCACCAGCACGGCCAGGGTGATCTCGACGATCGGCAGTGGCGGCAGCCACATGTCGATCATCACGAATTGCGCCGAGCCGGCAAAGACACTGAGATTCATGATCAGCAGCTGATACCAGGTCAGGCCCTTCTGTGCCGCGAGCAGACCGAGGACGCTGCCGTAGGCGCCGACACTGGCGGCAACGACGAGGCTGGCGGTGAACCCTGCCCGAAGATCATCGCTCTGTTTTGGCTGACTGTCCATGGTTTGTGGATCGATGATCCGGTCGAGTTAAGCAGATTATTATTGTTATGTGCAGCCATTACGGGTGCGGCAGAGATTATACTCACAGCCGAACCGAGATGGCAAGGAGTTCTGCGGACCTCCGTGTCCGGGAGTTGGAGTTGGGCCGGAGGAGTATCACCCGCGCTGACCACAGCATAGATGCCGGCGATTGCCGAAGCTGTGACGGTTTGGTGGTGCGACGGTGGGCGGAAGTGGTCAGCTATTTTCTTGTTCAAAAAGGGAAAGGCGGCTATAGTCCGATCCTGTACCGTGAGGACAAAGAGCTGTTTTTCTAAGGTATTGCCAGGGGCCGCCGGAACAAACCGGTTGATGCGGCACCGCGATCAGGTGAGTGGATGAACCGGGAGGAGATCACCAGACTGCCATGATGACGATGCGCCTGAAATATACCAAATACTCTCAGCTGAAAATTTTCCTGATTGTTTCCATCCTCGTCGGCGCTACCCTCTGCGTGGTCCAGTCCGCTCAAATCTTCGTGCCGTTCGACATGCTGCTGTTCAGGATGGATTCACTCGAGGGGTATCAGCCGATTCCGCTGAGCGTCACCGTGCTGATCATCATGTTTCACACCTTGTTCCCCGGTATCATCATCCTTGAGGAAGGGGTGGTCAAGGGTATGATTTATACGGTGATCGCCTGGTTTTTCTATGCCGTGCTGATCCACTCCTATTCCGAAGCCTTTCATCTGTTCATGCCGATGTCGGCCCCGCTGCTCGGCACACTGATCGCAATTATCAGGGTCCTGGCGTGGGGATCGACGGTCCTTGAAGAAGAGAAGAACGATATCAGAGCCACCTTCGGGCATTTTGTCGAACCGAGCATTGCTACGCTGGCCATCGAGAACCCTGACCTACTCAAGGAGGACGGCGTCCTCAAGACGGTCACCGTGATGTTTGCCGATTTGCGCGGATTTACGAAACTCTGCCGGGATATCGAACCCGAGCAGGTGATCAAGATGATGCGGGAATGCTTCGGCAAACTGATCGCGATTGCCCGGTCCAACGACGGTGTGATTGATAAACTGATCGGCGATTCCCTGATGGTGGTCTGGGGCAACCCGGTGGAGCGGCCGGACCACGCGGAGCGGGCGGTTGAAGCGGCGCTGGAGATGCAGGCGATGATGCGCAACCTGCGCCATCGATGGCTGACCCGGATGGGGGTGACGATCGATCTGGGCATCGGTATCAATACCGACCAGGTGGTGGTCGGGACCATTGGCTCCGAGGAGTATTGCGATTATACGGTACTCGGATACGGCGTCAATATCGCTTCCCGGATCGAGCGCGGCTGCCCGGGTGGTGAAATCTGCGTCTCCAGGAAAACCATGGAATTGCTGGGCGGGCTCTATCGCTGCGAAGCAATGGGGCGATTCGAATACAAAAACGTAAAAGACAAGATCGAGGTTTTTCGGGTGCTCCAGCAGCGCGATCAGGGGGAAAACACGTAGATCGCACTGACACTGAAAATCCACATGCAGGCAACGGCCAGGGTTGCCTTGCCCCCGCTCAGCCCCTGTCCCGCCATCATACTTTTTTTGACCAGCACAAACGACCAGATGAAGGACAACACGAGGGGCACCAGAAGGATGAGCGGTATCGTACCGCCCTCCGGGCCGAAGCGGATGGCATAGTTCAACAGCGGGGCGAACAGCCAGAACGGCACCGCCGCCAGACCGATCAACTCGAGTACCAGGACCAGACCGCCCGGCCCGCCAAACGCCTTTGCAGCAGCCCAGTAGATCAGCGTCAGGCCGAAAAGAACCGCGAACATGGTGAAGATGCCATAGAGAATGAGCAGAAGAGCCAGCAACAGCAGAAACCGCCCTGCCAACGCTTCGCCCCCGGCCTGATCGATGACGCCGAGGAGATTGGAGAGACCGAACAATACGCCGAGGATGACGATGTTGATCAGCATGATCGAACGGGCATTACCCTCCAGGGCCAAGCGAAACACCTCCTCTTTGCCGGTGGCGAGGGCGGGGAACAGATCCAGGTAGCGCACGTCTTGTTTTCTCTTTGTCTCAGAGCCGATAGTCGGGATCGATCCGGAGACGGCCGATGCCGCCCCCGGATCGCTCGGAGCTGTCCGTTATGCCCAGCCGCCCGGTAGCAACGCGTAAATGCAGAAGAACAGACTGACGGCGGCGATGATGATGCCGGCCGTGGCGCTGTTGTAGCGCTCGTCGCTGTATTCGGACCAGCCGTGGACTTTGTCGACGAGCATTTTATCCTGTTCGACGGGGATGCGCA
The DNA here is from genome assembly GCA_964620665.1 of uncultured Desulfofustis sp. Lineage (GTDB taxonomy): Bacteria > Desulfobacterota > Desulfobulbia > Desulfobulbales > Desulfocapsaceae > Desulfofustis. The sequence continues at coordinate 10,078 of CAZUJZ010000047.1, read as the reverse complement.
CCATCAGAGACGGGATGCGCTCGGTAATCATCGATACGGTGGTCAGCAGGAAGAAGCTGAGCGGCACGCAGAACAGCGAACCGGACATGCCGATCTTGGCCTGCAGGCCGGTGGAGATGACGATATTGGGGAAAATATAGGGTGACACGAGAATGTAGATGAGACCGGAGACGAGAATGGAGGTAAATGCTCCATAGCGATTGGCCGGTTTCCACCAGACGCCGAGAATCGCCGCCGGGGCAACGGTAACGCCGGCCAGGCCGAAGGCCCAGAGGATACTGACCACCAGGAACGTCGGCGGATTCAGCGCGATCAGGATACTGGCGGCGCCGCCGCCGGCAATGGCGGCATAGCCGATGATCTTCATGGTCTTGTCCGGCAGGTTCGGCTTGATCGTGGCAATGATGTCCTGGGCGATCATCGCGCCGATGGCCATCAGGTTGGCACTGATCGTCGACAGACCGGCGGCGATGGCGCCGGCGATGACGAAGGCCAGGACCCAGGCCGGATTGTAGACGCTGTTGAGGATCAGGGTGATCTTGTCGAAGTCGGACGGGACAATGCCCTGACCGGCCGATGCCTGGGTTGCCTGGAAGAAGACACCGGAAAAGCCCATGGTATAAGTGGCGCTGAAGACGATGCCGCAGAAGAAGGTGAACCAGACCATTGCGTTACGTGCACTCTTCAGGTTCGACGCGGTGTAGACCCTCATGCCAAGATGGGGCAGCCCCATGGCGCCGATGGTAAAGCAGGGGATCAGGGCCAGGTACCATTTGAAACCGTATTTCATGTCGAAGAAGTCCGGTACCGCCTCGAGCATGGCCGGGACCATGTCGGCGTAGAGCAGCGGTGGGAAATACCAGCCGGTACCGCCCATGGCTTTCATGATGGCGCCGAGCGGGATGACGAAGGCGACACCCATCAGGATCATCTGGAAGGCGGCGTTGTAGCTGGTACCGTACATACCGCCGATGGTGACGTAGCCGACGATCAGGGCGCCGCCACAGATCAGCGAGATATTGTAGTTGAAGCCGAACAGCATCTCGAAGACCTTGGCGACACCGATCATCTGGCCGAGCGCGTACATGACCATGACCAGGATCATGAACACAACGGTGATGTAGGATGTCGACAAGCCGTAGCGCTCACGGACGAACTGGGCCGGTGTAAACGCTCCCAGGCGCCGCAGCGGCGCTCCGTACCAGAGGGTGATCAGTGGTATCGACAGCGTGAACTGAATCCACAGGTAGACAAACGGTACCTTGAGATTGAGGATCAATGCCGTAACGCCCATGAAGGTGGCCAGGCTCATGTAGCTCGAGGCCATGCCGAGACCGTTGGTAACCGCCCCGATACTGCGGCCGGCCGTCCAGTAGTCGGTTGCGATCTTGGCCCGTTTCTGCGAATACCAGCCGATCAGGTAGAAAATGACGAACGAACCGCCGACAAAGATGATACCGAGCGTCGGGCTGGATAATACCCATTGTTGCTGTTCCATGATAATCGCGCCTCCTTACCCGACATTCTCGGTTGAACCGCTGTACTTCTCAATCTCGTCGTCGAGATCGTTGGACAATTTGGCCTGGAACCAGACGACGACCATCAGGCCGAGCCAGCCCATCAGCACCGGGATGATGTACTGTGACGGAAAACCAAAAACCATGTGGTTCTGCAGGCTTGGAAAAGCCACGAATAATAATCCGAGATGCCCGCAAATCAGCAATAAAGCGCTGAAAATGAGGGTGTACCGAATTTCCTTCTTGTACGCACTATTCATGCTCTCCTCCTTTTGAAAAACTGCCTTTTGGTTTTCCCTCGCCGCCGTTTTCCCGGGAGTCTGATCGATCTCGGCAGGAGCCCGCGGAGGGGCGTTTTGTCTGAGACAGGGCAGGTGCCCTGTCGGTATCAGTAAATGAGCGGCGGTGGTCGTCCCGGGCGGACGAGGTTTGACAACGGTCGTCAAGACCTCGACATGGCGAACAAACAGTCCGGCAAAACAGTGCTATAGTGCCGTCCGGGTTCGGGCCCCAAACAGATTGACCGATGGTCGATGCGAGAGAACAGCCATCAAAGATCGAGCGCTCGTTCGTCGCCCGTAACGTTTGTTCCTCCCGTGTTCTTGAGCTACAGAAACCGGAAGATCAGGTCAGGGTCGATGGTGAAGAGCTGGAAGGGGTGTCTGCTCGTCCTTGATGAGTGGAAGTCCTCCCGGAAAAGGAAAAACCATGAGCGCATTTATCGGATAACGATTACACTTGTGACCGTCCTGAACGAGCGCTCACTCTGAACATGGCTGAATATAAATTCACCGCATGGAAAATGTCAACGGTTTTTATGTAACGTTTTTTTGGGGGGTTAGCTGGCTCGTTTATTCCGACAGCGAAGGGGCGCCGAGGACAGGTCGGTCGGTGTGAAACGCGTCTACAGGAGAAGCGTCTCCCCGGTCGGAATAAAAAGAAAAGGGTGAACATCAATGACCGGAGACGGGCGGATCATCATCAATACCGGCGATGGTAAAGGCAAGACGACAGCTGCCCTGGGCCTTGCTTTCCGGGCGCTCGGCCATGGCCGGCGGGTGTGCGTGATTCAGTTTATCAAAGGACAGGGAGAGTATGGGGAGAGGCTTTTTGCCGAGTCTCTGGCGGGGCTTGACTGGTTTATCTGTGGCAAGGGCTTTGTCTTCAAGAAAGAGCGAATCGAGGAAGATCGCATCGTGGCGCGGGCAGGATTCGAACTGGCCCGCGAGAAAATTGCCTCCGATGCCTACGACCTGATCATCCTGGACGAACTTACCTACCTGCCGCAGTTCGGTTTTCTTGACGTGGCGGATATCGTCGAGGTCCTCACCCATAAACCGCCGCGCCTGACCATTGTCATCACCGGCCGGAACGCGCCGACCGAATTGGTGGCTGTTGCCGATACGGTGACCGACATGCAGTCCGTAAAGCACGCGTTTGCCAGCGGTGTCAAGGCCCAGAAGGGCATAGAATTCTGAAGGAGTTCTCATGGAGCCTGACCCCGGGAGTCTTGCCGGCCTGAAAGTACTCGATCTGTCGCGGATGCTGCCCGGTCCTTATTGTTCCATGATCCTCGCCGACCACGGTGCGGAGGTCATTGCCATCGAGGATCGGCGTTTTGGTGCCGACAACCTGTTTTTTCCCGGGCTGTACCGCAATAAGAAGCATCTGTGCCTGAACCTGAAAGAGCCTGAAGGCAAGGAGATTTTTCTGCGTCTTGTCGACACGACCGATGTCGTCATCGAGGGGTTCAGGCCTGGCGTTGCCGCGCGGCTCGGCATCGATTACGATACCCTGAGCCGGACGCATCCCGAACTCATCTATTGCTCGATTACCGGTTACGGGCAGACCGGACCGTACCGGCATCGCGCCGGTCACGATGTCAATTATCTCAGCGTTGCCGGCATCCTTGACCTGATCGGCCCGAAGGACGGCCCACCGACCATACCCGGGGTACAAATTGCCGATATCGCCGGCGGCGGTCAACAGGCGGTGACCGGAATTCTGCTGGCGCTGCTGGCCAGAGCACGGACCGGCAGAGGCCAGTACATCGATATTTCGATGACCGACGGCCTGCTCGGCTTGCTGGCCCTGCCGCAGGAGTTGAGCAGAAGAAGCGGATCAGTGCCGGGCCGGGCCGACAACCTTCTCTCCCACCGTTATGCCTGCTATAATGTCTATCAGACGGCCGATCATCGCTATCTGGCGGTTGGCGCCCTGGAACATCGGTTCTGGAAGCAGCTCTGCACCCTGCTTGAGCTGCCCGCTTATGTGGATCGACAATACGATGAGTCTTGCCGGGAAGAACTGATCGATCTACTGCAAGAGACGATTGGCCGCCGCACCGCGTTCCAGTGGGAAGAACTGCTGGCCGGCCATGATGTCTGCTGCACGGTGGTCAACGGGTATGCCGACATTTTCTCGCATCCGCTTTTTGTCGACCGGCAGATGCTTGTCACCGTCGATGACGGCGCCGGTAAAAAGCAGCAACTGCTCGGCATTCCGATAAAACTGAGCGAAACGCCGGGCTCGATTCGCCGGCCGCCGGATCGATTCGGCGGCAGCTCGGAGGAGATCCTGGCGGATCTTGGCTATGCCGCCCCGCAGGTGACTGATCTGCGGCGCCGGGGGATCATCTGACGGTCTGTCCGGCGGTGTGTCGTCATCTGCTCGCTGATGGGACCGGATTCAGGAGAAGGTGCCATGAACGTTGATTATTCCGAATTTTTCAGGGTGTTCGCCCAGGTCAGCAAGGCCATTCATTCCGGCGAGAACACCACCGAGATCCTCGACCATATCGTCAAAAACATCAGATCGCTGCTGGGGGCGAAGGGGTGCATTTTCTGGATTGTCGACCATGGCCGACAGAAGATCGAGACCATGGTTTCCGACGGCTTTCCTTATCGCAACCTGGCCGACGTCAATTACCGGGAACTCACCAGGCTTTTCGATCCGAACGACGGACCCTTCGTTTTCATTGCCGATGCCCGGACCGATCGCCGGATTCCGGAAGTCGATACCATCGGCAAGAAAAGTGTCGGCTCGATCATCGGTATGCCCCTCCATATTATCGGCAATCACGCGGGTATTCTGGCCGTCTATTTCTATGCCTTTCGCGAAATGAGCGAGCGGGACCGGGAAATCATCACCGCTCTCGGTGAGCAGGGTGCCATCGCGCTGCACAAGGCGCTCAGCTATGATGATAAGATGCTGCAGAACCTCAGGCAGGTCGTGGAGGTCCTGGCCCTGGCCATCGAGGCGAAGGACGAGTCAACCCATGGCCATTCGGTGCGGGTGGCCCGGTTTGCGAAAATGATTGCCGCACAACTCGGGCTGCCGGAAGTCGAGGTGGAGACCATCCACCATGGCGGTCTGCTGCACGATATCGGCAAAATCGGCATGAACGATGATATCCTGGAACGCCTCGGTATCCTGTCCCGCCGGGAAATGGACATCGTCCGCCAGCATCCGGTGATCGGGGCCAGGATTGTCAGTCCCCTGCGGTTTCTCGACGACGTGGTACCCCTGATCCGCCATCACCATGAGCGTTACGACGGCAGCGGGTACCCGGATGGTTTGCAGGGCCAGGCCATTCCGCTGGGCGCCCGGATCCTGACGGTATGTGATGCCTTTGAGACGATGCTGGCCGGTCGCACCCACTTCGCCCGGATGAAGCTGGCGGATGCCGTAGTCAATCTGCAGCAGGGAGCCGGGCATCAATTCGATCCGGTTGTTGTCGCTGCGCTGTTTACGGCCCTGACGGAACAGCCCGAGCACCTGGCCGAAGGCATCTGTGGCTCGGATCTGGTCTGTCTCAGGCGCTACCGGGAAAAGCTGCGTGCCGGCGGGTCGCTGGCCGCACAGCTGTTTATCTAGCTGCACACGGTGCCGCCGGGCGCGACGTTAGGGGAGTTTGAAAATGAGCAGCCCCCTCCGGTGGCAGCAAACCCAGTGAAGCAATGCGGGAGCAGCCAATCATGCAAGAGCGGAAAATCGACAAGCGGCCGGGCGGCTGGCTGAAATTCGTCGTCGGCATTATCCTGCCGACGGTGCTCGTCATCATGATCGCCATCGGGGCGATCTATGCGGTGATTATCCCGGTTTTCAAGGAGACCTTTTTCGACAGCAAGCGGGAGATGATTCGTGAGCTGGTCAATGTTGCCTGGAGCGTCATGGTGCTCTACGAGCAACAGGAGCGGGCCGGTCTGTTGACCCGCTCCGAGGCCCAGCAAAAAGCGATGGAGGAGATCGAACACCTGCGCTACGGCCGCGAGGGGCGTGATTATTTCTGGATCAGCGATCTCCAGCCGCGGCTGGTAATGCATCCCTATTCCAAAGAGCTGGTCGGCAGTGATCTCAGCTTTTTTGAGGATGCCGGCGGTAAAAGACTGTTCATGGAGATCAAGCAGGCCCTGTCCACCGCGGACAGCGGCTTTATCGACTACATCTGGAACAAGAAATACGCGGAACCGGTGGATGTCCCCAAATTGTCCTATGTCAGGAAATTCGAGCCGTGGGGCTGGGTCGTCGGCACCGGCGTGTTCCTTGACGACGTTGAGCAGAAAACCGACGAAATCACCAGGCGACTGACCCGGATGATCCACGTCGGCATGGCGGTCATTGCCCTGCTGTTGACGGTGACCGTGGTGCGCAGCCTGATCATCGAGCGGAGGCGACGGAGCGCCGAAGAGTCGTTGCGGCTGTCCCGGGTGAAGTACAAGACGCTGGTCGAGGCCGCCGCCGATCCGATCATGATGCTCCATAACGGTTCCTGTCTCTTTGCCAACAAGGGAATGGAAGAACTGCTCGGCTATCCTGCCGAAGAATTGGAAACGATGAATGTGTCCGCCCTGGTTGCCGGTGAAGGTGCGGTTCATGAACAGAGCCGGGAGGTCTGGGAGAACGCTCTGCACGGTTATGTGTCGGCCGGTCGACACGAGATCGCACTCAAGCGCAAAGACGGTCGCCCGGTGACAACCGTTGTCAGTTTGGCCCGAAAGAACCTGGGTTCTCAGAAAGTCGTCGTGTTGACTGCCCGCGATATCCGCAGCAGCAGACGGCTCGAGGAAGAACTGGAGCAAAGTCGTGTGCGGTTCCGGCAATTGGCCGATCGTCTGCGCATTGGCATGTTCCGGACTGCCGCCGCCGGTGGCTTCAGGTTTCTCGAGGCCAACGATGTGACCAGGGAACTGCTCGAGCAGAGCGGCGGCAGGCCGTTGCTCGAAGCCAACCTGCTCGATTTTTTCCCGGATTCCCAGGATCGGCAGGAACTGGTTGCGGGCCTGCAGCAGGAAGGGCTCGTCAAAGAGAAATCCTTCAGTATCGCAACGCGGCAGGGAGGATCGCGAACGGCATCGCTTTCCATGGTCCTGGTCAGGGACGAGGACGGCACGCCCCTTTATTGCGACGGCCTGGTGGAAGATATCAGCCGTCGGCAGCAGAGCGAAGAGGAGCGGGAGAACCTGATCGTCGAGTTGCAGACCTCCCTGATGTTTTTGAACCAGCCGGTGCGCAGTTCATTGAGCGGCTTTATCTCCTGCGACCTCAATACGCCGATTCGCACAGCGGCAAAAATGATGAGCGAGGCCGGGCGCAGTGCGATCCTGGTGGCGAGTGAATCCGGGGCGATGATCGGTATCGTCACCGACCTCGTCTTGCGCGAGCGGGTGGTCGGCGGTGCGGTAGCCATCGACGCTCCGGTCTACCAGGTGATGAGTGCCCCGCTTATCTATGTCGATGATTCGGCACTGATTTTCGAAGCCGTTCTGCTGTTGCAGGAGCGCGGTATCAAGCACCTGGTGGTCAGGGGCGCCGATGGGGCGATAGCTAGTGTGATCAGCAATGAAGAACTGCTCGATGTGCATCGCTACTCCTCTTCTTTTGTGCTTGAACAGATCCGCAGCGCGTCCTCGGTTGCCGCCATCGGTGTCAGCCTGAAACGGCTGCCGCGCATCATCAAGGCCCTGATCGACAGCGGCGCCCACGCGGAAAACATTACCCGGGTCGTCACCACGATTTCGGACACGGTGCTCACCCGGCTGCTCGATCTGGCTATCGCCGAACTCGGCGAGCCGCCGGTCCCGTTTGCCTTTGTCAGTGTCGGCAGCGAGGGGCGCGGCGAGCAGACCCTGGTTACCGATCAGGACAACGCCATTATTTTCACCGATGTTGCCAGCGATCAGGCGCCTGAAATGCACGACTATTTCCAGCGTCTCGGGACAATGGTCTGCACCTGGCTCGATCAGGTCGGTTACCGTTTCTGTAACGGCAACGTGATGGCGATGAACCCGACCTGGTGCCAGCCGCTTGCCGTCTGGAAAAACTATTTTTCCCAGTGGATTGGCGAATCCGGGCCGGAAGAGTTGATGGAAGTGAGCATTTTTTTCGATTTCCGCTGTCTCTACGGTACCGCTTCTTTGACCGAGCAGCTTCGCGAACATGTTTTCTCACGAGGAATGAAACAGAAGGCCTTTCTCTATCAGATGGCCCAGAACACCCTGTTGTTCAAGGTGCCGATCGATTTTTTCGGCAAACTTGCGGTTGAGTCCGGAGGAGCGCATCCCGATACGTTCAATATCAAGCATGTAATGGCTCAGGTTATTGTCTTTGCCCGAATTTATGCGATCTTTCATGGTCTGGAAGGTACGTCGACGCTGCATCGCCTGGACCGTCTGCTGGAAAAAGGGGTGCTCGGCAAAGAGCGGCATGCGGAACTCCGGGAGGCATACAACTATCTGATGCAATTGCGGCTCAGGCATCAGTTGAGGTGTATCGACGAGGGAGACGAGCCGGACAACCATGTGCATATCGACGAGATATCGCCGATGGAAAAGGAGCTGCTGGAAAAGATCTTTGGCCAGATCAACCAGCTGCGCAAACAGTTGAGTCAGGTTGGTCAGAGCGAGATCTATTTTTAGCGGGAACCTTGAAAAATTGCCATTTCGGTTTTTTCAAGCTCCCCTAGCCTCCGCCAACCGGCCGTGAGCACCTCGAGATCGGATGGTTGGGGAGGGGAAATACGAGATCAGGGAGGATAGATATGAAAGTCAGCGAAGCGTTGTCGAGGCGCAAGTCAACCCGGGCTTTTTTGCAACGGGATATCGAGCCGGAGAAATTGTGGCGCATTCTCGATGCGGCGCGGCACGCCCCGTCGGGGGTCAACACCCAGCCATGGCAGGTAGCGGTGGTCACCGGCGCGGCCAAGCAGCAGTTGCAACAGCAGCTCGAAAAAGCGTTTCACAGCGGCGAGGAGCAGCGGATGGACTACCGGTATTACCCGGTGCAATGGCAGGAGCCATATAAATCACGGCGTATCGAATGCGGCCTGCAGCTCTACTCCAGTCTGGGCATTACGCGGCAGGACAAGGAGCGGCGGCAGGAGCAGTGGGCCGCCAACTATCGGGCCTTTGACGCACCGGCAGCCCTGTTCTTTTTCATCGAGCCGTCCCTGGAAACCGGCTCCTACATGGATTACGGTATGTTTCTGATGGCAGTGATGCTGATGGCCGTCGAGGAAGGTCTGGCAACCTGTCCACAAGCGGCGCTCGGTGAATATCCGCAGCTTGTCAAGCGCTATCTCGACTATCCCGAGCACCTGCTGCTGCTCGGTGGCTTGGCCATCGGCTACGAGGATACGGCGGCCCCGGTCAATCAATATCGTACCCCGCGCGAACCCGTCGAATCGTTCACCCGTTTCTTCCGGGATGACAGCACGTGAGTTCGGGTTTCGTATTGCATTACGAGCCGGGGGCAAGGAGTTTGCGGCAATCGAGGCACAGGGCAGTCGACTCCAATGACGATGAAACATCGGTGTGGTAGACATGGCCAGAGTATTACGTGGTGATTTTTCCAAAGGCAAACCGGCACGCCGGCAAATCGGCAGCGATGCTGAACCGGTTCCCGATTATCGACTGCTGCTTTCCGTCTGTTTTTCCGATCCACTGATCTGGCGGCGGCTTCTGGTGCCCGGTACGCTGACCCTGGCCGATCTGCACCGGATCATCCAGGTCAGCCTGGGCTGGGGTGATTGTGATGCGCATCGCTTCCTTGTCGGCAAGATCTTCTATCAGCCGGGCCCTCTTGCCGCCGGGCAGGGTGGAGCAATCGGCTATGATGAGGCGGCCGCTCCCCTGCACCAGTTGGAAGAAGGTATGCAGTTCATCTTTACCTATCTCTATGACGGCGGTCAGGGCTGGGAACTAGAACTGGCCCTGGAGGAGGTGATCCGGCCGCAGATTTCCGCCGGCTGTCCGGCCGTCCTGGCCGGAGATCGGGGCTGTCCACCTGAATCGATCGGCGATATTCATCGCTATCAGGCTTTGCTTGCCGAGCCGGACCACGATAAGCTCGACCGGGAAACCGCCCGCCTGTCCCAGCCGGGGGGTGCCGTTTTTTCCGTGACGACCTGCGATATTCCGGCTATCAATCAACACCTTGCGCAGCATTTTCGTTGCGAGCACCAGTGACCGGGCAGCGGCGGTGGCTCTATCATCCGGGTACAGAGACTTGCCCGCCGGCAGGACAACATGAAAGGAGCGTGAGATGACCAACGAATTGAGCAG
>CAZUJZ010000046.1:0-16874 GCA_964620665.1 uncultured Desulfofustis sp. | reverse complement strand
TAGGCTCACACCTCGTCGGCCGGTGATGGATCGATCAACGCGAGGTGCAGATCGCAGACATTGGTATTGGTCGGACCGGTTTTGAGCAGTCCGTCACATGCCTGGAAAAAGTGATACGAATCGTTGTTTGCCAGGTAGGCGGACGGATTCAAACCGCTGTCGGCAGCTTTTTCAAGTAATTTCAGGTCGGCGAAGGCCCCCGCCGCATCGGTCGGCCCGTCGTTGCCATCGGTGGCGGCGGCCAGAAATGTCAGGTTTCCGGCCAACTCACGGTGATGCGCCAGCTCCAGCAGATACGCCAGGGCCATCTCCTGGTTGCGGCCGCCCAGGCCATCTCCCCGGATCTGGACCACCGGTTCGCCCCCCGACAGCAGACAGACCGGGGGGGCGGCAAGGATCGAACCGGCTACGCAATCCAGAGCGATGGCCGCCAGCACCTTGGCCACCTCGCGGGCCTCGCCGACGATTCGGCTGGTCAGGCGCACCGGCCGGTACCCGCGCCGCTGCGCCTCTCCAGCCGCCGCTTCAAGTGCCTGCAGATTGGTGCCGAGCAGGACATTTTCCGTCAACGCCAATTCCGGGCGGTGCTGTTTCACCGTTTCCGCCACCTCCCCACGCCGGCCGGCCTCAAGGTACCGGCGAACGATCGGTGGTACCCGCTCTGCGATATCGTATTTGTTCATGATCTCGAGGGCATCGGCAAAACTCGTCGGGTCGGCACAGGTCATGCCGGAGGCGATGCTCGACAAGGAATCACCGACCACGTCGGAGAGAATGAAATTGATGCTCCGGGCCGGGGCCAGTCGAGCGAGCAGGTGTCCGCCTTTGATCATCGACAGGTGTTTGCGGATACAGTTGATCTCTTCGATATCGGCGCCGCAGGCCAGCAGCAGCCCGGTGGTTTTCTGCTTGTCATCAAGTGTCAGCACCACCTCTTCACCATTGATCACGGCCCGGGCAGGCAGGGGCAGCAGCGCCGAGCCGCCACCGGAAATCAACGAGATTACCAGGGTCTTCTCGTCGCTGTCGGCGGCGATGGCCATAATCCGCCGGGCCGCTTCCTGACCGTTTTCGTCGGGAACCGGGTGGCCGGCTTCGACGATTTCGATGCGCTGCAATTGTTCCGTATGTCCGTATTTGACCGCAATGACGCCGCCATCGAGACGATCGCCAAGAATCCGTTCCAGGGCCAGCGCCATTGGCGCCGTCGCCTTGCCCGCACCGATCGCAACGATGCGACGGTACGCGGTCAGATCAAAATGTTGGCTACGATCGGCCAGGTCGATACAGAGTTCGTCGCCTTCCAGTCGCACATGATCGAGCAACATCCGGTACGGATCAACACGTCTCAACGCCGTCTGGACAATGGCCGATAAATCGTCCCGTCGCTCTGTCCACCCCATGGCCGCCTCCTTCCTGCAGTTTTTTTGCTGGCACAGACCCCTTCTCCGGGCGATGGACTCCGTGTTCCAGGCATCTTATTCCCTTCACATTCAAAATTCCCTGCGCTACAATGGACCGCTGGTCTTCTTTTGCCGGCAGACTTTCATCACCTCAGAGAGTGAATGTCCGCTGATTGTCATGAATATTTCCTTTTATCTGCCGTTTACCTCGCTCAGCGCCTTTTCATCCGGCCAGGCGGACACCGGCTCCGCCGACGATTCGGCCTCCGGCAACGCTCCTTCCCCAACCCGTTCCGACCACCGGGTCCATGCCGGTTTCTCGGCCGCTGATCACGACCATGTCGTGCGCAACGGCTTCGACGGGATGATGCTCTGTGATTTTCTCCGCCGCCGCCGGCATGTACTCTCTATCGCCAGCAGCTACTGCAGTCGTCTGGCCTACCTGAAACCCTGGCAATACATGCGGCTGGCCGGGGAACGCAGAAAAGTCATCCACCTGCTGCCGGCGACCGCGCCCGATCTCTGGCTCAGCTGTCATTGCGACGAAACGGCGCCGGATCTGCTCGGTCCCTATTGCAGTCAACGGTTGTCGCTTCCCTATATCATCTATCAGCCTCTCCAGACAAGCACGGATCGACAAAGCCTGCCGACCTATCCCGGTTTTCTGCTGAATCGCTGTGCCCTGCGAGCCGCCGATCTGATCTTTACCAATTGGCGCGGCGATCAACAACTGCTGTATCAATGTGTCCCTCGGCAGCGGATTCATCACCTTGCGCCCCGGATTGTCCCTGAACAGTTCGCTTTCGATCTGGTTTCCCGGCGAGCCCTTCGTGACCGATGGTCAGCCGGCGGGCGCCGCATTGTGATGACCGCGGCAATGCTCAGGCCGGGTGCCAAAACCGTCGGTGTTCAGAAAGTGATCGACAGCTGTGCCTCGTTGCACCGGCGCGGGCTCGATGTCCTGCTGATCATTGCCGGTGACGGCCTGGACCGGGCTCTGCTCGAACGGCACGGCCACAAGACGCTGCCCGGCAATGTCATCTTTCTCGGTAAGGTTCCCCGCGCCGAACTCTATCGTTATTACAGTGCCGCCGACGTCTTCGCCTTTCCCGGCATCCGGGAATCCCGCGGCATGGTCTATCTCGAAGCCCAGGCAGCCGGCCTGCCGGTCGTCGCGTTTGGTGATTGGGCCGCCGCCGATACGGTCGTCCACGAACAGACCGGCCTGCTCGCTCCGGCCGCACAACCCGATCTGTTCACCGACTGCCTGGAACGTATCCTGACCCGCCGAGACGAGCGAATCGCCATGCGCGAGGCGGCCAAAATCCATGTTCGCGCCAACCACGATGCAGCGACCGGCTACCGTCTCATCGAGGAGATTCTCGAGGATCTGGTTGCCAGGCGTCGTCATGCTCTCCGGTGTTCTCCTGTCGACCGGTGACCGGTCTCCTGCTCGTGGTCAGAAGGCGATCACCGCACGGTCCGGTGCTTCTTGACCGCGAACACATTTTTCCGTTACGATCAGCTGCCGACCGGTAAAAAATGCTTTACCTTTGTGGTGAGTATCTGTATTAGAGGGCTCGTTTTTTTCACCAACCGTATCACAGGAATCGTCATGCAGGGAGAAGTCTCGTGAAGCAGACCATGGAACGCTGGAACACCACCAAGTCGGCGGAGCTCTACGGGGTGCCGGAATGGAGCGGCGGCTATTTCTCCATCGCCGCCAACGGTGAAATGATGGTGCTGCCCACCGGCGGCGAGGATCACCGCGCCGTCAGCATCAGCCAGGTCGCCGAAGGCGTCAAGGCGAGAGGCCTGGACATGCCGGTGCTGCTCCGCGTCGAAAACATCCTCGACGCCCAGATCGCGATCCTCAACGAGACCTTTCGGCAGGCCATGACCGAACTCGGCTACCGCGGATCGTTTCTCGGGGCCTACCCGATCAAGGTCAATCAGCAGCAGCAGGTCGTCGAACAGATCACCCATTACGGTTCCCGTTATCACCACGGCCTCGAAGCCGGCAGCAAAGCCGAGCTGATCGCTGCGATGGGCACCATGCGCGACCGCAAATCGGTACTGATCTGCAACGGCTACAAGGACGAGGAGTTTATCGATCTCGGTCTGTATGCGACCAAACTCGGCTTTACCTGCATCCTCGTCGTTGAACGGCCCGACGAGTTGCCGCTCATTCTGGAACGCTCGAAACAACTCGGCGCCACACCGATTCTCGGCATCAGGATCAAGCTCGCCTCCCAGGCAACCGGCCACTGGGCCGAATCGGGCGGCGATCGCTCGATTTTCGGCCTGGACACCAACCAGGTGATCAAGGCGATCGACCTGCTGACGGCCGAGGGCATGCTCGACTGCCTGCAGATGGTGCACTATCATCTCGGCTCGCAGATCTCCAATATCCGGGAGATCCGCTCCGCCGTCAGCGAGGCCTGCCGGGTATTCATCGGCCTGGTCCGGGAAGGGGCTCCGGTCACCTACCTCGATCTCGGCGGCGGACTGGCCGTTGACTACGACGGCTCGCAGTCGAATTTCCTGTCGAGCCGCAACTACTCGATCAACGAATACTGCACCGATATCATCGAGGCGGTGATGACCTCGCTCGACGAGGAGGGCATCGCTCACCCGATCATCATCACCGAATCGGGCCGGGCCCTGGTCGCCTACTACTCTATCCTGCTGTTCAACGTCCTCGATGTTGCCAAGTTCCGGCCCGATCCGCTGCCGGAACAGCTGCCTGAAAATTGCCCGTCGCAGATCCATTACATGATGGAGACCCTGGACAACCTGACCATTCGCAATCTCCAGGAGAGTTTCAACGATATCCTCTTCTATCGCGACGAGACCCGCCACCTGTTCCACCACGGCACCATCAATCTGCGTCAGCGGGCCCTGGCCGAGCAGATCTTCTGGACGACCATCGCCCGGATCTCCGAGTTGTCCAAGGAGCTCAAGCACATCACCCCGGAACTGGGCGATTTGGACCGCGTTCTTTCAGACATTTATTACTGTAATTTCAGCGTCTTTCAGTCGCTTCCCGATGCCTGGGCAATCGGCCAGCTGTTCCCGATCATGCCGATTCACCGGCTCAACGAGGAACCGACGGTCAACGCCGTGCTTGCCGATATAACCTGCGACTGTGACGGCAAGATCGACCAGTTCATCGACCGACGCGGAGTCCGGCGTTATCTGCCGCTCCACGAGGTGAACAATTCCGACGAGTACCTGCTCGGCGCCTTTCTGGTCGGCGCCTACCAGGAGACACTCGGCGACCTGCACAACCTGCTCGGCGACACCAACGTGGTGACGATTCGTATTTTGGAAAACGGCGAGTTCGAGTTCGTCAACGAACTGGAAGGCGATACGGTCGCCGACGTCCTATCCTATGTCGAATACGATCCGAAACACCTGTTCAACAGTTTCCGCAAGACCGCGGAGCGGGCGGTGCGGGCCGGACGAATTTCACCCCAGGAACGAAAGGAGATCGTCCAGGCCTTCGAGGCCGGTCTGCGCGGTTACACCTATTTCGAGCGCTGAAAAGACTCGGCGCGGTAACGGCTTTATCGAGCCACAACCCCCGGAGACGAAGCATGGCACATGTATTGATTATCGGAGCCGGCGGCGTCGGCAGCGTGGTTGCCCACAAGTGCGCCCAGGTTCCCTCGGTTTTTTCGCGGATTTCCCTGGCCAGCAGGACCAAGAGCAAATGCGACGCCATTGCCGCGTCGGTCAAGGCGCGAACCGGCGGCGACATCGCCACTTACTCGCTGGACGCCGACCGGGTCGAGAACACGGTGGCGTTGATCGAACAGCTCAAGCCGGATCTGCTGCTCAACGTTGCGCTCCCCTACCAGGACCTGCCGCTGATGGACGCCTGCCTGAAGACGGGGGTCGACTATCTCGATACCGCCAATTACGAGCCGCCCGACGAGGCCAAATTCGAGTACAAATGGCAGTGGGCCTATCGACGGCCGTTCGAGGAGGCGGGGCTGACCGCCCTGCTCGGATCCGGCTTCGACCCCGGTGTCACCAACGTCTTTTGCGCCTGGGCCCAGAAACATCATTTCGACGAGATCCACGAACTGGACATCATCGACTGCAACGCCGGCGATCACGGTCAGTCTTTCGCCACCAATTTCAACCCGGAGATCAATATCCGCGAGATCACCCAGCGTGGCCGTTATTGGGAACACGGCGAGTGGGTCGAAACCGATCCGCTGTCCTGGTCGATGATGTACGATTTCCCGGAGGGCATCGGTCCGAAGAAATGCTTTCTGATGTATCACGAGGAGTTGGAGTCGCTTGTGCTGCACCTTAAGGGACTGAAGCGGGCGCGCTTCTGGATGACGTTTTCCGACCAGTACCTGACCCATTTGCGGGTCCTGGAAAACGTCGGCATGACCCGGATCGATCCGGTCGACTACCAGGGTACCCCGGTCGTGCCACTTCAGTTTCTCAAGGCGGTGCTGCCGGAACCTGCCTCGCTCGGCCCGCTGACCACCGGTCGCACCTGCATCGGCTGTCTACTCAAGGGCATCAAGGACGGCCGGCAGAAAGAGCTCTACATCTACAATATCTGCAACCATGAGGACGCTTACCGGGAAGTGGGCTCCCAGGCAATCAGTTACACCACCGGGGTGCCGGCGATGATCGGGGCGATGATGATGCTGACCGGCGTCTGGCGGCGCCCCGGGGTCTGGCACATGGAACAATTCGATCCCGATCCCTTTATGGCGGCCCTCAAGCAGCACGGCCTGCCCTGGCAGGTCATTGAGCCCCGATGAACAGCGAAGGCGTCTCTTTCGATCCGGAACGGGTACCCACCCCGGTCTTTGTCGTTGACGAGGGGTTGCTGCGCCGCAACCTGGCGATCCTCGACGACGTCAAACAGCGCACCGGCTGCCGGATCCTGCTGGCCCTGAAATGTTTTGCGATGTTCAGCGTCTTCCCGCTGCTGCGCACCGTTTTGGACGGCACCTGCGCCAGCTCCCCGCACGAGGCGCGGCTCGGCCGGGAAGAATTCGGCGGCGAAGTTCATACCTTCGCCGCCGCCTATTCTCCCGGCGACATCGAGGATCTGGCCGTCACCACCGATCACCTGGTCTTCAACTCGTTCAACCAGCTGGCCCGTTTCCGCCAACCGGCCCTGACCCGGGCCGGCGCCCTGGGGCGTAAGCTGGCACTGGGACTGCGCATCAACCCGGAGCATTCGGAAGGGACCGTCGCCCTCTACGATCCCTGCGCTCCCGGCTCTCGGCTCGGCATTCGCGCCAGAGATTTTCGCCACGACAAACTGGCGGGTGTCTCCGGACTGCACTGGCACAATCTCTGCGAGCAGAATGCCGACTGCCTGGAGCGGACCATCGGTGCCGTCGAAGAATCGTTTTCCCCGGTGCTGCCGCATCTGGACTATGTCAATTTCGGCGGCGGCCACCATATCACCAGGGACGACTACGATCGGCACCTGCTCGTTCGCCTGATCAACGATTTCCAGAGCCGCTGGGGAACCCGCGTCTATCTGGAGCCGGGCGAAGCGGTGGCCCTTCAGTGCGGCTTCCTGGTCACCACCGTGCTCGATATCGTGCCGGCCGACATCGATGTAGCCATCATCGACGCCTCGGTGCCGGCCCACATGCCCGATGTACTGGAGATGCCCTATCGTCCCGTGATCGTCGGCTCCGGCAAGCCGGGCGAAAAGGCGTACACCTGCCGGATCGGCGGCCTGTCCTGCCTGGCCGGCGACGTCGCCGGCGACTATTCGTTTGACCGGCCGCTGCAGATCGGCCAAAAACTGGTGTTTACCGATATGGCCATCTATACCATGGTCAAGGCCACGACCTTCAACGGCGTACGGCTGCCGTCGATCATCAGATACGACCCGCACACCACGAAGCTGCAGGTGGTGCGTGAGTTCGGCTATGAAGACTTCAAGGGGAGGCTGTCCTGATGACCGGCGCTCCGCTTCCCGGCTTCCTCGCTGCCGAACTGACGCGCAGCGAGCCCGCCGATTCATTGTTCCATGTCATTCCGGCGCCGCTGGAACAGAGTGTCTCCTACGGCACCGGCACCGGCAACGGGCCGACGGCAATCCTCGAGGCATCGCAGCAGCTCGAGGCCTTCGACGGACTGTCCCAGCCACTGGCCCTGGGTATCCACACCACGGCCGCCATCGATTGCCACGGCACCATCGAAGCGGTGCTGGCCCGCATCGCCGAGTGCTGCAGCACCGCCCTTGCCGGCAGCCACCTGCCGGTGCTGCTCGGCGGGGAGCACACGGTAACCATCGGCGCACTGCAGGCCATAGCAAAACACCACTTTGCACCGGTCGGTCTCTTTCAGCTCGATGCCCATGCCGATCTGCGCGACAGCTACGAGGGCCGCCGATTCAGTCACGCCTGCGTCGCCCGCCGCGCCCACGAGGATCTCGGCATGCCCCTCTTTCAATTCGGGGTGCGGGCCCGCTGCCTGGAAGAAGAGCACTACCGCCGCGAGCACGACATCGCCTGCCTCGATGCCGCTGACCTGCACCGGAACGGTCTGGCTGCCCTGCGCCTCCCCGCCGGCTTTCCCGAAGCGATCTACCTCAGTCTCGATGTCGACGGCCTTGATCCATCCGTGATCCGGGCCACCGGTACCCCGGTACCGGGCGGCCCTGGCTGGTACGAGACCCTGACTGCCATCGAGACGGTCATCCGCGGCCGTCGGGTTGTCGGTTTCGATGTGGTGGAACTTGCCCCCCAGGCCGGTGACCACGCGTCGAGCTTCGCCGCCGCCCAGCTTGTCTATGCGGTAATGGGCCTGATCGAGCGGAACCGCCGCCTCGGCCAAGCTATTTGACCAGCTTTTTGACCGGTGCGGCGGCCGAGATATGACCCTGGCTGCTGTAAGCCTCGTGATGCTTTTCAATGGACGACAGGTCATAGAGATAATTGACCATCATCCCTGCCGACTCTTCGATTCCCCTGGCTGAGCGGTTGGCCGCCCAGTTGATCTGCCTGATCTGGGCACCGTTGGTCAGATGGAAATGGGCCACCCGATCCCAAGCCTGCCGTCCCCGCTTGGCGGTCAGCAGATACCTGGCGCACAACTGCAGCATCGACTGCTGCAACTGAACGCTTCGCTTCTTCTCCTCCGGATCGACAGCACCCTGTTCCGGCAGGAGCAGGCGGCTGAAACAGTCGACATCGATGGGATCGGCCCGCAGACAGGCCACGGCTTCGCTATCCACGTCAACCAGTTCCGGCACCTCTTCCTGCTGCCTGAGCCAGCCGATAAAACCGGGGATCGGCGACAGGGTGGAAAAGGTTTTCAGATTCGGCAGCTTGACGGTCAGATCGGCAACCACCCGTTTGATCAGAAAATTGCCGAAACTGACCCCGGTCAATCCGGCCTGGCAATTGGAAATGGAATAGAAGATCGCCGTATCGGCCCCAGCCGGGTCGCCGACCGGAGCGCGTTCGTCAAGCAACTGATGGATACTGGTCGAGATGCCGTTAACCAGCGCCACCTCGACGAAAATCAACGGTTCGTTGGGCATATGCGGGTGAAAGAAGGCATAACAGCAGCGATCCCCTTCAAGCCGGTTCTTCAGATCCTGCCAGGAGGTGATCTCATGCACCGCTTCATAGCGGATCAGCTTTTCCAGCAGTGCCGCTGACGTATCCCAGGTAATTCGCTGCAACTCGAGAAAGCCGATATCGAACCAGGACGCAAGAAGGCGGCAGATGTCCCGGTCAAGGGCCCGTAGTTCTTGGTTTTCCCGAGCCCAGCCGATGAGTTCGGCGCGCAGGTCGACAAGAAACTTAACACCGCCTTGCAGGCCGTTGAACTGACGCAGGAGTCTGATTCGAGGCGGTTCGAGAACATCACGGAGCCGGGCGGCCGCCTGCTGCCGGGCAACAGCGTCCTGCGCCACCCGCCACTCGGCGATGGCCGTCTCCAGTGACTCGTTATCCACATCATAGGAAACGGCAAGCAGTTCGAGAAACCGGCACCGGCCGGTGCTGCTGAGTACCGCGTAGGTCTCACCCAGTTCGGCGGCCCGGGCCCGGGCCGACACCTCGCCGCCCTCACCGGCCAGACAGGCATCGATTTTGGCGCGGACCTTGGAATGATCCGAGGCCGGCAAATCCGCGCCAACGAGATCCTTCAGGGCGGCCGGGTCTCCGAGAGGCCAAAACTCCCTGATCCTTCTCAGTGTCCGGTCCCACAACGGTTCCCGTGATTCCGGCGAAGCTTGCTTGTCGTCCATACCCTCCTCCTTGCTATCCGTCAGCGGCGATCCTCCCCCCTCCACCTGAGTCCTTCTTTGCAAAGGTATACTGACTGACAGACGAATTGCAAGCAGCATCGATCGAGCGCTCACTTGCCATTGATCGATGCAACGGCTCAAACAGAAATCAGACCATTTCACCACACCTAAGCAGTCTGTCCGTAACGACGCCGCATGCCCGGCAACAGGCCGCTGAAAAACAGCGGGAATACGAGCAATCAATTGAGTTTTACGGGCAAAGCATGTTTAATGTTCTCTGTATCGTGTTTCATACAGATGGTAACCAATTTTTTCGCTGTGGACACCCAAATGGCACACTCTACGCTTCCCCCGTCGGATCAATCAAAGCTGCTGATTGTCGATGACGACGACCAGGTGCGCACCGTCATTTCCGTTATCGTCGAGAGCGAAGGCTATCGTTTTCGCACCGCCGACAATGCCGAAGCGGCACTGCAACTGCTGGAACAGGAATCGTTTGATCTGGTGATCAGCGACATCAACATGACCGGCATGACCGGCGTCGAGTTGCTCGATACCTGCCGAAAAACATACCAGGATCTCGCCTTTATCATGGTCACCGGAGTCGACGACCGAACAACGGCCATCGAGACCCTGCATATGGGGGCCTACGGGTATGTCACCAAACCCTTCCAGGCCAACGAGCTGATCATCAATATTACCAACGCGTTGCGCCGCAGACGGCTGGAAATCGAGAACCGCCGGCACCGGGAGGAGTTGGAACTGCTCGTTGAAGAGCGCACCTTCGAACTCGACAAGTCGCGGGAAGAGACCATTTTCATCCTGTCCAAGGCCGCCGAATTCCGGGATAACGAGACCGCCAAGCACACGGTACGGATGGGCAAATTCTGCGAGACCCTGGCCCGTCTGATGGGGTTGCCGGAATCATTGTGCAAGACCCTGAAGATCTCGGCGCCGCTGCACGATGTCGGCAAGATCGGCATCTCCGATACGATCCTGCTCAAGCCGGGGAAACTGAGCTTCGAGGAATTCGAGGTCATCAAGACCCATTGCGAGATCGGCCACCGCATTCTGTCGGAGTCGACCTCGTCGATCCTGCAGATCGGCGCCGAAATCGCGCTGACCCACCATGAAAAATTCGACGGCAGCGGCTATCCCCGTGGCCTGCAGGGCGAGGAAATACCGATCATCGGCCGTATAGCGGCGATCTGCGATGTCTTTGACGCACTGACCAGCGAACGGGTCTACAAGTCCGCCTCATCGGTCGACGAGGCCCTGGAGATTATCCGCCAGAGCAGCGGCTCCCATTTCGATCCGGACATTGTCGCCGTGTTCATCGCCAATATCGAGCTGATTCTGTCAATCAGGGCCGGCTTGGCCGACTGATTGTCCGCTCACGCCGCCCGCCAAGCTCGAAATACGGTTGCCGCCTTCCCGTTTACTGCTATACATCGCCTGGTCCGCCCGAGTAATCATCGCATCCAGGTCATCTCCCTGAACATATTCCGTGACACCGCACGAGATGGTGATCATTTTTCGCGGATCATCCGCTCTCGCTCCGGATCCGGCCAGATCGGCCGCGACCACCGCATCGGCCAGCCGCCGGGCAACCATGGCGGCCTCGGTTGCACCGAGCCGGGTCAAGACAATGAATTCATCACCGCCCCAACGAGCTACCACGTCGGTGGGTCGAACCGTGCCGGCAATGATATCGGCAACCTGGCGCAACACCATATCCCCGGGCATATGCCCGAGCACATCATTGACTTTTTTGAATCCGTCAAGATCGACCAGAATCAGCGAAAAGGCATGCTGGTGCCGCTGTTGCCCCGACAGAAAACGGGAAAATTCAATCTCCAGCATACGCCTGTTGGCGACACCGGTCAGGACATCGATGGTGGCCATCACCTCCAGACGAGCCTGAAAGCGGTTGATGGTAAACAGCGTCAAGCCGATGATGACCAAAGAGGCGACCAGGCCGACCAGCATGGTGCGCAGCAGGTTCATCCGTGCCTCGTGCAGCGCGACCGTCTCATTTTGCTCGACGAACAACAACCAGTTCAACAGATCAACGTGGCGAACGGTCAACAGGATGGTCTCCCCCTGCCGATCAAACCTGAAGTTTTGCGGCTCTTCGTCGGTCGCCAGGATCTTGCCGGCCAGCGGACCAAGACCTTCCAACCCGGTAATCGATTGCTTTTCAATGAGCGCCTGATCCTGGTGCACCTGGATCAGGCCGGTCCTATCGGTCAGGTAGACAGCGCGATCATAGATGCGCTGATAGTCGGTGATCAGTTCGGCGAGCCGCTGTACCTGCAGGCCGACCCCGGTCACGCCGAGCAGTTTGCCGTCCCGCCCTTCCAGCCGGTAGTTGATAAAGACGGTCAGGTTGTTCCCGGCGGCCTGGTCGTTGTCGACATCGAGTTCATAGTCCTTGTTTCGATCCCGAAACGAGTAATACCAGATATCGTGGTCGTCTTTCGGGCTGATCACTTTATGGAGGCCGTTGAAATGGTAGTAGTTGCCGGTCTGCTCGGAAACGAAGAATACCGAAAAAAAGTCGTATCGCTCGCGAATTCCCCGCAAATACCGGGTGATCATCTCGACATCCCGCTCCCCGTTTTCGACCCACTCTTTCAGAAAACTGTCCGCCGCCATGCTGGAGGCGACGAGGATCGGGCGACTCAGCTCGGCGACGAGATCGGAATAGATATTGTCCCGGGTCAATGGCAGATCATTCTGGATGATTTCCCGGCGAATCGAGGAACTGGTGATGGTATAATTGATAAGACTGGTACCGACGAACGCGGTAACCAGAATAACGGCCACGGCCAGGAGCAGCCTGTTGCGTGCCGAGAACGGTTCGACCGGGAAGACCCCTCTGAGCTTGTGCGTCATGGTCATGGTAGGGACCGCCGGCCGCTCAGCGACGACTGAGACAGAAGTGCTCCAGCGCCGGACCGACTTTTTTCCAATCGACGCACGGCCGGGCAAATCCCGACGGTCTGATCAGCGGGCAGCCAAAGGCGGCATCGTCGACATAGATATCGGCATACACCTTCGGGCTCGATGTCCAGCTCTGCTGGTCCGGGTTGGTGTTGACCCCGTGGAGCTGAACACCCTGGTCTTGCAGATAACGCACCGCATCGATCAGCGTGTCACCGGCGATACCCTCCTCGGAGCGCATCGTGAAGAGAATGATCTTCGCTCCGCAGGCCTGCAGCCGTTTCAACCAGGTCAGTGCCTCGGGCACGGGTTTACCCAATTCCGGATAACGATGGTCAACGATGGTCCCATCAAAATCGACACTGATAATCATTGCTCATCCCGCTTACAGCTTTCCGTCATGTCAGCAGTGAAATAGGCCGGAACGGTCAGTCCGACAGAGATTTTTCGTGAGCATACAATGTAGCAGAGATCTCCCTCGGAATGCAAACTCGATCTGAGGACGGCGCGGGAGCGCGATGGTGCTTCCGGCTGCCGGGCTGCGGCCTGACCGGCAGGGCGAAGAACCAGGCCCGGCGCTGATAGTGAGCGGCGGGGCGGGTTACATGTGACCCGTCGTTGCTTATGGGGAGCTTGAAAAATCAGGAATTTCAAGATCCTTTTAAGATTAAAAACGACAGGCCCCTCGGATAAACCGCAGGGGCCTGCAATATGCCAGAAATTGTCACCGACAGCGCTTAGAACATCGGCTTCATCGCCCCCATATAGCCGCGCAGCTCGGCGCCGATTGCCTCGACTTCGGTATAACGAATGGCCTCGTTGACATCGATCAGGTCCAGGTTGTCGACCCCGCAATCATCGAGCTCGAGTCCTCTGCCGATCACATCGGTATCGATACCCTTCATGAAATCGGCCAGCAGCGGCACCGCCGAATTGGCGAACAGATAACAGCCGTACTCGGCGGTATCGGAAATGACCACGTTCATTTCGTAGAGTTTCTTGCGGGCGATCAGGTTGGCGATCAGCGGGACTTCATGCAATGACTCGTAATACGCCGATTCCGGCTTGATACCGGTGGCCACCATGGTGTCAAAGGCCAGTTCGACGCCGGCCTTGACGAAGGCGACGAGCAGAATGCCGTGATCGAAATACTCCTGTTCCCCGATATCACCGCTCATCGACTCGGCCCGCTCGAACGGCGTCTCACCCGACGCTTTGCGCCAGGCCAGCAGGTCTGCGTCATCGTTGGCCCAGTCTTCCATCATGGTGCGGGAAAAGGCACCGGACATGATATCGTCCATGTGCTTTTCGAAGAGTGGAGTCATGATGTTTTTCAACTCCTCTGACAGGATGTGGGCCTTGATCTTGGCCGGGTTGGACAGCCGGTCAAGCATGTTGGTGATGCCGCCGTGCTTGAGTGCTTCGGTGACCATTTCCCAACCGTACTGCACGAGTTTTGATGCGTAGCCCGCCTCAATTCCCTGCTCGATCATCTTGTCATAGCAGAGCAGGGAGCCGGCCTGAAGCAGACCGCAGAGAATGGTCTGTTCACCCATCAGGTCCGATTTGACCTCGGCGATAAACGAGGACTGCAGCACTCCGGCCCGATCGCCGCCGGTTCCGCAGGCATATGCTTTGGCAAGCTCGAGACCGTCGCCGCTGGGATCGTTTTCCCGATGTACCGCGATCAGAGTCGGGATACCGAAACCACGCACATACTCCTGGCGAAGCTCGGTACCCGGCCCTTTCGGGGCCACCATGATCACGGTCAGATCCGGGCGGATCTGCATTCCCTCCTCGACGATATTGAAACCGTGCGAGTAAGAGAGGCAGGCACCTTGTTTCATCAACGGCATGATCGTGCTGATCACGTCGGTATGCTGTTTGTCCGGGGTCAGGTTGGCCACCAGGTCCGCCTGCGGGATCAATTGCTCATAGGTGCCGACGACAAAACCATGCTCGGTGGCGTTTTTCCAGGACTGACGCTGCTCTTTGATGGCCGCCTCGCGTAGCGCATACGAAACGTCGAGTCCGGAATCCCGAAGATTGAGCCCCTGGTTGAGTCCCTGTGCGCCGCAGCCGACGATGACGATCTTTTTGCCGCGCAGCGCTTCAACACCGTTAAATTCATCACTATCCATGAAACGGCATTGCGCCAACTCCTCGATCTGCAACCTGAGCGGCAACGAATTGAAATAATTTCCCATAACCTTTCTCCTTCTGATGTGGTTTCGTAAGTGCTTTTGACATATTCGACCTTTTTCATATAGGCGGATTCATTTGTTGCGTCAAGTGATTTGTTCGTGATATTGTATTGCGAATTTCGCAACACAATCCGTGATGTGCTTTTGCTTTCAGAAAAAGGGCTTATGGACATTAGAGAACTGGATCTCTTTCTCAACCTCGCCTCAAGTCTGCACTTCGGTCAAACGAGCCGGGTCTGCAACATCTCCCCTTCCGGATTGACCAGGACCATCCAGCGCCTCGAGCAGGAACTGGGAGAACCCTTGTTCCGGCGCGACAATCGCTCGGTCTCGCTGACCAAGGCCGGTGAGCTCTTCAAAGACTATGCCATGGACGTACTGCAACGTTACCGAAAACTCCGGCAACAGCTGGCAACGGAGAATGATCTGCGCGGCACGCTGTCGCTCTACAGCTCGGTAACGGCAATTCTGTCAATCCTGCCGGACATCATCAAACGGTTTCGCCGCTCTTTTCCGGAAATCAATCTGAACCTTACCACCGGCGATGCGGCAATGGCCCTAGCCCGGCTGGAAAACGGCGAGGCCGACATCACCATAGCGGCGGTACCCGACCGGCTACCGCGTCACATTGTCTTTTTGAAACTTCTGGAAACACCCCTTATCTTTATCGCCCCGAAGGAGACAGACCGAAAGGGTCGATCTTCGGCCGTCCCCGATCTGCATTCGACCCCGATCGTCATGCCCGAACGGGGGCTGAGCCGGGAGCGCTGCGAGCGCTGGTTTGATGAAAAAGGTATCACCCCGACGGTCTATACCTCCGTTGCCGGCAACGAGGCGCTGATCGCAATGGTCGCAATGGGCTGCGGCATCGGCGTCGTTCCCCGTCTCGTCCTGGAAAACAGCCCCCTGCAGCACCGCATTGCCGTGCTCGATGTCGAGCCACCACTCAAACCCTTTACCGTCGGTGCCTGCACCACCAAGACCGGAAAACGGCTGCCGACCGTGCAAACCTTCTGGCACATCGCCGAGCAGATAGCTGCTGGACATGAAAGGAGATGTAATGACGACCATCCTGATAACCAATGACGATGGCATCCACAGTCCCGGTTTGGAAGTCCTGCAGAAAGCACTGGCTCCCCTCGGCCGGGTCGTGACGGTAGCCCCGGACCGGGACAACTCCGCCATTGCCCATGCCTTGACCATGAACCGCCCCCTGTGTCTGACCCGACGCGCCGAAGACGTGTTCGCTCTGGACGGTACCCCGACCGACTGCGTGGCCATCGCGCTGAGCAAAGTTCTCGACACTCCTCCGGACCTGCTCGTCTCCGGGATCAATAACGGTGCAAATATCGGCGATGATATCTCCTACTCCGGTACGGTTTCCGCCGCCATCGAAGGAACCATGTATTCGGTACCGTCCATGGCCGTCTCCCTGGTCGGCACACCGCCCTTTTCTTTTTCCGTCGCCGGCCCGATCGTCCGTGACCTGGCCGGCCGGATCCTGGACTACGGCCTGCCGGCCGACACCCTGATGAACGTCAATATCCCCCAGCAACAGCCGATCAAAGGGCTGAGAGTTACCCGGCAGGGACGTCGTATCTGGCAACAGGCGGTCCAGGAGGTGCATGATCCCTGGGGCCGCGTTCGCTTCTGGATCGGCGGCGGCACACCGTTGCTCGATGCGGGTAAAGACACCGACGTGGACGCGGTGCATAACGGTTACGTCTCGGTAACCCCGATTCATCTCGACCTGACCAATCATGAGGGAATCAGCTATTTCCGAGAGGATCTCGACCTGGAGTCGTGGACCCAGCCCCCGACCGGCTGACCATTGCCGAGGAGCCACCGACCGGCAGCAGGGGAACAGCCGCACAACGAGAACGTAAACCAACCATGCGAAGGTGGTGCGGGTCCCGTTGATTCGTGGTAGCATGCCTTGGTTTGTCCTTTAACTCCTCTGACTGGAGATCAGAACGAACCGTAGATCACCGTCACGGTCGACCAATTTTTTTTTATATGAAAATGAGCTCCCCGGGGCTGGTCGGTTCTGCCGGAAGCTGC
>CAZUJZ010000045.1:5378-17078 GCA_964620665.1 uncultured Desulfofustis sp. | reverse complement strand
GGAGGCCAGCCGATCAGGCCGCAGCGCAGCAACCGGAGGCAGGACCGGTCAGCCCTTCCGACCAAAACGCCGATTTTAATTGTTCGTCATGACTCCAGTCATGGGCTTTATACCAGAAACGCTCCCTCCGGGCAACGCTACACCACGCAACACCGGGCAACCCTGCCGGACGTCCGAAATGCCCAAAAACGCCCGACGCCGGGCGATGTCGGGCCCGACATCGCCCCATGTCCGCTACCGTTCCCTCCGAAAACAGCTTACATAAAAGACAACAGCAGCACCAACCACCTAAAACAAACAACGGAGGACGGTCATGAAAAAACTCATTCTTGGAGCAACCATCCTGATGGTATCCCTTGCCGGACCATTGAGTGCCCGGGCGGATCACAACAATGGCATCAACGGTCTGATCTTCGGTGCCGGCGGCGGCGCCATCGCCGGCCAGGCCATCGGCAGAAACACCGAGGCCACGCTGATCGGTACGGCCGTCGGCAGCCTGCTCGGCTATGTGATCGGCAACGAGATAGATAAAGGCGGCGGCTATCACCGCCAGGTCGGCTACCACTCACCGCAGCCGGTCATTCATCGGCAGCAGCGGATCGTCAAGCATTATCCGCCGCCGCAGCGGGTGGTCTACAAAAACAGATACGTCACCGAGAATCATCACTACTACCCGATCGTCGAAGAACGTTACACTCGGGAGCCGCGCTGCCGTGAAGCGGAAATTCTCGGGACGGTGAACGGCAGAGCAAAAAAGATCTACGGCACGGTCTGCCGTACCGAACATGGTTGGGAACTGGTTTCCGACCCGTCCGGGCAGGTGAACATGCGCGGCGACCGCGGTAGACACCGCGGCGGCCAGCACTGGGTCGGCGGACGACGATTCTAGACGGCCGCAGCCGCGCTGACGACCTTCCCTTCGGCCTGCCCCGCCCGCTCCCGTTCTGCCCCGCCCGGCGGCATGACGGGAGCGGCATCGACGTCGTGTCGTTGCCATCTCTCCGGTGGTGTTGTATGATCCCAGCACATTCACCTTCCACCGCGGATCGCCATGTCCAGGAAACTGCTGCTCACCGGTTTGCTCTGTCTGGTCGCCCTGCTGCTCGCCGGCGCGGTCGACCGCACCATTCCCTACCTTGACGAAC
The DNA here is from genome assembly GCA_964620665.1 of uncultured Desulfofustis sp. Classification (GTDB taxonomy): domain Bacteria; phylum Desulfobacterota; class Desulfobulbia; order Desulfobulbales; family Desulfocapsaceae; genus Desulfofustis. Next base: position 15,933 of record CAZUJZ010000045.1, on the reverse strand, counting down.
AAGCCGACCGCTACTTCCGTGACACCACCACCGACGCGGCGCTGGCCTATGCGACGGTGCGCGGGGTCAATGCCGTTGTCTCGGTCCTCAAGGAATCCGCGTTGGAGATCTCTCCGGCCGGTGTCGGCCTGAGCATCGCCGCCGGCCAGGTTCTCGACCCGATCGACGATCTGACCGAGCGCCTGTCGCTGGTCCTGGTCACCGCGCTCGTTTCCCTCGGTCTGCAAAAACTGATCATGGAAATCGGTCAACAGGCGCCGCCGGCCCTGCTGGCCCTTGTCACCCTGCTGCTCATCATCCCGCTCTGGCTGAGAGGCGCCCGGAGGATGCCCCTGACCGAGTTACTCTTGAAGTTCGGGGCCGTGCTGATCGCCTTGCGGCTGTTGCTGCCGCTCTCTTCTCTGATCAACGATACCTTCTACCACTCCCTGATCAAAGACGACATGATCGCCGCCAAGACGCAGCTCTCCGCACTTTCCGCCGAACAACAGGTCATCGGTGGGTTCGACAGCCCGGAGGAAAACGGGATCTTCTCTTCGTTTACCACATCGGCCAGGGAGAAGATGGAAGGCGCCCGTAACCTGTACCGGCGCATCTCCGAAAGCAGCGACGACATCGTCAACGCGCTGCTGGTACTGACCACCCTCTACGTGTCGCTCTTCATCCTGCAGGTGATCGTTATCCCGATCGCCACCCTCTGGTTGCTGATCGTCCTGATCAAATCGCTGTTTTCGGGGCCATGGTACACCGCACCAGGGCCACCGCTACGTCCGGACGCCACTGCGAGGGGTGGGGACAACAGGCCGGTTATCGAGAAGAAAGAAGAAAAAGAACACGCGTAGCGTGGGAGAGCCAGGGCGCCGGACAGATGCCGGCACCACGCGGATGCCGAGGGTGGGGCAATGAGATCAGATGTCCAGGGCCCAGGTAGGAATGCGTTTGAGAACGTAGTCCTGAACGGATTGTTTACGTTCGCCGGCCGGAACCTCGCCGACCGCCTCCATCACCTCGTCGAAATCAAACCAGCAGATTTCCCGGTCTTCATAATTATAGACCGTCAGAACCCGGCGGTCCTCGTTGTGGATGTCTTCCTCCTCCTGAATGGCGGCCACGATCTTCAGGGCCTCATCGTAAGAGAGAAATTCCATGGTATCTTCAGACATCGATTCCCTCACTGAATCGAGTATACAACCGGTACCGCCGGCGCCTTACCGGATCTTCCGGTACAGACCGGCGGAGCGACCAACTGCCAATCACACCGCGGGCTTGACCACTGCACCGGAACGAATGCAGCGGGTGCAGACGCGGGTTCGACGAACACCCCCGGTATCGGTCACCATGCGCACTCGTTTCAGGTTCGGCAGCCAACGCCGTCGGGTCCTGTTGTTGGCGTGGGAAACATTGTTTCCGGTAACCGGTCCTTTGCCGCAAATTTCGCATACTTTAGCCATGATCGATCTCCTGATATCTCCTGTCGTCGCCGTCAGGCCGATTGACGGTCTGGCGCCGCAACGCTGTACTTGTATCTGCCGAAGTGAAAAACCCAAAAGAATCCTTTTACCTCGTTCACTCATCTTTTTCAAGATTTTTATCCTCGGTTGCTCTTTGACCGGGAAGGATTACAATAATCCAGAGAATCGTACCCAGCGCCGGCGCCGCCGGAGGGCGAGGGCCGACATGTTGCAAACAACCATAAAAAGAATCCGCAACCGATGAACAGAAGACCCGACAGACCGCTCGAGCAGCCGGTTATTCGTCCGCCAAGCGAGTGGCAAAGCACCTTGATTCGCGTTACCCGGGGCTGCAATTGGAACCGCTGCCGTTTCTGCGGTATCTACCCGCACCTCGGCCAGCCCTCTTTCTCGGTTCGCAGTTTCGAGGAGATCGCCGGAGACATCGACATTATGCACAGCCGCCGGCCGCGCGCGGAGGAATTCTTTCTCGGTGACGCCGATCCGCTGCATGGCGGCAGCGAGTTGGTCGGCCGGGTGATCGAGCTGCTCTACGAGCGCTTTCCGGTCAAAAAAGTAACCAGTTACGCCCGGGTATCGACCCTGAGAAAATGCGGCCGGCAGACCATCGAAGACTTGGCCGCCCGGGGACTGACCCGGATTCACCTCGGCCTCGAGTCAGGCGACGCGGAGGTTCTGCGGTTCCAACGCAAAGGACAGTCACCGGACATGGTACGCGAGGTGTCCGGTTGGCTGCGGGCAGCCGGTATCGAACAATCCTTTTACGTCTTGCTTGGCCTTGGCGGAACGGAGCGCTGGCGTGAACACATGATCGCCACGGCCGAGTTGATCAACGAGTTGCAACCTGATTTTGTCAGGATCAGGCGGCTCTGGCTCTTCGCGCCCGACCCCGTTGACGGCCGCCCGGGTTGTCCGCTCCTGCAGCAGGTTGAGGACGGCTCCTTTACCCCCCAAAGCGCCGAAGGCACCGTCCAGGAGCTGGCATTGCTGCTCGAGCGGTTGCGCCCATCACCGACCTATCTGACCTGCGATCATGCCAACAACGTGATCCAGGTGCACGGCTCCCTGGCCACCGACCTCGATGAGATGCGCAGTGAAGTCAACTCGTTTCTGGCACTCACCGATCAGCAACGCCTGGTCTACTGCGAACAGCATCGCTCACGGATATAAGGAGCCACATGCATCATCGGCGCTACAGCAGTCTCGCGTCGACAGACAACCACGGTCAAGTGCGGACCGGTACAACACCAGCCGATAACGTCGTGATTTTTGCCTTCTATTTAAGAATCTGCTTTTCAATCAGGGAGAAAACTGGTTAATTGGATCTTCGTTTTCGCGGTTCAGCAGGTCGTCATATGTCGTAGTCAACCGTTGGTTGCGGCGCCCGGGAAAAGGATCCATATCGCCTTTAACTATTCGATTTTCTCCAATCAATGCAAAAACATAACTCAATCTGGCAATTTTTTGCCTCGGTTAAGCTGGCCCTGGTCACGATTTCATTGCTCGCCGTCACGTCGATCATCGGAACCGTCATCCCGCAGAAGAAACCGCCTGAATTCTACGCCGCCGAGTACGGCGAGCAGATGGCTCGGCTCTTTTATGTGCTCGACATCCCGGATATGTACAATAGCTGGTGGTTCACCAGCCTGCTCGCCCTGCTCAGCTTGAATCTGATCATCTGCAGTCTCGACCGGTTTCCGGCGGCCTGGAAACAGATCACCGCCGACGGCCTGGCCCGGCCGACCGATCGGTTGGCGACGATGTCGACCAGTACCAGTTGGCAGGTCGCCACCGACGTGAACACCACCGCTGACCGACTCGCCGACCGGTTGCGCAGTGGCGGCTGGAAACCGAGCCGCAAGACCGAGGACGGCGAGGCATTGCTGTTCAGTCAGAAAGGGGCCTGGACACGAACCGGCGTCTATATCGTCCACGCCTCCATTCTGATCATCTTCTTCGGCGGCGTCATCGGCGCCATCGGCGGGTTCAAAGGAAGCATGGTCATCCCGGAAACAATGGAGCGTGACCGGGTCGCGCTGTTCGGCAGCCAGTCTTTCAAAGACCTCGGCTTCAGTGTGCGCTGCAACAGCTTTTTCGTCGATTTTTACCCCAACGGAACGCCGAAAGACTACGTCTCCAGCCTGACCGTTATCGAAGATGATCGGGAGGTACTGACCCGTGAAATCCGAGTTAACCATCCGCTGAAATATCGGGGCATTACCTTCTACCAATCCAGTTATCAATCATTTCAAGATTTTTTGATCACCATCGAAGACAGTGCGGCCGATCGTCGCGAGTCCTTTATCGTCGACTTCCAAAAACAGGAACGGTGGCCGGACGAAGGGCTGCGGTTCGGTGTCATCAACGCCAGGGCCATGGGACAGTCCGTCGTCAGCTCCAAACTCTGGATCAGCGACGACCGGACTCCCCCGGTCACCGTCTGGCTGGACAAAGCCGACACCGCCGAAATTCAACTGGGTGAGCGCAGCTACGTGGTCGGGGCCCGGCAGATGCATGCGACCGGCCTGCAGGTGGCCAAGGATCCCGGCGTCTGGTGGGTCTATGCCGGCTGCTCGCTGATGCTGATTGGTCTTTACATCGCTTTTTTCACCTCCCACCGACGTCTATGGGTGCTCGTTTCCACTGCCGACAAGGGCGCAACCGTGCTACTGGCCGGATCGGCCAACAAAAACCGGCCCGGTTTCGCCCGAACCATGCAGGAACTCGAGCAGGCACTCAAATCGGAGCAGCACGCCTAGACGGCGAGGACGCTCGACAATTCGATTATTTGCAGATGGAGTAGTGTCATGGACAGTTCTCAGCTTCTCGGTATCACCACCTTCACCTACCTGTTCGCCTCTGGTCTCTACGTCGCCCTGCTCGTTTTTCGCAGCACGCGACTCGGTGTCATCGCTACGGTTTTTACCGCCCTGGCCCTGCTCGTTCAGACCGCGGGCATCATCCTGCGCTGGATCGAATCGTACCAAATGGGCATCGGCCATGCGCCGCTGTCCAACATGTACGAATCGGTGGTCTTTTTCGCCTGGATGATCATCGTGCTCTACCTGGGCATCGAGTGGAAATTCAAGTCCCGAGCGATCGGCGCCTTTGCGGTTCCGCTGGCGTTTCTGGCCATGGCCTACGCCTCGTTCGCCCCGATCGACAAAGGCATCAATCCGCTCGTTCCGGCCCTGCAATCGAACTGGCTGATCGCCCATGTGGTGACCTGCTTCGTCGGTTATGCCGCCTTTGCCATTGCCGCCGCTCTGGCCATTATGTACCTGATCAAAGCCGCCGGCGGAAACGGCGGGAAACGGGAGGCGGGCCTGCTCCCGTCCCTGCAGACAATCGACGATGTTATCCACAAGTGCTTGATTTTCGGTTTTATCTGGCTCAGTGCCGGCATCATCACCGGCGCGGTCTGGGCCAACTCCGCCTGGGGCACGTATTGGAGCTGGGACCCGAAGGAAACCTGGTCGCTGATCACCTGGTTCGTCTACGCGTTCACGCTGCACATCCGCTATACCCGTGGCATCAGCGGCAAGGCGATTGCTTGGTTGTCTCTGCTCGGATTTCTCGCCGTCATGTTTACCTACTACGGTGTCAACTTCCTGCTCTCCGGACTGCACAGTTACGCATGAAATTGTCTTTTTATATGAAAATACAACTTATTAACGTTCAAGATTTCCCGGAGAGGTTCTTGACATACGCCCGATAACCCGGTATAAGACGGTAAGGTAAAGCACCGTTCAGTTCTATTGGCAGGAAATTAATTCAAGAAAGGAGTGGTCATCATGATGAAGAAATTGTTGCTCTGTGTCTGTGCCGTCGCGGTTCTGGGTTTTGCCGGCATCGTCATCGCCGGGGATCCACCGGCGGACATGATCCTTCAAGCCGAAATCGACAAGGCGAAAAAGCCGAAACCCTCGGTCTTTCCGCACGCCAAGCATCAGGAATTTGCCGCCTGCGGCGATTGCCACCACGGCGCCGAAGACGGCAAGCAGGTTCCCTACACCGAAGGGATGGAGATTGCCAAGTGCGAATCCTGCCATAATTCAGGCGTTGAGGGCCTGCCCAAAGAAGTCGCCACCTATAAAGCAGCAGCTCATACACTCTGCAGGGACTGCCACAAAGAAGCCGAGAAAGAGAACCCGGCCCTGGCCGAGGTCTTCAAAGGCTGCAAGCCCTGCCATCAATAAAACCGCCGGTACGGTGCTGCGTATCACCGGCTGAGGTTTGATCGCACAAAAAAAGGCTGCTCCATTCGGAGCAGCCTTTTTTGTTTCTTGCGTTACAACCCGTCCTATCGTCAGTTAAAAAAACGATTTTCCCTGCCAGCCCTACCGGCCGCGACGGTGGAATTCATTTTTTTCCGTTGTGATTCTCCGGCCATGGGGGAAAGAACGGAGGACAGGTTTATGAACCGCCGTGCATCCGGGAAATATCTCCGACCGCCAGGATCAGTGTGCCGATACCGGTCAGCAGGTTGAGCCGGTTGGTCCTGACCGCCTCATCATCGGCCATGACCATCACGTCGTCGAAAAACCGATCGACCGGCTCCTTGAGGGCCAGCATCTCTTCGAGAAACCCGAGGTAATCCCGGCGCGGCAGACGCTCGTCACCGGCATCCTGCAAACGGTGATACACGACATACAATTCCTGCTCGGCCGGTTCGGTCAGCAGTGAACTGTCGACCGCCGTTTCCCGATGGTCCTTGATGATGTTTCTGATCCGCTTGAACGAGCCGGCCAGCACCTCGAACGACTCCTGTCGCCTGATCGCACTCAAGGCTTCGATCCGCTGCAGACAGTCGTTGACATCATCACACTCGACCGAACTGGCCGCCTCGACGGCTCTGTTATCCAGGCCCCTGGCTGTGCAGTCATTGACGAACCGGCCCTTGACAAAGAGCATGATCTGCTCGACCGTCTCAGCTCCGCCGGCAACCCTGTCGCCATAGAGTGCCAGGGCCTTGGAGAACAGATCTGACAAAGACACGGCATAGCGATGCTGCTCGATGATATGGATAACGGCCAGGGCCAGACGACGCAAGCCGAACGGATCGGTGGTACCGGTCGGTGTCTGACCGATACCGAAACAGCCGGCAATGGTATCGATCCGGTCGGCAAGCCCAACCAGAGCCCCCGCGGAAGTGGCCGGCAGCGCTGATCCGGCCCGCAGCGGCAGGTAGTGTTCCCGGATGGCCAGCACGACGTTTTCCGGCTCTCCGTCATGGGCGGCATAGGCGCTGCCCATGGCTCCTTGCAGGGACGGGAACTCCCCGACCATGTTGCTCGTCAGATCCGCCTTGCAGAGCAGAGCGGCCCGGCAGGCATCGTCGACAATGGCCGGTTCGAGCGTATCGGCCAGCAATCGGGTCAGCTTGACGACGCGATCGACCTTGTCGCGCATCGAGCCAAGCCGGGCCTGGAAGATAATACCGGACAGAGCATCGAGACGCTCGGCGAGCCTGACTTTCTTGTCCGACTCGAAGAAGAAAAAGGCATCTTCCAGCCGCGCCCGCAAGACCCGCTCATGACCGGTCCTGGTCACCTCGATCTGCCGTACCCGGGTGTTGTTGACCGCCACGAAGCCGGGCAGCAGCGAGCCGTCGCGATCGACCACCGGGAAATATTTCTGGTGTTCGCGCATCGACGTGATCAGCACTTCTGCCGGGATCTGCAGAAATTTTTCGGCAAAGCGACCGCACACCCCGAACGGCACTTCGACCAGATTGGTCACCGTGTCGAGCAGTCCCTGATCAACGGCCACCTCGGCACCGCCCCCAAAGTCGGCATCGGCGACGGCGGTCTTGATTTCATCGAGCACCCGCTGCCGGCGACGCTCGACTCCGGCGAGAACGAAACGCTCTTCCAGGGCCTGTTCATAGTCGGCAGCGGTTGCGACAGGAAAATCGCCGGGGGCAAGAAACCGGTGCCCACGGCTCCGATCTGCACTGACGATCCCTTCATGCTCGAAAACCACCGTATCCTCGCCGAATCTGGCGAGCAGCCATTGGATCGGGCGAGCAAAAGTGAGCTGGTTACTGCCCCATTTCATCGACTTGGCAAAAGACAACTCGACCAGGATCTCCTTGAGCAGCTCCGGCAGCAACGCTTCCGTGGCAACGCCTGCAACCTGTCGAACCAACTGTAAATATTCACCTTTCTCAGTGGCGACCAGACTGAGCTGATCGACCGTTACCCCCTTTGACCGGGCAAAACCCTCGGCGGCGCGGGTCGGATTACCCTGGTCGTCGAAGGCCGCTTGTTTGGACGGGCCGAGCAGCTCTTCCCGGCTGTCTTCCTGACGTTCGGCAAGCTGGTCGACGATCAGGGCGAGCCGGCGCGGGGTGCTGTAGGTCCGCAGACCGGTAAAGACGAGCTTGAGCTTTTCCGCCTTCGTGCGAAATAACGAGGCAAGCTGATCCATGGCCGGAGCGAGAAAACCGGCCGGCAGCTCCTCGGTGCCGATCTCAAACAATAAATCCTTCATGATGGCCTTCTGCAAAAGGTGATCGCGTTACGCCGCCGTATTCGGCAGCAGATCGGGGCCGCTCGTCAGTGCAAATAACGAATACCCCTGTGACAGGTTTTCGACGGTAATTTCGTACCACCGCAATTCCGTGAGCGCGGCCAGTCGCCGGTCGAGCCGTTCGAGCAGGGTCTCCATCGGCTGCCCCGGATCGTCGGTACGCTGCCGGTGCAGAATCATTTCCGCTTTAATGGTCGCCTCGATGATATCGATCAGGTCTTCAAGCCACATGAACCGCTTGAATCGCACACTGACCCGCGCCGTCCCCCAGAGCCCGCCCCGCTCGGCGGTTCCCTCGTCGGTCTGCGGGTAGGCAATGGGCACGGAAAGATCGATCCGCAGGTCATCTTCATCACCCAGGAAACAGCTCATGGTGCATTCATACCTGCTGATCCGCAACGCATCCTGATCATCGTTGCGCCGCAGGAAGAACGGGAAAAACATCTCCATGTGAGCGGCTTCCGCATCCAGCCGGCGTTTCATTTCTTCAAGAATCTGCCGGAAATTCTTGATATCTATCTTGCCGTGGAAGCAGTTGAGAATCTCGATAAAACGGCTCATGTGCGTGCCCTTGAAGTGGTGCGGCAGGTTCACGTACATGTTGATGGTGGCGATGGTCTTCTGCCGGCTCTGCGCTTTATCCAGGACCGTTATCGGGTAGGTGACGGTCTTGACGCCGACCTTCTTGATATCGATACACCGATAATCCTGCTGGCTCTGGATATCTTTCATGATCGATGCGGAGCCAAGCGGCGGCAACCCGGTTGCCGGTTTAGCCGACCAGCCGGCGAACGGCTTCCTTCAACTCGGTCATATCCGATGATTTGACCACATATTCTTCCGAGGCCCAGGCGCCCAGATCCTGTTTATACTCGTTGTAGGCGCTGTTGATAATCACCGGAATGGCCGCGTTGAGCATCTTCATCTGCCGCAGCACCTCGATGCCGTTGAGACCCGGCATCTGGATGTCGAGCACCACCAGGTCGGGCGGCGCCTGCTTGAACTGCTCCAGGGCGCTCTCACCGTTGAGCGCCTCGATCACCTCGTAGCCTTCTTCCTTGAATTCCTCTTGATAGAGCAATTGGATCGACTCATCGTCGTCGACGATCAGTATTTTCTTCATGATGACCTCCTTCAGCTATCCAGAGATTCACGTAAATACTGGGTTGCCTCTTCCGGCGGCATCGGGTTGATGTAAAATCCCGACCCCCATTCAAAGCCGGCAATCGAGGTCAACTTCGGCACGATTTCAAAATGCCAGTGGAAATGCTCCAGCTCACCCGAGCGAAGCGGCTGGGTGTGCAGCACGAAGTTGTACGGGACATTTGGAATGCAGGCGTCAAGCCGGCGCAGGGTTTCCGACAGGATTCTGGCCAGCCTGAGCAATTCCCCATCATCTTCATGGCAATAGCCGGAGGTGTGCCGCTTCGGCAATACCCACATTTCAAACGGCGTGCGGGGAGCAAAGGGTGAAATGGTTATGAACGACTCGTTCTGGCAGACCACCCTGACATCCTGCTCGATTTCCTGATAGATGATATCGCAGAACAGGCAGCGATCCTTGTAACGATAATAGGATTTCCCCCCGTCCAACTCGTTGGTGATCATACGCGGCAGGACCGGCAGGGCGATCAATTGGGAATGGGAATGTTCCAGCGAGGCCCCGGCCGCCTTGCCGTAATTCTTGAAAATCATCACATAACGGAACCGCGAATCCTTCTGCAGGTCGAGCAGACGATCGCGATAGACGCGCAGCACCAGCGCGATGTGCTCGACGGGCTGATTCCACAACTGGTCGTTGTGTCCCGGCGATTCAATGATCACCTCGTGGGCGCCGATACCGTTCATCCGGTCGTAGAGCCCTTCCGCCGCCTTGCCGAGTTCGCCCTCGATGATCAAGGCCGGGTACTTGTTCGGCACCACCCGGACCTGCCAGTCCGGTTGGTTGGACCGGGATTGACAGCCGCCGCGGTAGGCCAGCACCTCCGGCGGCGTAAAATCTTCGTTGCCGGGGCAAAGCGGGCAAAACCCACCGAGTACCTGCGGCGCTTCCACCAAAAAATCGGTCGGCCGTTTACGGCGTTCCTTGGCGATGATGATCCATCGGCCGAGAACCGGATCTTTGCGCAATTCCGGCATCGTGTCTACTGACCCTGGGAGCGCTCCTTCTGCTCCTGAAGTGTTTTACAATCGATACACAAGGTGGTCACCGGCCGGGCCTCCAGCCGCTTGACATTGATGTCGCAGCCGCACTCTTCGCAAATCCCATATTCACCGTCTTCGATGCGGGCGAGCGCCTCGTCGATCTTGCTCAGCAGCCGTCGCTCGCGATCCCTGATACGCAGCTCGAAACTGCGATCCGATTCGATTGAGGCCCGATCGTTGGGATCCGGCACGTTGGAACTCTGGTCGGTCATATCGGCCAGGGTCCGGTTCGCTTCTTCGAGGATATCCTTGCGTTTTTCAGTGAGTTGCTTGCGGAATTTCTCCAGTAACTCTTTCTCCATCCGATTCATCTCCTTCGTTTATAACACCTGGCCTGCTGCTCT
>CAZUJZ010000045.1:0-5278 GCA_964620665.1 uncultured Desulfofustis sp. | reverse complement strand
ACTCTTTCTCCATCCGATTCATCTCCTTCGTTTATAACACCTGGCCTGCTGCTCTGACGATCTTCTTGGGTTACTCCCGCCGAAACGTCCCGCTCTTGCCGCCGGTCTTGCTGAGCAGGCGAATGGCGCCGATCACCATACTCTTGTCGACGGCTTTGCACATATCATAGACGGTCAACGCCGCCAGCGAAACCGCGGTCAGGGCCTCCATCTCTACGCCTGTTCTCCCGCTGATGCTCACGCTTGCTTCGATGATAACCGCACAGCGCTCTGAATCGAAAGCAAAATCGACAGTGACCGCATCGATCAGCAGCGGATGGGTCAGCGGAATCAGTTCATCCACTTTTTTGGCCGCCATGATGCCGGCCAGCCGCGCCACGCCGAGGACATCACCTTTGGTCATCGTGCCGCTGCGCACCATCTCGAAGGCCTGCCGATTCATGGTGATCTCACCGGCCGCGATCGCCGTTCGACCGGTCACGGACTTTCCGGAAATATCGACCATGATGGCGTTGCCGTCACTGTCGAAATGGGTCAATTTCGATTGGTCACTCACCTGAGATGCTCCTGTTAGTGATTCCTGCCCATGACCTCGTTCACCAACCGGGAAAAGAATCCCTCTCCGTCATCCTTCTGACCGTGCTTTTCGCATAACTTATCGAATTCGCGAAGCACGTTCTTCTGTTCTTCACAGAGGTTGGTGGGGGTCATTACCAGCAACTCGACGTACATATCGCCCCGGCCGTGACCGCGCAGACTCTCCACCCCCTGGCCGCGAAGCGTGAAGACCGTTCCGGACTGAGCTCCTTCGGGGATGGTCAATTTCTTCTTGCCGTAGATGGTCACCACCTCGGTCTTCGTACCGAGGGCGGCGTCGACCATGGCCACCGGCAGCCGGCAGTGGATATCGTCACCGTCACGGCGGAAAAATTCGTGGGGCTCGACCTCGATGATCACATAGAGATCGCCGGCCGGTCCACCCAGGCGCCCGCCTTCTCCCTCTCCGCGCAGCCGCATCCGGGCCCCGGTATCGACCCCGGCAGGGATCTTGATCGACACCTTCTTGGTCTTTGCCACCAGCCCGCTGCCGCGACAATCCTCACAGGGATGGGTGATCAGCGAACCTTCGCCGCGACACTGCGGACACGTGGAGCTGACCTGAAAAAACCCCTGGGAACGGATCACCTGGCCCCGCCCGTTACACGACGGGCAGGTCTGCCGCTGGTGCCCTGGCCGGCAGCCGGACCCCTCGCAGGTCCAGCAGGTATCGCGCTTGGTGATATCCACTTCCCGGGTAATACCGTGCACCGCGTCCATGAAAGAAATCCGCAGGTCATAGCGCAGATCGTTGCCGGCCACCGGGCCGTTGCGCCGGGCCTGGCTCCGTGCCGAGCCAAAGCCGAACAGGTCTCCGAAAATATCACTGAAGCTGGAGAAGACATCCTCGAAGTTGCCGGGGCCGCGGTAGCCGCTGTTCTGCAGCCCTTCGTGACCGTAGGTGTCATAAATCTGCCGCTTCTGGTCGTCGCTGAGCACCTCGTACGCCTCGGTACACTCCTTGAAGGCATTTTCCGCTTCCAGGTCGCCGGGGTTGCGGTCCGGGTGATATTTCATGGCCAGCTTCCGGTACGCTTTCTTGATCTCGGAAGCTCCCGCCGAGGTGCTGACACCAAGTATTTCGTAATAATCTCGTGGCATACCAAAAACAGGCTTACAGCTCAGCCTCTATCTCCTGTTGATGTTCCGGCAACGCCTGTATTTTCAGATCGGCCGAGGGCAGGTCATTGATGTTTTCCGGAGTCACCAGACCGGCCGCGATCTCGCGCAGAGACATCACCACCTCTTTGTTTTTGCCTTCGACGAGGTACGGCTCTCCCTGGCGATGCTGCTTGATCCGCTGGATCGCCAGGTGAATCAGACCGAACCGCTGTCCGTCACCAACTTGCTCCAAACAATCTTCTACTGTTATTCGTGCCATGTGTTCTCGTTTCCCTTATCTCAATGAAAGATGCGCCACCGGTTACAACGAAACCGGCGGTGCCGTTTTTTGTTCAAACGGATTTTTCAACAACAATGTTTCTTCCCGGTCCGGACCGACCGAGACGATAACCGCCTCGACACCGGTAATATCCTCGATCCTCTTGATATAATCACGGGCCTCGGTGGGCAGATCGCCATAGGAACGAACCGCGTCGAGTTCGCGCTGCCACCCCGGCATCTCCTCATAGACCGGCTCGACCTGAGAGGCCTGCCGGATATTGGCCGGCATGGCCTGCACGATCACTTTGCCGAGCCGATACGAGGTGGCGATCTTGAGCACTTGCTGGCCGCTGAGCACGTCGAGCTTGGTCAGGGCCAGCCCGGTCAGCCCGTTGAGGCGTACCGCATCGCCGGCGACGACACCGTCGAGCCAGCCGCAGCGCCGCCGCCTGCCGGTGGTCGCGCCGAACTCCCCGCCTTTCTGTTGCAGCGCGTCGCCGACCTGGTCATGCAGTTCGGTCGGAAACGGCCCCTCGCCGACCCGTGTCGTGTAGGCCTTGAGAATACCGATCACCGAATCGATGTGCGTCGGGCCGAAACCAGCGCCGTTACAGGCGTTGCCGGCCACCGTATTGGACGAGGTAACAAAGGGATAGGTGCCGTGATCGATGTCCAGCTGGGTGCCCTGCGCGCCTTCGAAGAGGATGTTCCGGCCCTGCTTGCGCGCGGTGTCGAGGGCGACCGACACGTTGTCGAGATAGGGCGCCAGCTTCTCGCCGAATGCGAGCAGGTCGGCCAGCACCGCATCAAACGAGACGGGGTCCGCCCCGAAACGCTTGGTCAGCAGGAAGTTCTTTTCATCGATATTGGCCTGCAGCTTCTCGCGCAGCAAGGATTCGTCAAGCAACTCGCCGATCTTGATCCCCGTTCTCGATGTCTTGTCGGCGTAACACGGCCCGATTCCCCGGCCGGTGGTGCCGATCCGTTTGCCTGCCGAAAGGGCCGCCTCCTGGGCCTGATCGAGTCGCTTGTGGTAATCGATGATCAGGTGGGCGTTCTCGCTGATCATCAACCGTTCCGGGGTCACCGGCAGTCCCTTGTCTTCCAGGCTTTTGATCTCGGAGAGCAGGATCTCCGGGTCGATGATCACCCCGTTGCCGATCATGCACATTTTGTCCTGATAGAGAATGCCGGACGGGATGATGTGAAAGATATACTTCCGGCCGTTCACCACCAGGGTGTGACCGGCATTGTTGCCTCCCTGAAACCTGACAACACAATCGGCATAGCGGGTCAACAGGTCGACGATCTTCCCTTTACCTTCATCTCCCCACTGACTGCCGACTACGACAACACTGGACATCTGGTATCTCCTCCTCGGAAAAACATGTCGGTTCCCGCCGAACGACGGAAACCGCACGGATTATCAGAAGTAAAACCTGGTAATTATAGTCAACCACGCAAACAAAGTCAATCTATCAATTTTATTCGCTTTTCCCATAAAAATCTAGCACGTTAGGCAGCGCCCGTCGACCCCCGATCGATCGGCGCCGACCAATTTCCAATCGATTTCTGATTAGCAGTCGATTTCTGGCGAACGTTCTGTTAGATTTCATCTCGTACTTGCGGAAACGCGAGGCAACAAGCCGTCTTGATGGCAGGACGGAAGAAGATCAATGGGTGGTGCCAGCAACACGCCCGATACGGTGAAGAAGTCTTATGTTCGGCATTGGATTGCCAGAATTGATATTGATCATGGCGCTCGCGCTGATCGTCGTCGGCCCGGACAAGTTGCCGGAAATGGCCCGCTCGATCGCCAAGGGTGTCATGGAGCTGAAAAAGACCGTCAACAACCTGAAAGAAGACCTCGCCAAAGACAATCCGCTCGACGAGGTCAGGCCGCAGCTCGAAGATGCAGCCAACTCGCTGAAACAGCAGCTCGACGAAGCGAACCCCGACGGCTGGACCGGGGTTGCCGGCGATTACGACATCGTTGATCCGCACCAGCAGGCGCTGAGCGAGCAGGCAAGCACCGAAGAGGTCGTCGTCTCCGATATCGGTGAAAGCGACAGTGAACCGACCGATCCGGGAAACCAGGCAGATACCGAAGCGAGTCGGCCAACCAAGAACATGACGACCGAGGAAATCGGCGAAGTGGTCATCGAGGATGTCCCCGATGAGCAGCCTGCGGCGACCGACGAAGACCCGGCCGACAGGCAGTCGACTCCCGATTCGCAGCGCTCCTGATCGATGTCCACGCTCGAACGCAGCATCGCCTTTTTCCGTCCCCATCACGACGAACTTCGCAAGCGGCTGGTGCGCTGCTTCATCGCCGTCATTCTCTGTTCCGGCGTCGCCTATTTCTTTGCCGAGGAGATCGCCCAATTCTTTATCAGGCCACTGTTCGAGGCCAGCCCGCTGGTCTATCAGATGGTCTACACCAACCTGCCGGAGGCGTTCATCGCCTACATCAAGCTGGCCGTGCTGGTCGGCCTGATGGCCAGCTTCCCGTTTCTGCTGCACCAGAGCTGGTGCTTTATCGCGCCGGGACTGCACGACAACGAGAAGCGGCTGGTCGGTACCGTGGTCTTCTGGTCCAGCCTGCTTTTTCTCGGCGGAGCCTCTTTTGCCCTGTTCAGCGTGCTGCCGCGCCTGCTCGTCTATTTCATGAGCTACGCCCACCCCGGCCTGGAACCCCTGCCGAAACTGGGGCTGTACCTGACCTTTGTCGCCCGGCTGATAATCGCCTTCGGCCTGGCCTTCCAGATCCCGTTTCTGATGGTGATGACCGGTAAGGCCGGCATCGTCAAGGCCGGTTATTTCCGGAAAAAACGGCTCTATTTCTACGCCGCCATCGTCGTCGTCGCCTTCCTGCTCAGTGCCGGCGACTTGATGGCCACCGGGCTGCTCTGTTTTCCGCTGTTCGGTCTCTACGAGATTGGCGTGCTGCTCACCGCAGTGTTCGGCAAAAAACAGGCCGCAGCCGACGCTGCGTCGACTCCGGACGACACCGACCAGAAAAAACCTGACTGACCGCTCCAGCCGGCGCACGCGAAGACCTCACCCACCCTTCGGCTTGTATGTATGATCCTGTTATCGCAACAGTATCATGTTTTACATTCAGGGGATCACCCCCATGCCGGGCGTACCACACATGCAGGCAAGGGGCGCTCCCGACGTCGCGCCCCTGCTGCAGACGTTCAGCATCACATCTTGACAGGTTTAACGAGCTGCTTTAGACTAGTCGTAAACCAGTCTGATTTTTCTATGAAAATGAGTTCCCCTCAGGCTGGTCGGT
>CAZUJZ010000044.1:0-17256 GCA_964620665.1 uncultured Desulfofustis sp. | reverse complement strand
GGGTGGTGAGTTTGCCGATGCATGGGGGGCTCGGTGAGGCGGAGGTAGCCGAGGTTGCGAGCAGCGTCAGGACACTTCTCTGATGGACATTCGCGTCGACCCCATGCTGCCTTGCGAAGCCCGCGACGTGGCAGCGCTCCATTGTCACGGGATCCCGGATGGTTTCCTCAGCAAGCTCGGAGCACGGTTCTGCACGCAATTGTACCGGGGCATCGCCAGTGCTCCGCGCTCGGGCGTCTGGGTCGCTAAGGACGAGTCCGACCGCGTTCTAGGGTACGTTTCCGGCACGGCCGACGTCGGTCGCTGTTATCGATCCGTCCTGGTGCGCAGAGGCCTCATGCTGGCCGTATGCGCGTTGCCGGCAACGAAGCACGGTCGCACGTGGCGGTCCATCGGTGAGACTCTTCGCTACCCGTGGCGTCGCTTCGCGTCCGGGGCAGGAGCGCGCCCGGTATCACGGACGAAAGCCGAGTTGCTGTCCATCGTCGTGGGAGATCAAGGTCGCGGCCGAGGTATCGCCTCTCGCCTCGTGCGTCACCTCGAGCACGAACTGGTTCGCTGGGACTGCGAAGCAACGTACTGGGTGGTCACCATGGCTACCGATCCGCGCTCCAATGCGTTCTACGTCAAGGTGGGTTTCCGGGCCGTCCGTGATTTCGAGCATCATGGAGTCCGCATGCGACTCTACCGGAAAGAACTCGTTCGCTCATGAATGCTGGTGATCGCGGTAAGACACGTCGTGCTGTCGGACGTGCTGTCGACATGTGGCGCGATCCGACGTGCACGCTGGGTTTCGTCAAGGGAAGGGTGGCGCTGTATGCCATCCTGAGGGCTCTGGGGATTGGCCCGGGCGACGACGTGCTTGTCCCCGGGTTCACCTGCGTGGTCGTCCCGGCTGCGGTCGTCTACACGGGCGCGACCGCCCGGTTCTACGACATCGACCCGACAACACTCCAGGGAGATCCGCACCAAGCCATGGCTCGTGTGACACCGCGTACTCGCGCGATCCTCGTCCAGCACAACTTCGGATCCGTGGCGCCGCTGGGTGACCTGATCAGGTTGTGCCAGGACCGTGGCATCGCCCTGGTCGAGGACTGCGCGCATGCGCTGGGCAGCGTGCAAGGCGAGCAGCCCGTTGGCACGTTTGGTGCAGCCTCGTTCTGCAGCCTGCAGTGGTCCAAGCCGACGACGACCGGACTGGGCGGCATTGCACGCTTCAACGACCCCGGGTTACTCGCGGACGCCCGGGACCTCGTCGCGACGGAATTTCGTGAACCCGCGCGGTGGACCTCTGCCTACCTGGGAATGCTCTCGCTGCTCTACCGGGCCTGGTTCCGCCCCTCCTGGTACTGGCCCATCCAGGCGTCCTACCGCTGGGCGAGCGCCCGCGGACTGATCAAGGGCTCATCATCTCCGACGGAACTCGTTGATCCCCGCATGCCCGTCGGGTACAAGCAACTCTTCGGCAAGGCTCGTCACGACAGCCTCGACGACGCCCTTGCTGCAGTACCAGATTTGATCCTCCATCGCCGCCGGATCTACGCGGAATACCAGAAGCGCCTCGCCGGTCACGGACTCTGGCTTCCCCCGCCGGAAACTCCAGAGACCATCGGCGGTGCCCTCCGCTTTCCGCTGCTTGTCGAGAACCGCGACGTCGTGCTGGATCGGGCCGCCGAGAGCAGGATCGAACTCGGTGACTGGTTCAATGCCCCTCTGCACCCGGCAGGGAGCGATCCCGCAGCCTTTGGCTACGAGGCCGGAAGCTGTCCCATGGCGGAAGCCGCCGCCGCCCGGGTCGTTAATCTACCCACCCACCGGCATGTAGATGAGAACGTCGTCGATCGAGTCCTCGATCTGCTCGAGACGACCGCGGAGATCTCGCCCCTGGCCTGGAACCGTGCGAATCACTCCACATGATCTCCCGTCAGGTGAGCGTACAAGCTCACCGCCTCGGGGTAGAGTCGATGAGCGCGAATCTCGCGGTGAACGCCCTGCTTCAACGCGTCCTTGTCCGGACGCGCGATGTTGCGCTCGGCCAACGGCCGGTCGTCCCGCTCCCGTTCTCGGTTGATCTCGGCAACCACCATCGCGATGCGTTCGGGATCCGTGGAAACGTCGAGCCCGAACCTGGTCCGCAGCAGGGCCGCAACCGACTGCGGTGACCGGGTCGCGGTCGTGAAAGTCATAATCTCGATGCGATCCCGTACACTCTCGATGTACCGCTAGTAATCGACGTAATCACTGATCGTGAGTTGAAGTGACGTCTCGTGCCCCCAGGACACTTCGCCTCTTCACGACGCTCGAGGAGACCGCGGCGAGGGGCTCTCGGATCAGCGCATCACGGGCACCTCGTACCTGAACGCGAGCTTGACCGTGGCCACCGCATGGACGTGGCTCGCGATGCGGAGTTCCGGCGCCAGCCGGCGCAACCACGCGTGAGTGAAGGAATTCGCACCGCGGCCGTAGCCGGCAATATGCAGATCGCAGGCAGAATCCGGGAAATACGCGGCGACATTCACCCCGGACATTCGGAGCTGCGCGCGATACAGGTCCGGTTGAGCACGGACCGCTCGCCGGACCCTCAGGTACAGGCGATCTGCTGGCGACACTTTCGACTCCCCTGCGTGTCCACGATAACACGTTCCAGGCCCGACGGATCGCACATCGTCATGCCGCCGGTGTCCAGTCCGCGAGTTTCGATTCCGGATAGAAGGACCACCTCTGCATGATCTTTTTCGATCAGGCCGGCGCCGTCAATCCCCCCGCCGCGGTACGAACGCCCCACATACACTGCATGCACATCCAACAGGCCGGAGGCCGGACACGACCGTCAACGAGTGTCACGAACCGCTCCATCACCCGACTCTCCCGCGAGTCTGGCGAGGATCTCGAGGTATCGTTCCGCCAGCACGGGGCGAGACTGATGTTGCAGAACGTACTGGCGACCTCGCTCGCCCAGTGCACGACAGACCTCGCGGTCGTCCGCCAGCATCCGGATCACCCTCGCGATGTCCCCTCCGTCTTCTGGGCTCGCGAACACGCCAGCTCTCGCTCGATCGCAGACGAGTTCTCTCGCGACGCCATCGATCGCGATCAGCGTGGGGCGTGCACAGGCCATGTAGTCGAACACCTTGTTGGGATAGACCGTCTTGAAGGTCTCATTCGCCTGCAGCACCGCCGCCCCCACGTCGGCAGCCTGCACGATGGCCGGCATGTCCTGTTTCGATTGAGGGCCATGAAAGACGATGTTCTTGAGACTCTTTTTCCTCACCTCTTCATCGAGTGCCGCTCGCTCCGGGCCGTCTCCGACGCACGCGATCAGGATGTCCGGTCTGTTCGCGAGTTTCTCCGCCGCGTCGATCAACTGGCTCAGGGCGTTGGCCCGCCCATGGGCGCCCGCGTAGATGACAACGAATCGATCACCCCACCCGAGATCGCGACGCTTGCTGTTCTCGCGGGGTCCGGGCTGAAATGCCTCGATGTCGGCGCCATTGGGAACGAGGGATATCTTCTCCCGCGCTGCGAGCCCTCGCCCGACGATATCGTCCGTGAACGCGGGTGTGAGGACGGTGATGTGCTGCGAGGTCCGATAACCCCACGCCTCAAGTGCGTAGAGGGCCCGCGTAAGGAGCGATCGCTCCCGCAACACGCCGGTACTGACCGCAGACTCCGGCCACAGGTCTCGAATCTCGAAAATCCAGGGAATCCTGGGCACACGCCAGCGTGCACATATCCAACCGGGCACGATAGCGACCAGTGGCGGCGACGTCGCGATCACGACATCTGGGCGAGCTAGCCGAAAGGTCGCCAGGGCGGCGGAGAACTGGAACGCCAGGAACGCGAACGCCCGTCCCACGTATCCGCTCGCATAGAGTTCGGGAACCCAGCATCGCACGATCTTGACATCTCGATCCAGTTCGACGGTGTGAAGTCGTCTGCGATACCGTTCAGGAACCCGTCCCGTACTGTAGTCGACCGTGCCCGCGATGACCGTGACCTCGTGCCCGGCTTCGCTCCAGAGCCTGGCCATCTCGTTGAAACGCGAGCCACCGGATTGCCCCGGCATCAGGTAGTACTGATGGACGACGCAGATCTTCAAGATGCATCCTGACTGTTGCGCATCGCATCCGTCCTGGAGATCCTGGTCACGATCTCGGCGGGCTCGCCGACCTCGATCTCGAGAACGGGTGCAGCGGTGCGACGCATGTAGTACCTGGACTCCCAGCCCTCGACGATTTCCACCCTGCTGGGCTGTCCACTAGTCTCCAACGAGAACAAAAATCCCGCGCCCGCGACCTGCTGCCGTTGCAGGCACCAGTCGGCAGGCGGGAGCCGCCAGCGCAGAACGGCCCTCTCGTGAAATCCTCGAACCCTATCGATCACCAGGACACCAGCTCGATCGATCCGTACGTAGCGCCAGTGGCGACATCCCCGCCAGTCGGCGTAGCCCGCCGCCATCTCGCCACCCTCGGCAGTCCGCTGATACTTGACCTCATCCACCTCGATCCAGTCCGACCGCAGGAACCGCCCCAGCCGGCGCATCTGGGGGCCACCATCCATCTCGACGGTACTGTGTCCGCGCTCGCCCTCGACGTAATCCGACCACTCCGGTGACGCATTGTACGAGAAAGTCCCGGCATCCCGGGTGAGATTCAAGCTGCCATACCAGAGGTCGAGATGGAGTGCGTCGCAATGATGAGGGCGGAATCGACGACGGGGGTACTTCAGCAACCCCCACCAAAGTTTCGACTCCAGACAGGCGTATCCCCCTTCCGGGAAGTGCTCGCTTCGTGTCGCCGGCTGCGGTTCCGCACCCTGGTCGAAGTCGAACCAGCGGAGAAGACTGTATTTTGACGGGTGAGACTGGCAACCACCGAAGAGACGCGCCGCGACCTGAACGGAAAGACGATGATCTCGATAGTCCTCCTCGCCGACCTGGATGAGCTTGCTGCCGTCGTTACCTCCGACATTCGGCGCATCTCCCGATCGGGGATCCAACATGCAGTCCAGCCAGCGATTCGCCCGCCTCGCGCTCTCCACCAGGTGATCACTGAATGCCGGCAGTCCGATCCAGGCCCGGAGCAACTCCGTGATCGAGAGGGTGTCGAGGACGAGGCGATGATAGTTGACCGAATGCTGGCTGAAACTCCCATCATCCAGGAAGAGCCGGTCGATTCGTTCCTCCAGCAATTGCCGTCCACGGCGTTCCCAACGCCGGCCGGCGGGGACCCCGCACAGGCGCGCCCATGCTCCTCCGACGAAGAGGGCCGCCGCTTCGGACGTGCCGTGGTTGTTGTCCTGGGCACGCGCGTAGGCCACCGTTGGTTCGATCCGGACCAGATGTGCAACGATGAGTCGTTCGAGATCCGGACCGGCATTCGCCAAGGGCTGACCAAGGAGGCGAGACGCCAGCGCGAGGTGAAGGACACGGATGGATGCCTCCTGTCCGCAGCGCCAGTTCGGACCGAGATAGCAGGGATTACGCCGGCACCAGTCGGCCAGCCAAGCGTTGAGAGTCGCGAGCGCGGAGGTATCACCCCGTCGAACATCCTGCGCAAGACAAACGACCCAGTCGAATCGAGATGGTTCCCAGATGACCTTGATGTCTCCCGCAGCGTATGCGAACTCTCCCCTCTCCCACCACGGAGCCAGAGGAAGTGGCACTCGCCGACCATTGAATGGATTCAGGAACCAGTCCGGTGCCGAGCCATGTGTCGGTTGCTGAAACCAACCGAAATACCAGACAAAATCCCCCCATGCTCTCGAGGGAGGAAGGCCCGGCTCCACGGACTCCAGCTCCCTGAAGAACCGCTGTCCACCGATCTCGGCTCGGACCCGCAGGACCGGATGCCAACGCGTCCTGATGCCGACGCGATAGATGACAGCGCGCAGGACGTTACGCGGACCAAGGCGCCACAGCGTCGAGAGCGTCCTCTTGATCATCGTCCCTGCTCGAGAAGCTCGGCTGCTTCGATCGTGAACTCCGCAACCTCGCAGAGTTCGGAGGGACCGATCGGAGAAGGCTCGCCTGCTTCGATGGCCGCGAGGAACGCCTCGACGCAGGCGTTCTGCCCCTTGTCTTGCCGTCGCAGCTTCTGACGACGCCTCTTGCCCCATCCGAAGCCGACCAGTTCGCGAAAATTCTCCAGGTGAAGACTCCGACCACCGCAGAATACCTCGTGCCTCTCTTTGGGGAATCCAGGGTGACCGTTGGCGAGATAGTGGACGGAACCGCAGGACCCGTCGGCAAAGCTCATGACGATGACCGCGGTGTCGGGAGGAACCGCTCCCCGGGCCCCTCCCGAAGCCACTGCCGCCGCCACTCGCGTTATCCGCTCTCCGCACAGGAACCTCATGAGATCGATCAGATGACACGCCTCGCCGATGATCCGGCCACCGCCAACGTCACGATCTTGCGTCCAGTGATCCGGAGGGACGGATCCCGCATTCATCATGAACGCGAACACGCGTGGCCCGCGAACGGACTGCAATCTCGATCTCATGGTGCAGACGAGCGGCGCAAAGCGGCGATTGAAGCCCACCATCAATCTCGGGCCCCGCTCATTCTCACGTACTCGAGCGAGGGTCTCGCGAACCGCCTCCAGTCCGACGCGATCGATCGCGAGCGGCTTCTCGACGAAGACGTTCTTGCCCGCGGCGAGTGCCCTACAGGTAAGGCCGGCATGCGATTCGTGGCGTGTCGCGATCACGACCGTGTTGCAGCGTGGGTCTGCGATCACCTCCTCCACGTCGGAAGTCACGCGGCTGAAACCAGCCTTGTGTGCGGAGAAGCTGCTTCCAGATCCACCGGTCGTGGCCAGCGTGTGGAGTTGGGCCCGCGCTTGCTTCAGCGCCGGGATCAGCACCCGGGATGCATAATTTCCACCCCCGATGACGGAAACGACAGGGCGCGTGTCATCGGGAACGCGATCGCGATCAAGCACGATCGTCCGCCTGCTCCGCTCCGTCGTTGTCGTGTCATACTGAAGCAGGATGCCGAGAGATGGCTCTTCCCCCCCGAGGACGTCGTAGGCGCTCGGCGCCTCCAAGAGGGTAAAACGATGCGTCACCAGGTCGTCGGTTCGCACCCGTCCATCGGCCATGAGTCGCAGGACGGCCTCGAAGTTTCTCTGCTCCGTCCATCGGACATGCCCCATGGGGTAGTCCTGTCCCTTCTCCTCGTAGTTGCGGTCGTAGCGCCCGGGCCCGTAGGAACACGACACCTGGAAGGTCAACTCCTTGCGATAGAACTCGTCGCGCTTCAGGTCCAGCCCCGACACGCCGACGAGCACGATGCGGCCACGCACACGACACACACGGGCCGCCACCCTCACGGGCTCGTTCGAGGATGTCGCAGCGGTGATGATCACCGCATCGGCACCGTGGCCGTTCGTGAAATCGAGGATCTGCGCCTCGGGGTCGACGCCATCCGCAACGGGTAGCGTCAGCGCCCCCGCCCGTCGTGCCGCCTTGAGGCGGCGCGGATCGAGATCGATGGCCAGAACACGGCAGCCGTTCGCGACGAGCATCTGGATCGTGAGGAGCCCGATCAAGCCGGTGCCGATCACCACGACGGTCTCGCCCAGAGTCGGCGCCACGAGTCTCACGCCTTGCAGGCCGATGCTTGCGACGACCGTGAATGAGGCGGTCTCGTCCGGGACCTCGTCGGGAATACGCGCACAGAGATTGCGCGGTACCCTGACGACCTCGGCGTGCGGTCCGTTGCTGACGACGCGATCACCGGGCTCGAGACCCGTCACCCCGGCACCTACATCGACCACGACCCCGACGTTCGAGTAACCGAGCGGGATCGGTTGCGCCAGCTTCGAGCGCACGGCTTCCAAGGTCGGCATCACACCATCCGTGCGCACCTTCTCCAGCACGAGCTTGACTTTCTCCGGTTGCTGCCTGGCCTTCTGCGCGAGATTCGCCCGGCCGAATTCCAGGAGCATCCTCTCAGTCCCTGCCGAGACGAGGCTCACACGGCTATTCACGACCACCGTTCCGGGCAGGGCAATCGGTGCCGGTCCCTCGACCAGTTCCAGCTTCCCGCTTCTCAGATCCTGCAGCAACGTTCTCATGACCACCCCATGGTTTCACCCTGATTCACCTTGACGTCAGCGACGGGACGACCTCACAATCGTGTGGTTCAGGGCGCGAGGACCCGCGCGTAGAACTCCGCGTAACGAACGAGATGCCGGTCGAGCGTGAGGTGCTCGATGAAGAAGTCACGGCAATGCCTCCTGTACTCATCTCTCGTCGCCTCGCCCCCCAATTCACGCACGACATCGGCGAGAGCGTCCAGGTTGCCGTACGGAATGACGTACCCGAGGCCATGCTCCCGCACCGTCGTCGCCACGTGCATGCCGCTGCTCACGAGCACAGGTGTTCCCACCATCATCGCCTCGTAGAATTTCGTGGGCTCGGCCAGCCGGTTGATCGGCAGGTCCGGGTCGTAAAGGACCGCCACGGCGTGAGAATCGCGCATCACGGCGGCTGCAGACCGTTTCGGGAGAAAACCGAGATAGCGAGACGAGTCACTCTCCTCCAGGCGCTCCCGTAACCTCGGGTCGCGCACACGCCCGGCAACAACGAGCTGGGCCCCGCTGCCGGGCTGTGAGCAGAAATCCAGCAGGGCTCCGATCCCCCTGGCCTCCGAGATGTATCCGAGCAACGCGATGCGCACCATACCGCTCGTCCTCGGTAGCTCTGGCACTTCCCCGGGCAGTTCCCCAACGTAGTCGCGTGTCGAGTTCGGGATGACGAAGTATTCCCTGCGCCGCCCCCAGCGCCCGACGTAGCCCTTGCGGGACGACGCGGGGCTGACGAAGGCGTTCGCGAACCCCATGACGACCCAGTCGAACACGTAGACGCAGCGTCGAACGGCCACGTGCCAGTCGTAGCTCAATGCCGCTGGATCCCTGAGATCGTAGATCAGCCTCGCGCCGACAAGCAACTTGATCCAAACGGCGGGAATCGCACATTCAAGGCTCAAGGGCTGGACGACCCGCGGACGGAAACGTATCAGCTGCACGAAGAGCCAGACCTGATACGCCATGGTCATCAGCAACGTATGGAGGATACCGGGGTGCACCGGATGTCGAAACGTCCGCAATTCGCAGCCCGGCGGCAGCGAGCGGTCGCTCCGCTGCTGTCCGGTCCGATCCCATTCGAGGATCAGGATACGCTTGCAGTGCGCGCGGCACGCTTCGACCGCCCGCTCGATCGCGGGCGTAGAGTCGAAATCGCCCGTACGGAAGAATGCTGCCTTCACGTCGCGCAACCCCTCCAGTCATCGATCTGATCCTGGAGCCACGGGAGCAAGCGATCAGCCGCCACATCGTATTTCCCATGCTCCTCGTACCAGCGTCGTCCTCGCTCTCCCATGTCACGCTGGAGTTCCGGATCGGTGAGTCTGGCCACGGCACGAGCGATCGTGTGCGGTTTCTTCGGATCGACGCAGATTCCGAAACCGTTCCCCTCGATGATCCGCCTCAGGTGATCCTGCCCGGAGGCGATGATCGGCAACCCCAGCATGGTGTACTCGTAGAGCTTGTTTGGCGCACAGAAGCGATAGTTGAGATTGACATCCGGATCGTAGAGCATCAGGCCGACGTGGCATTTCACCGTGTGGGCGAAGTGACCAGGATAGGCGGCGTAGGGAACCTCGCGAAACCTTCGTGGATTCGATGTCCGGGCAACCGCGTCCAGGAATGCAGCGCGATTGCGCTCATCGCCACCCACCAGCGTGTGGTGCAATTCCACGTCGCGCTCGTGGTTGCCGAGCGCCTCCACGATCTCCAGTAGTCGCCTCTTGCGGAGGTGACTGGAGCCCTGGTAGACGAAGCGTGTCGGTGGCGCAGGCGGGCGGGCTCCAGCATATCCCTCACGCGCGAGCCCCGGCAACTCATCGAAGCAACTGTTGGGCACGACACACGTCCGGCCACGAGGAAGTCCGAAGAAGTCTGCCTCCATCTTGAGTCGATCCTCCTGGGCCGCGATCAGCGCGTGCACACGTCGGCGACTGAGAACCTGCTGAACTCGGGCCGGCAACATGCGACCTCCGTCGAACAGTTCCAGCCCGTAGTAGATCAATGGCTGAACGATCCCGAGCCCCGCGAGATAAGCCGACATCAGTCCGTAGGGATTGAAGGCGATCACGGCATCCCAGTCGCCGCGATCGATCCGGCGCAGTGAACGCGCCAGTCGTATGGTCTCCGTGACATAACGGAGCCTCTTTTCTAAGCCGGATGCCGGTAGACGGAAGGCATGAAGCCGGATGCGATCCGCGTCGGCTCCATCGCCTGTGACGGGAAACTCGCCCGATGTGGCTGGCCCTACCACGTCGACGGTGACGCCGCGTGCAGAGAGAGCATTCACGAGTCGGATCAAGGGTGCCGATCGGTTCACCGGAGAACGCATCGTCACGCACAGATTCAACGCAGCTTCCTCCTTCTTCGTCGCTCTGACCAAGGCTGGAGACCAGCGATGATGGCATACGAACGGTCAGCCGTCACGCGTCGCATTATCGAGGGAAGCGTCCCTACCTTGCGTGACGTCTTCTTCCTCCAGCCGGTCAGTGCGCCGAAGCATGAATCCGACCTGATTCACGAAGTGGATCGCGAATCCGAGAGCCATGGAGAGTGCGAGCCCCAGAGCCCCGCGATCCGGAACGACGAGAACCACGGCCACCACCACGACGATCGCCCAGATCGCCGTGAATCGGAATGAGTCCCACATCCGACCCGCCGCAGCAATCCCACGCCCCGCGACCGAGGCAAGGATCGCGAAGCAGGCTGCAGCGGCCGAAGCAACTAGGGTCGGCCAGCCCGAGACGAAGGACTCGCCGAAGACGCCCATGATCCACGGACTGGCCACACAGATCGGAAGCAGGACACCCGCGGCTAGCAAGGCTCCAGCCAAGAGGACGCGGCGGAATGTCCTCCGGTATGCGCTATACTGACCAGCACCGAGTTGCTCGGACAGGATGGGCAGCGTGGCCTGAAAGATCGTCCGGAAACCGCGCTGGACGACGGCCGTGACCCGCTGGGCAGCAGTGTAAAGTCCCATCTGGGTGTAACCATCGGTCTGATTCACCAGAAATGCCCGCCCGCCCCAGAGGACGAGGCCATTGAGTACGACGTTCAGGAACGCCGGCAGCGTGAATTGCGCAAGCATCGGCACCTCGCGCCACAGACCACGCAGTTGCCAGGTCAGACCCATCGCGTTCGCCTCGCGTCGCAAAGCGAGCAAATTGAACACGACGAGGCTGGCTTCCATGCCCATCAAGCCGAGGATCGCCCCTTCGAGCCCTCTGGTCAGCGTGCCGACGACCAGCAGCGGAAAACCGACCACGGTGCCCATCAGGGTCGCCCGTGTGCCGGCACGGAATCTCTCCAGACCGATGAGCGTGCCCGTCTGGGTATTGTTCACCGCGGTGAACAGGACGATCGGGCAGCCGATCCTGAGAAACTCCGCGAGAGAGGCCTCTCCTAGGGTGCGCGCCGCCAACCAGGGCGCGAGTCCATACAGCGCGATGGTTGCCACCGACCCGGCTGACCAGACCACGAGACTCGTGAGCCCCAGAACCCTGCTGGCACGTTCGGGGTCACTCGATCGACAACCGGCAACGTGTCGAGTCGCCGTCACGCTGAGTCCCAGACCTGCGAAACCGCCCAGGGTCGCGAGCGTCATCTGCAGGATCGCGAACTGACCGAAGACTTCCTGTCCGAGGACACGTGAGAGAACGATTGCACCGACGAACCGCGCACCCTGTGCCAGCCCCAGCGTCAGCGTCGACCAGGCTGCGCCACTCGCAAACCGTCGGCGGAGCGAGCCAGCCGGTACGAGTCGCTTGACCCGGGAGCGAATCCCTTCTCCACCCGTCCGCGTCACGGCCACTCGCGAGCGATGCCCCGGGAGTGACCCCGTCGCCAAACCTGACGTGCACGCACGGCTTGGTCCCGGATCTTCATCCAGGAATCCCGGAGGTGATTCCCGAGTCTGGAATCGATGCGCGGGTAGACTGGCAACAGCTTCCGTCTCGCGCGGTTCTCCCGGAACCAGTCGATGTACATGTCGTGATCCAAGCGCGCGAACGGAGTCAATCTCGCAACCCTCCCGGAATCCTCGAGTCGTTCCCGAGCAATGAACTCCGGGCGATTGTTCCGGGCGTTGAACCGGAACCAATGGCAAACGACTGGTCCGCCTTTCGACCATTCGAATGCCAGTTGGACATCCGCTACGTCTGGATAGCCGAGTTCGTCTCCGAAGTGCCGCCCCCGCGGCAGGAACCAGTTGCCCAGACTGTAGACTATGGGGGCGTCATGAACCACTTCGACTCCCTGGACGCAGTGAGGATGATGGCCGACCACGAGATTGGCCCCGGCGCCGACGACCCGATGCGCGAGTTCCCGGTGCATCGGCAGCGGCCAACTCTCAAGCTCGTAGTTCCAGTGCATCTGGACGACCAGCAGAGAGTCCGGTTCGTCCCGCCGCCACTGCTCGACCTGTTCGAGAACGTGTCGCGGCCTCAGCGGATTGACCCCTGGACGCTGACGATTCGCCGGCCGGCAACCGATGACCTGCCAGCCGAAGGCAAGCATTACGATGCGATCTCTGCCCACCTCGAATACCGCCGGCCGCGACGCATCGTCGATGTTCTCTCCGGCACCACACGAGGCGATCCCACGTTCCGCCAACCGCTCTCGCGTACCACGCAGCGCCTCGGGATAGTCGAAGACGTGGTTGTTCGCCAACGTCACCGCTCCTGTTCCGATCGCCTCGAGAGCGTCCACTGCCGCCTCTGCGCTGGACAGTCCGAAGGGGCGTTCGGTGCCCGTACCCCGAGAACGGACGGCGCCCTCTAGGTTCAAGATGACAGTGGATGGGAACCAGCCCGCCCAGTCGTGCACGTTCACCTCGACCCCCGGAGGGATGGCCGTATCACCGAGGAAGATCATGCTCGTCCCTACCCTGACTCGGTATTCCATCGACCTGACCAAAGACAAGCTCTGACTTCACTGCACGCAGCTTCCCGTTGCTCTCCCTTACCAGGCGATCGACGCGCACTACATCGACCCCGAGCCGCGGGCTGATCCAGGTCGCGACCTTGCTTCGGATCATCGCGATCTGTCCCTCAGTGAGAGGCGTATCGGTAACCGCGAGAATCGTGATCCTCTCCACCTCTTTCTGGACGACCTGGGCTTCCCTGATGAAGGCGGTGTCCTTGAAGACCGGGTCCACCCGCATCACGCGCCCGCCATCGGGCGTGACCACGTAATCCTCGAGCCGGCCACCGATCTCGCGGACGATACGCGAATGCCGACCACATTCACACCCGCGATCGACCGCCGGCAAGATGACGGTATCCCCGATCTCGTATCGGATGAGTGGCATCGCGAGATTGGAGAACCCGGTACAGACGAGCCGCGCCGATCGCTCTCCCTGTGGTTCTTGGCGTTCGTCCAGAAACTCGAAATGGCCGAACTCGAAGTCCTCGTGATAAAGACCCGAAGGGCACCGTGATGCATTTCCGCATCCCTCCGCGGCGCCGTACTGATCGTTCACCACAGCTCCCGTCCATTGCTCGATGAGGTCCGTCTGCCACGAGTAGGGCTTTTCCGCTCCGAGAAACACATGGCTTGGCCGGGCGCCGTCATCGAGGTGCGCGCCTGCATCCATCGCGAGGCGGGCGAGTTCCGAGATCACACTGGGATAGCCCACGAAAACCCGTGCGCGAAGCCTTCCCAGAAACCGAACGATGTCCGCGACCCGCCCGGGTCGTATGTGGTGCATACCGACCAAGTGCTGTCGAAAGGCACGGTTATAACGCCAGTATGGGGGCTTCCGCTGCGTCGCCGGGACGACGGGGCGTATCGAAAAATTGACGTGCATCACGCCCGGATCGATGCCGAAGCGCTGACGATGTCGCCACCATACGGCCCACTGAAACGCATCGGCCTCCCGGGTCTTCCAGACAGTCAGGGCGGAACCCGTCGTCCCGCTCGTCCGTCGGGTCCTCAGGCGTGATCGATCGTAGGCGTTCGAGATCATCGCCGCGCCCGCACGCCGAACGTCCCCCTTCGTCAAGACAGGAAGCAGGACAAGATCCTGTGTGCCGCGTATGTCATCAGGGGTGAGCCCTAGCCCATCCATCACCCGCTGATAGTACGGAACCGTCTCGTAAGCATGTCGAATGAGGAGCCGGACCTGGTGGTCCTTGTACTCCTCGATCCGTCCAGGCGTCCACGTCTCCGTCTCCCCCAGCCAGCACAGCCTCTCGCGGAAAGAAGACGAAAATCGATATCGTGCTTCCTGGTAACCATATGCCGTCACGACGAGATTCTGCAGCCAGATCGGTAGCCACGGATAGAGGCGCTCCCGCTTGCTCATCGCCACATCTCCTCACTCTCTGCCCATCGAGATCACCGACGTGTCATAGGGCGTTGACTCCGATCAGCAGCACCGCAAATCCCACGGTAAGCCGGCGAAGCCACATGCGGTCGAATCGAAGATCCCGGTCAACCATGGTGATCAGATACGGATAGAGTACGATGAACGCGAGGCGGTGGCGGACCTGGCTCGATACGAACGTCACCCCGAGCAGGGCCAGCAGGACCAGCAGCAACAGCATGATCTGCATCGGCGTCCCGGAACGCACGACTCTCGCGGAACCCACGACGATCCACGGCCCGACCAGGATCCAGAGAAGCACCGTGACGTCATCCAGCACATTGGAGAGCCTCAGCCCGAAGACCTCGAACTCGCGTTCTCCATGGAGATTGACACGCACCAGCCGCAGGGGATTGATCAGCCGCATGGGCGAGAAGATGGCCGCGGCCGGCATGACAACCCAGCCCACCGGCCCCGCCCGGTAGAGCCGATCCATCGTGCCCATCTCGGCGCGTTCGCCCCCACCGCCCAGTCTGGACTCGAGCCGAGTGGACGCGCGCTCGGCCAGTGTCGTGGTCTGGCCTTCTCGCCCGGCATCCAGAAAAGAACGAAAATACGCGTTGAGCTGAAACGTCGACTCGACGAACAACCCCACAGCGAGCAGCGTCGTAGCCGCCGTCACGACCACCGCGGCTCCTTTACGCGTTCTTCGCGTCATCCCGAGGTGGATCAGCATGATGCCCGCCAGGGCCAGGAATCCATTGGCGCCCCGTACGAGCCCAGCGAGCAGCGCGAATACGACCGCCGACACGTATCGCTTCTCCACGGCAGCCGCAAGACAGATCAGAAACAGCAAGATCGCCAGGGCATCACGGTAGAGCAGCGCGAAATTCACGACGACGATGGAATTCCCGAGAAGCGCAGCGAGAACTGGCAACCAAGGAACGTCTTTCCCCGCGACACGCTGGGCAAGGTGCACGGAAACAGCGATCGTCGCGGCTCCGGCCGCCCAGTTCAAGGGCAACAGAGCGAGTGGTTCCAGTCCCTCCACGCCGAGTAGCGCAACGAATCGCGCCCACGCTGCCATGACGTATTGCCACAGTGTCAGACCGCGCGGAGATGCTCCCTGCAGCAACTCCTCGATCTGGTTGAAGAAGAGCGAGTCGTCCCGATCTGGCCCGAAGCCGACCCCGTAGAGCGACTGGTGATTCCAGTAGAGGACCAGCCCCCACGCGGACAGGACCAGAAAACTGGTTCTCGCGAGGCGCCAGAGATCGATGCCGTCGCCGAACCAGCGCTGCATGAGGCGCATGCTTCCGAACAGCACGGCGGCAGCGGTTACCCACGGAACGAGCATGCGAGTCGCTTCGAGTTGTACGTAGAGCCAGAGATCGACAACGACCAACGCCACGGTGATCGAGCCGAGCACCCCGCGCGGCCAAGGATCCGTTCGTCGACCGATTAGACGCGTCATCACGATCTTCGCCATCCACGCAACGCCCGCGGACGTGGCGTCGTCCTCGCCACGAGATCAGAACCGGTCACCGGACCGATTCCCGCGGGTTGCGCTGGTCTTCGAACCAGGCGAGCCAGTCCCTCGGATTCGGCCCGAAGCGATCGGTCAGATACGCCAGCACGTAACCAGTGAGAATCCCAAGGACGAGAAACACGCCCACGATGCGAACGCGCGACGGGCCCGTTCGCTGGTAAGGGACCTTGGCCCGGTCGAGGACGTTGAGGACCGGGGTGCTCCCGATCTCCTCCAGACGACTCCTCTCGTGGCTCTGAACGACACCCAGATAAAGGCTAGCGAGAAGGTCCACCTCGCGAACCATGCGCTGTTCTCGCTGTCGCAACCGAGGCGACATGGCAATGTCGCGGTTTTCTTCACGGAACCGAATCAGGCGTTCCTCCGCGATCCGCAGGGAATCGGCCATGTCCCGGACCCGTTGCTCGAGCACCTGTCGCTTGTTCCGGGCTTCGCTCTTCATCTGGTGCTGGAAGTAGTGGTCCACTTGCCGGAGAATCCGATTGAGCGCGGCCGTGATCAACTCGGGGTCATGTCCCCGCAATCGCATCGTGATCACGCCTGTCGTTCCGTCGACCGAAGAGCCGATATTCTCGCGAAGCCGCTTCAACATCGACTCCGTGCGCACGGAATCTGGCCGGTCACGGGGCGGTTCATACTCTTCCTCGAACGCTGCCGCAAACGTCGTATCCCGGTAGTCGGCTTTGAGGATCTCCGAAAGGACACGGTCACTCTCGGCGATGTCCGGGATGACGCGGTCATTACCCGTCGATGGCATCGAGAACCCTGCGAGGCGGCTCAGCCCGGACTGCGAGGCCAGAAGCCCCGGAGAACCAGTCGACGGGACGACGGTGGCATGCGTGGTGAAGACCGGTGGTATGCACACCGCGAGCAGAATCCCGCACACCAGCCCGAGCGCAACCATCGCCGCGAAACGGATTCGCCCTCTCGCGACGACACCCAAGGCGATGCGGAGGAGTTCGCCGAGACCACGTTCGTCCCCGGTGTGAGCGGACCTTGCCTGCGCACTCTGCTTGTCCATGCTTCAGTTCCCCGTGGATCGTCAAGTGGCCGCACGGGCGGGATCGTACCGCGAGCCGGCGACCCTCGCTGCCCGGCGTAAGATCATGCATCGCCAGCCGATGGCTAATTCGACGCCCGATCGATCACCAACCAGACAGTGGCGAGACTCGCAAAGATCGCCGAGATCTCCCTGAGCGTCTCCAGCGTCGTCGGCCCCTCCGGCGGCGGCTCCACCGGCACCACGATGGTCGACCCCGGCAACACCTCGTGCCCGCCATCATTCGACTGCGACAGCCCGTTGGGATGGATCA
>CAZUJZ010000043.1:0-17342 GCA_964620665.1 uncultured Desulfofustis sp. | reverse complement strand
ATTTATCCCATGCACTATGTAATTTGATGTTTCTTGTGGGGATTCTCTCAGATACGCATCGTTCCAGCTGTGATTCGGCCTTTACCCGGGCCGTCCTGGTCGCCTTTCAGGACTGTGCCACCATCGCCCATGCCGGCGATTTGACCGACGTGGCCATCCTTGACGCATTTACCGGAAAACAGGTGTACGCGGTGCACGGCAATATGTGCACGGCAGCCACACGAGGCCTGCTGCCGGAGTCTTTGACCTTTTGTGTCGGCAGCTGTCTGATTGCCCTGTGCCATGGTCATCTGGCCGGCCATGATCGTCAGGGAGACCTGCTCGGGCGATTTCCCGAGGCGGACTGTATTATCTTCGGCCACACCCACCAGTCCCTGATCCGGCAAATCGGCTCGACCCTGCTCATCAATCCCGGTTCCTTGCGCAGTACCGGCCGTTACGGGAGTCCCGGCAGCTATGCCATCCTGACCATCTCTGAATCAGGCATGCACACCGAACTGTTTGACCTCACGGTGCCGTTATGAAAACCCTCTGGACACCCTGGCGCATGGAACGCATCATCGCCGGTCAAGCCGAAGATGGCGGGGAGAAAGTACCGTGCCCTTTCGAGCCGCCCGGCACCTCTTCCGACTCGAAAGCAGACCTGCTGCTCTATCGCGACGGTGACCGAATCTGCCTGCTCAACCGCTTTCCTTACGCGAACGGCCATCTCCTGCTCGCCCCGTGCCGTCACGTCGCCGATCTGGCCGACCTCAACCCGGCGGAGCGCGCCGGCCTGATGGAACTGGTCAACAATGCCGCCGCCATCCTGAAACGCACCCTTAGGCCGGACGGTTTCAATATCGGCATCAATCTCGGGATCGACGCCGGCGCAGGGATTCCCGAGCACCTGCATATACACGTCGTGCCGCGCTGGCGCGGAGATCACAACTATCTGACGGTGCTTGCCGAGATCAGAACTATCCCGGAACATATCGAGGCCACGTTCGATCGCTTGCTCCCCCATTTTCGCGACCTTGCCGCCGCCTGACAATCAGCCTGCCTATGAATACGCCCGCTCGCATGACGCCGATGCTCAGGCAATATCTGGAAATCAAGGAATCATATCAGCAGGAAATCCTCTTTTACCGGATGGGGGATTTCTATGAGATGTTTTTTGAAGACGCCGAGATCGCGTCCAAGATCCTCAATATCACCCTTACGTCACGAAACAACAAAGCCGACACGGCCAAGGTCCCGATGTGCGGGGTTCCCTATCATGCGGCCCAAAGCTACATCGCCAGGCTGGTCCGGGCCGGCCGCCGCGTGGCCATCTGCGAGCAAACCGAAGATCCGGCCGCGGCCAAAGGGATCGTCAAACGCGAGGTGGTGCGGGTTATCTCGCCGGGAGTCATTGTCGACGAGCAACTGCTGCCGGAAAACGAGCATTGCTTTATCGCCGCCATCAGCCGGGCGGCGGACGCCCGCGAGCGGTGGGGCATCAGTTTTCTCGATGTCAGCACCGGCAGCTTTTACACCGGCGACTTCATCGACCACGGCAACGCCCCGGACGCCGTTCTCGATCAGCTGAGTCGCATGGGCCCCGCCGAGATCCTGGTCGACAGCGAGCAACATCACGACCTGGAAGCCCTGCTTGCCGACGCCCAACTGCTCCTGCCGGCCCTCTGCATTACCCAGCGAGAAGACGCAACGCTTTCTTTCGCAGATGCGCGGCAGACCCTGCTCGCTCATTTTCGGGTTCTCAACCTTGACGGCTTCGGCTGCGGCTCGATGGTACAGGGAATCATTGCCGCGGCCGCGCTGCTCGAATATGTCGGTGAAACCCAGAAGACCGACCTTTCACATTTGCAAAAACTCATCCCCCTCGAGACCGACTCGATTCTGCTCATCGACGACGCCTCGAGGCGGAATCTGGAGTTGACCCAGACGATCATCGGCAACCGTCGGGACGGTTCACTGTTGGCGGTACTCGATCGAACCTGCACGCCGATGGGTGCCCGGTTGCTCAGACAATTCCTGCTCAACCCGCTGCAAGATCAGCAGCGAATCAAACGGCGACTCGACGCCGTCTCCTTTTTCGTTTTTCACCCGAACCTCCGCCAGCAGCTCCGCGACCAACTGACCAGTGTGTATGACATCGAACGGCTCAACAGCCGTATGGTCCTCGGTCACGCCAATGGTCGTGACGCCATCGCGCTGAAGATGTCGCTGGCCTGCCTGCCCGCCCTGCAAGATGTGCTCAGTCAATGTGATGCCCCCCGCCTGCTGGACATAGCGGATCACTTCGATACCTGTCAGGACCTGCACACCAGGCTCGAGAAGGCAATCGCCGACGATCCGCCGCTGACCCTGCGCGACGGCAATCTGATCAAAGCCGGGTTCCACGAAGAGCTCGACGAGTTGGTCTCCCTGCTCCGGGACGGAAAAGCGTTGATCCTCGGCCTGGAAAACAAGGAGCGCGAAACAACCGGTATCAACAAGCTCAAAATCGGCTACAATAAAGTGTTCGGCTACTTCATCGAGATCAGTAAAGCCAATCTCGACAAAGTCCCGCCAAACTACATCCGCAAGCAGACCTTGGTCAACGCCGAGCGCTTCATCACGCCGGAATTGAAAGAGTTCGAGAATCGTGTCCTCAGCGCCCAGGACCGTCGCCTGGACCTGGAATACCAGCTCTTCTGTGCGATCAGAGAAGAAATCGCCGGCCACTCGGCCCGCCTGACCGGTGTCGCGCACGCCCTCGCCCTGCTCGATGTCTTTACCTGTCTGGCCGAAATTGCCGGCCGCTACCACTATGTCAAACCGGAGGTGAACTCCGATCAGCGCATCGTCATTTGTGAAGCTCGCCACCCGGTTATCGAGCGGGCACTGCCAACCGGGAAATTCGTACCCAACGACATCACCCTTGATCAGACCGACAACCAGATGCTGATCATCACCGGACCGAACATGGCCGGCAAATCGACCATTCTCCGGCAGACCGCCCTGATCGTGTTGCTGGCGCAGATGGGCAGTTTTGTTCCGGCCGAAAGCGCGACGATCGGCATTGTCGATCGAATCTTCACCCGGGTCGGGGCGATGGATGACCTGCGTCGCGGGCAGTCGACCTTTATGGTTGAAATGAGCGAAACAGCCAATATTCTCAACAACGCGACACCCCGCAGCCTGGTAATCCTCGACGAGATCGGCCGCGGCACGAGCACCTATGACGGACTGGCCATCGCCTGGTCGGTCGCCGAAGCGCTGCTCGATAAAGACGGGGCCGGGGTCAAGACCCTGTTCGCCACCCATTATCATGAACTGACCGACCTGGCCCGCACCCGGGCCAAAGCCCAGAACCTGTCCGTGTCGGTCAAGGAATGGAACGACAGCATCATTTTCCTGCACAAACTCGTCCGTGGCGGCACCAGCCGCAGTTATGGCATCCAGGTTGCCGCCCTTGCCGGTGTTCCCGCCGCAGTGGTCGACCGAGCGGGACAGATCCTGAGAAGCATTGATCGCGGTGACTTCGATTATCAACGAACCGTTCCCGACAGCGCACCTTCGCCCGATAAAAAATCGCGCCGGCGGCGGCCGAGCCAGCTGTCTCTCTTTCATCAACCGGTCCACCCGGTTGTCGAGAAGCTCAAGGAAATCGACATCGACGATCTCAGTCCGCGTCAGGCCCTGGACGTGCTTTATCACCTCACGGAATTGCTGAACCGTCACCGCGTTTCCGATAAATCGTGAACAACTTGAAAACAGTCTCTTTTTTTTTGCCTTCTCGGCCGGTAATCGTTATATAGAAGGTGCAGTCGTGCATGTACCGGACAGCTGCCCTCTGACCGGAATCATGCCCCGGCACCACATCCGGCTTTCTCAACGGCCCATGTAATGATCTGTCGCCCGTACACCCCACAGTGCTTTCTTATCCTTCTGCTGCTGTTCCTGTTCCTGCCGGCAGTACCGGCGACTGCCACCGACGACGCCTATTCGGCCCGATCCGATCTGGAATCCCATTATCAGCAGGCAAAGTTTTTTTTCAATCAGCTCAAGACCACTTCGACCCTTGGCGCATCGCGCGACAACTGGCTGAAAGGAGCCGGGAACTTCCGCCGCATCTACCTGGCCGAGCCCAAGTCGGACCTGGCTCCGGCTTGCCTGCTGATGCTCGGTAGACTCTATTCCGATATGTACCGGACCTTCGGTAAAGGAATCGATCTCGGTGAAGCGATCTCCTATTATCGTGACGTCGATGCCCTGTTCCCCGGCAATCGCCTGGCCGATGACGCGTTGTTCGCCGTTGGCCTGCTGTTGCTCGAAGACGTTCGCGACCCCCAGCGGGCCGCCAAATCATTTGGCCGGATTGTCACCGATTACCCCGAAGGGGACATGCGCAATGCCGCCGAAACCAAACTCAAGGAACTCTCCCAGCAATACGATATTCCACTGCCGCGGGTCATGGTCGGCGATCCGCAATTATTGAACCTGACCAACGTGCTGCCGGTCAAATACTGGTCTTCGGACGACTACACCCGAGTCGTCATCAATACCTCCGGGCCGGTCACCTATCGGGAAGAATTGCTCGAACGCATCGGCAATCAGCCGCGCCGGCTCTATATCGACTTTCAGGACAGTTATATCGAACCGCGCTTCCGCGCCCCGGTTCCCATCGAGGACGGTCTGCTCAAACGCATCCGTACCGGTCAGTTCAGTCCCGACACGGTACGAGTCGTGCTTGATATCGAATCCATCTCCAGCTACAAGATCTTCAGTCTGCCCAGTCCCTTTCGTGTTGTGATCGATGTCCTCGGGCAAGATAAGGCCTCGCTTGCAGGGCCTCCGGCAACACCCACCGCACCCTCCCAGCCGTCACCGCCACCCCCGCCCCTAGCCGGTCAGCGGGATCGAGATACTGACGCTGACAGCCGGCAGCCGTCCCTGGCCCGGCAGCAACCCACCACCCCGCAGACTCAGAAAATCGATCCCGCCCGAAAATCGGCAGAGCAGTCGCTGGTCGTTTTGCGGGAACGCAAAAAGACCAGCCTGGCCACGTCTTCTCGCTCGGACTCCGCAGCCCTCCGGGAAGCTGCGATACCCGAAGCGGGAAGCACAGCGCCGCTGTCCCTTGCCCAACAACTCGGTCTGGGCATCCGGACCATCGTTCTTGATCCCGGGCATGGCGGCAAGGATCCCGGCGCCATCGCCTACGGGATGAAGGAAAAGGATATTGTCCTGCAGGTAGCGAAACGATTGGCCGATGAACTCCGCCGCGATCTCGGTGTCACGGTCATTCTGACCAGGGAAGATGATGTCTTCCTGCCGCTTGAAGAACGAACGGCAATTGCCAACACGAGCGGTGCCGATCTCTTTGTCTCGCTTCATATCAACGCCCACCCGTCGCCGCAGATCAAGGGATTCGAGACCTATTTCCTGAACCTCAGCACCAACGACGAAGCGATGCGCGTCGCCGCCCGGGAGAATGCTACATCGGCCCACCAGATGAGCGATCTGCAGGATATCCTGCTCGACATCATGCGTAATTCGAAAATCAACGAATCCGCCCGGCTCGCCCGACAAGTCCATGGTTCGATCGCCAGCGGACTGGCCAATCCGCCCTTCACCCTCAAAGATATGGGCGTCAAGCAGGCGCCGTTTTATGTGCTTATCGGTGCGGAAATGCCGGCTATCCTGCTTGAACTGGCCTTTATCAGTAACCCGGACGATGCACGTCTGCTCGGGGACGGCTCCTTTATCGAGCAAATGGCCGGCACCATTTCAGCAGGCATCAGGTCATATATCAACGCGACAACCGCGCAGCTCTAGACAGAAAAGAAAAAGGGACAGACCCCTGGTGGGGTCTGTCCCTTTTTCTTTTCTTTTTTCTTCGGTTTAGACAGCTATCTGGTACTGGCTGCCTTGATCCGGGACAAGGCCCTTTGCAGGGCGGCTTCCGCCCGGGTCACATTTATTGCTTCACCGTGCGAGGCCGCTTGAGCCAGTCGCTTTTCAGCACGCTCTTTGGCCTTCATGGCACGATCCACATCAATCTGGTGACCAAATTCCGCACTCTCTACCAGAAAGGTGATTTTATTGTTGGAGACTTCGCAAAAACCGCCGCTGATCATCAAAAAATCGCGCTTTTTGCCGATTTCGTACGACAAAATCCCGATCTTGATGGTGGAGAGGAACGGAGCATGGTTGGCCAGAACACCGAAGTCACCTCCATACCCCGGCGCATTGACAATGTCGACGTTTTCGTTGACCACTGCGCCGGTTGGGGTAACTACCTCCAATGCTATCTGCTGTGCCATCTCATCTCCCTCTGATCTTGAGTGACAATACCCTTATTTCGCTGCCTTCTCGCGTGCTTCCTCAATGGTACCAACCATATAGAATGCAGTCTCGGGGAGATCGTCGTGTTTGCCTTCGAGGATTTCCTTGAACCCTTTGACCGTGTCCTCAACCTTGACGAACTTGCCGGCCATACCGGTGAAAACCTCGGCAACGTGGAACGGTTGGGACAGAAAGCGCTGGATCTTCCTGGCCCGGGTAACGGTGATCTGATCTTCCTCGGAGAGTTCGTCCATGCCGAGAATAGCGATGATGTCCTGCAGATCTTTGTACTTCTGCAAGCTTACCTGAACACCGCGGGCGGCCAGGTAGTGCTCCTCGCCGATGACGTTCGGATCGAGAATCCTCGAGGTCGAATCGAGTGGGTCAACGGCCGGGTAGATGCCAAGCTCGGCAATCTGACGGGAAAGAACAACGGTTCCATCGAGGTGAGCAAAGGTCGTCGCCGGAGCCGGGTCGGTCAAGTCGTCGGCGGGGACGTAGACACACTGAACAGCGGTAATGGAACCCTTTGTCGTCGACGTGATGCGCTCCTGCAAAGCACCGAGGTCGGTGGCCAGGGTGGGTTGATAACCAACGGCCGACGGGATACGGCCGAGCAGAGCGGACACCTCGGAACCGGCCTGGGTGAAACGGAAAATATTGTCGACGAAGAACAACACGTCCTGACCTTCCTCGTCGCGGAAGTACTCGGCTGCCGTCAAGCCGGTCAGGCCGACCCGGGCACGGGCACCGGGCGGTTCCGTCATCTGTCCGTAGATCAGAGCGGCTTTCGGCAAAACGCCGGAATCCTTCATCTCGTGGTAGAGATCGTTTCCTTCACGGGTACGCTCGCCGACACCGCAGAATACGGAAATACCACCGTGGTGCATGGCAATGTTGTTGACCATTTCCATCATAATAACCGTCTTGCCGCAACCGGCGCCGCCGAACAATCCCATTTTGCCGCCGAGCGGGAACGGAACCAGCAGATCGATGACCTTGATGCCGGTCACCAGGACACGAACCTCGGTGTCCTGCTCGGTAAAGGTCGGTGCCGGACGATGAATCGGCATGGTCTTGTCGGACGTAATCGGTCCCAATCCATCGACGGGACGACCGACCACGTTCATGATCCGGCCAAGGGATGGTTCCCCAACCGGGATGGTGATCGGTGAACCGGTGTCCCGTGCTTCCATACCACGAACCAGACCGTCGGTCTGATCCATCGCGATGCAGCGGCAGACATTGTCGCCGAGATGCAACGCCACCTCGATAACCAGATTGTCGGGTTCATCGGAAATAGCCGGGTTGCTGACCATCAGCGCGCTCATGATATTGGGCAGATTACCCGCCTCAAACTCCACATCGACTACAGGTCCAATGACCTGTAATACCTTTCCTATTCTCTGCTCACTCATCGGGCCTAACCCCTCCTATAAGTTTGAGATTATCCTGAAATTTATGACATATTATTTAAGGGCTTCGGCACCGCCAACGATATCCATCAGCTCTGCAGTAATTGCAGCCTGGCGAGCCTTGTTATACAAAATAGTCAGGTTGGAAATAATATCCTTGCAGGCATTGGTCGCATTATCCATCGCGGTCATCCGCGCCGCGTGCTCACTGGCGCCGACTTCAAGCATGGCATGATAGATCATGACGTTGAGATACAGCGGCTGCATGACATCCATGATCTCTTCGACCGACGGCTCGTAAATGTACTCACCGGAAACGGCGGCAGCGGGAGTGTCGCCGGCAGCGGCCTCAATCGGTTGTACCGGCAGGAAATTCTTGCTGGCCGGCCGCTGGATGGCAACAGATCGGAATTCGCCGAATATGATTTCGACCTTGTCCGATCCGCCGGCCAGGAAATGCTGCGAGACTTCGGTGGCGATTTCCCGGGCATTGAACATCTGGAAGGTGCCCATGATGTCCCGGTAAACCTTGCGCACCTTCTCTGTCTTCTTCAGATATTGGAACCCTTTTTTCCCGACACAGACGAAACTGACCGACTTGCCCTGGGCCTCGTACTCCGCCATGGTGCGCTCGGCCAGCTTGCCTATATTGGAATTGAAAGAGCCGCACAGTCCGCGATCCGAGGTGACGATAACCAACTCGACCGATTTCACATCGCGCTTTTCCATCAGAGGGTAGCTGCCACCGCTGCTGGATCGACTGGACAGATTGGACATGGCTTCGTTGAACTTGGCGGTATAGGGACGGAACGCCTCCATCTTATCCTGTGCGCCCCGTAATCTGGCGGACGCCACCATGTTCATCGCTTTGGTGATCTGTGCTGTCTTCTTGACACCACCGATCTTCGTTTTGACATCTTTTAAGCTCGGCATAACGGGACCTTCCCTAAATTAGTTAAGACCTTTTGTTGCCTTGAAAGTATCACCGAAGCTCGCCAGCACCTTGTCGAGTTTTTCCTTGATGGCGTCGGTAAATTCCTTCTGCTCTTTCAGATCGCTGAAGATCGACGGTTCGTTCGATTCGATATAGTTGTACAACTCATTCTCGTAGTCGGCGAGGGTGTCCACCGGCAGTTTGTCCAGGTAGCCTTTGGTTCCGGCATAG
The DNA here is from genome assembly GCA_964620665.1 of uncultured Desulfofustis sp. GTDB lineage: Bacteria > Desulfobacterota > Desulfobulbia > Desulfobulbales > Desulfocapsaceae > Desulfofustis. Next base: position 8,447 of record CAZUJZ010000043.1, on the reverse strand, counting down.
AGAATGGTAACCTGCTTTTCCATCGGCAATGGCTGATACTGCGGCTGCTTGAGAATCTCGACCAATCGCTCGCCGCGGGTCAACTGGGCCTGGGTCTTGGCATCGAGATCGGAACCGAACGCGGCAAAGGCGGCCAGCTCACGATACTGGGCCAGGTCAAGGCGCAGCGTTCCGGCCACTTGCTTCATCGCTTTCACCTGGGCGGCGCCACCGACCCGCGAAACCGAGAGACCGACGTTGATCGCCGGGCGAACACCGGAGAAGAACAGGTTCGGTTCCAGATAGACCTGGCCATCGGTAATCGAGATAACGTTGGTCGGGATGAAGGCGGAAACATCGCCCGCCTGGGTCTCGATGATCGGCAGGGCGGTCAAAGAACCGGCACCGAGTTCGTCGTTGACCTTGGAGGCGCGTTCGAGCAGACGGGAATGGTTGAAGAAAATATCACCGGGATACGCTTCACGTCCCGGCGGACGGCGCAGCAGCAGCGACAATTCGCGATAGGAGACGGCCTGTTTGGAGAGATCGTCGTAAATGATCAACGCATGCTGGCCGTTATCCCGAAAATATTCACCCATCGCGCAACCGGCAAACGGGGCGATGTACTGCATCGGCGCCGGATCTGAAGCGCAGGCGGAAACGACGGTGGTATACTCCATCGCACCGTGCTTGCGCAACATCTCGACGACCAGAGCAACCGTTGATTTCTTCTGGCCGACGGCAACATAAATACAATGTACGTCGGTTTCCCTCTGGGCGATGATGGCATCGACACAGAGCGCTGTTTTGCCGATCTGGCGGTCGCCGATAATCAACTCGCGCTGTCCACGACCGACCGGGGTCATCGCGTCAACTGCCTTGGCGCCGGTGTACATTGGCTCATGGACACCTTTCCGGGCGATAACACCGGGTGCGATAACCTCGATTTTGGAAAAGTGTTTGCCATTGATCGGGCCCTGCCCATCGATCGGCAGACCGATGCCGTCAACCACGCGGCCTTCCATCTCCGGGCCGACGGGAACCTCGGCGATACGACCGGTCCGTTTGACGATGTCCCCTTCCTTAATCGTGTTGACGCTGCCGAGAACGGCGCAACCGACGTTGTCTTCCTCGAGGTTCAGGGCCAGTCCCATGATGCCGCCGGGAAACTCGAGGAGTTCCATGGCCATGCAATTCTGGACACCGTAGACGCGGGCGATACCGTCACCGACGGAGATAACCGTTCCGGTTTCGTCAAGGTCCACCTTGGTCTGGAACTCACCAATCTGGTCTTTGATAATCTGACTGATTTCTTCGGCTTTGATCTGCATCTATTCTCTCCCCTTGATGGAATCTTTTAAACTTGCAAGCTGTGTCCTGATGCTCCCATCCAGAACCACGTCCCCTACCTTGGCCACGATACCACCAATAATCGAGGGGTCGACCGAAGCAGTCAGCTCAACCTTCTTGCCAGTTAATTTCTCTAACGTATCTTGAATTTTCTCTCGTAATTCCGCAGTGAGTTCAATGGCCGAAACAACCATGCCATGACTGATGTTCTTGTCTTCATCAACCATGACCTGAAACGACTCGGCAATCTCCGGTAGAATCGCTGCCCGTTTTTTCTGGACCAGCAGCGTGAGGAAATTACCGGTGACCGCATCGGCTCCGATTGCCTTGATGATCGCGGTCATCGCCTTTTCCCTGACATCAAGAGGATACAGGGGATTGGTCAGGGCATCTTCCACCTCCGGGGTCGTTGCAAATAGCTGCGCTATTCCCTGGAGCGCTTCGTTGTAAGCCTCATACTTCCCGTCTTCCTTGCCGATGGCAAACAACGCCTTGGCGTACCGTTTCGCGAGGATTGTCTGTTTCACTGTACGGCCCCTACCTTATTGAGATAATTTTCGATAATCTGAACCTGATCCTCGGGCTTCAGATTCTTTACAATCAGCTCTTCAGCCAACGCAGCAGCCTGTTCCGTGATCTCGTTTTTCAAGCTTCGACGTGCCTCGACGATCTCGTTCTGGATCGCCAGCTCCGATTGACGCTTGAGATCACCGACGGCTTTTTCGGCCTTCTCGATGATCTTTGCCTTTTCCACCTCGGCCTGGGCTACCGCACGGCCAACAATGGTGTCGATATCCTTTTCCACCGAGGCCAGCTTCGCCTCGAATTCCCGGTATTGCCGTTCCGCTTCGTCACGGCGGTGCTCAAGCTCTTGCAGCTCTTCCCTGATTCGCTTCTGCCGGCCGCCAAGAGCGCCCGCAATCGGTTTGGCGCCAAACTTGACCAGCAGGAACATCAGCACACCGAAGTTGATCACGCGCCAGAAGAGATCCCATAATTTTTCAGAAGACAGACTGCCGCCCTCGCCGGAAGCGGCAAGGACGATCCCCGGAAGCAGCAGAGCAAAAAGCGCCACGGCTACAGCGCAGACCGGCGCCATCCTGCTCTGTCGAGTGGTATTGATCATCGTTCCCATGGTTAGATCGCCCTCCCCAGAATTTTGCTCGCCATATCCGTCGCAAATCCTTGCAGATTGGCCTGCAGGCCATTGCGGGCCGCACCGAGCTGGTCAGAGATCTCCGCCATCTGTTTCTCTTTGTACGAATCGACGTCTGCCTTGATCGATGCCAATTTCTCATCTCCGGCGGCCTGGGCCTCGGCCCGGGCGGCGTCCAGAGCCGCTTTCGCCTTGCCTGAAGCTTTGGCCATCTTGGCGTCCACTTCCTCCTGCCTGAGCCGGGCGTTCTTGTCGAACTTGGCGATGTCGCTTTGCATCCCGAGCATCTTCTCGGCCCGCTCTTTGAGGATTTTCTTGATCGGCTTGTAGAGCACCCCATTGAGCAGAAACATCAGGATTACCATGTTGATCATCTGGAACAACAACGTTTTGTCGATGGTGACCATGTTACTTTGCTCCCGCTTTGCAGTAGTATAATCAAGCATTCCCGAAGGAATGAATCCGAACTTGTTCGGCCTGCACAACCATTGTCAATAGGCCCCGTGCTGAAAATGAATGGCCATTCACAATAGCAAAAAACCTTTACTGCATATCCTACGCCATGTCAACTACTTTATCTGTGCTTAGTTCCGCGTCTCCACAGTCATTTTTTCTCTCTGCCCCAATCGGCCAGAGTGTTCGACACAGCAGAGAAAACCGTCGCCGACCATCGGCCGGCACGACCACGCCGAACGGTCAGGCCTGATTGGCGAGCAACGTCTCAACGATTCCCGGAACGGCCCCGATCGCGTCGCTTATCTTGTCGGCCATCGGCCCGCCGGCCTGAGCCATATCCGGCCGGCCGCCTCCTTTGCCGCCGACCACCTGCGCAACTCGATTGACCAGCTCACCGGCCTTGATCCTGCCGGTCAAATCCTTGGAAACCAGGGCGATCAGTGCCGCCTTACCCTCGATAACGCCGCCAAGAACGGCAACCCCGGAACCAAGCCGATCACGTACCCGATCACCGACCTCACGCAGGGTTTTCGCATTGTCCAGCGTGATCTGAGCAGCAACGACTCTCACCCCGGCAACCGTCACACCGCCGCTGAAAACAGAATCGAGATCGGAGCTGGCCAGTTGGGTCGACAGGACTGCTATCTGCTTTTCCAGTCTCTTCTGTTGTTCGAGTAGCTGATCGAGCTTGTCGACCAATTCTTCACCGGCAACGTTGAGCCGCCGGCAGAGCGCCGCTTCCCGCCGTGCCAGCGACTGGACCAGGCTGAGCGCAGCCCTGCCGGTAACCGCTTCGATGCGGCGCACCCCGGCGGCAATGCCGGTTTCGGTCACGAACTTGAAAAGACCGATGGTACCGGTCGCCGGCACATGGGTACCACCGCACAATTCTTTGCTGATGGCATCGATCTGCACCATGCGCACCGTTTCACCATATTTTTCGCCAAACAACGCAACAGCGCCCTCATCGAAGGCCTCGGTCCGGCTCATGGTCTTTGTGCCGACCTGCCGATTGGCGCGAATCTGCTCGTTGACCCGCTCTTCAACCGCGTCGATCTCCTGATCGGTCAACCCCGAAAAATGGGTAAAGTCGAAGCGCAGCCGGTCGGGCGTTACCAGCGATCCCGCCTGTTTGACATGGTCGCCAAGGGTCTGGCGCAGCGCCGCGTGCAGCAGATGCGTGGCGCTGTGATTAGCCTCGGTATCGTGCCGGGCTGTCTCGGATACGACCATCTCGACCTCGGTGCCTGGACGCAGGGTCCCTTCGGTCACCAGCACCTGATGCAGGATCACCCCGTCCGCTTCGGCCCGCACCGTCTCGACTGTCGCTTGGCCAGCAGACCAGGTCACCGTGCCGACATCACCGACCTGGCCGCCCGACTCGGCATAAAACGGTGTGCATTTGACAAACAATCGGCCCCGTCCGCCGGGAGCCAGCTCTGCAACCTGCCGCCCCGCTTCATCAAGCAGGGCCCGCACCGTGGTCGTCGTCTGCAACGTCTGATAGCCGATGAAGGTGCAGCGCTCTCCGGACTCGATCAGTTGTTTCACCCCGGCGTCCTTGACCTGGACCGCCTCACCCTTTCGCGACGCCCGCGATTGCCGACGTTGCCGCTCCATGGCGGCCTGAAAGCCGGATTCATCAAAGACGATCTGCCGCTCCAGCGAAATATCACGCACGATATCAACCGGGAAACCGAAGGTATCGTAGAGCTTGAAAATGAACTCGCCATCGATCCGCGGCGCCCCGTTCCGCTGCTGGCGGGCGATCTCCTCATCGAGCATGGCCAGCCCGTGTTCGAGCGTTTCGCCGAAGCGGGCCTCTTCGTTGTTCACCACTTTTCCCAGCAATTCCAGCGTATCACCAAGCCGCGGATAGGCGCCGATCATCGACTCGACCACCGAGGAGCAGGCAGCAAACATGAACGGTGAGCTCAGGCCGAGATTCCTGCCGAAACGGATCGCCCGGCGCATCACTCGACGCAGTACATAGCCGCGCCCCTCGTTGGACGGCAGCACCCCGTCGGCAACAAGAAAGGTTGTCGCCCGGGCGTGGTCGGCGATGACCCGCATCGCCGTATCATCGGCCCGATCCGCACCGTAGCGGCGACCGGACAACTGCTCCAGCCGGGAAATGACCGGTGCAAACAGGTCGGAGTCGTAGTTGTTGAATTTGCCCTGCATAACCGCCGCTACCCGCTCCAATCCCATACCGGTATCGATGCTCGGTTTCGGCAACGGCTCCAGCGTGCCGTCATCGCTGCGGTTGAACTGCATGAAAACCAGGTTCCACAACTCGAGGAAACGATCGCAATCGCACCCGACGGCGCATTCCTCCCGGCCGCAGCCGGCCTCGACGCCCTGGTCGATATGGATTTCCGAACAGGGCCCGCATGGGCCGGTGTCGCCCATGGCCCAGAAATTGTCCTTCTCGTCGAGCCGCACGATCCGGCCGGGCGGCAACCCCTCCACCTGCTCCCACAGAGAGAAGGCCTCGTCGTCGTCCTGAAAGACCGACACCCACAGCTTATCCTTCGGCAAACCGAGTTCTTCGGTCAGAAATTCCCAGGCATAGGCGATGGCCTGTTCTTTGAAATAGTCACCGAAAGAAAAATTGCCGAGCATCTCGAAAAAAGTGTGGTGCCGGGCGGTATAGCCGACATTTTCCAGATCGTTATGCTTGCCGCCGGCCCGCATGCAGCACTGGCTGGTAACGGCACGGACATAGTCCCGTTTTTCCTCGCCGATAAAAACCGTCTTGAACTGGACCATCCCGGCGTTGGTAAAGAGCAGGGTCGGATCGTCCTGGGGCACGAGCGAAGAACTCTCGACGACGGTGTGCCCATTTTTTTTGAAATATTCCAGAAATCTGGAGCGAATTTCGTTTCCTGTCATCTGTATTTCCCGTTGTCTTGTTATCCGGGGCCGATCTGTCGCCGTTTTCCTGTCGCCGATCAGCCGACCCGCTTGAACCATCGAAAAAGGTCCCCATCCGCCGCTGACACCACGTGATGGTGTTCGCCCAAAAGTACATGAAATAGCGTATTAGTAAACTATTTTGTCTCCGGTTGCCGACGCCGCACGCAGGAAAAGCTGGTGAACCCGGCGGCAATCACCGGCAATTCTTCTCTTTGCGACCATCTGTCAGCCTCCGCCCCTTGAATCATCAGACCGCCCGCTTTATCTTTGTATAATGGAAAATTCACGTGGAGCGAGATGGGTCAGTATCGGCCTGCTGCTGGTGCTCGCCGGTTTGGCGGTACTCGGCGGCCGTGCCCTGGCAGAACAGGAGACGGCCGGTGCCGGAACGGCTTATGTGCTGACCATTGATGATGCGATCGGTCCGGCCACCCGCGACCATATCCTGCGCGGCCTGGCCCGGGCGGAGAAGGAGGAAGTCGGCCTGCTGGTGCTGCGCCTCAATACGCCCGGCGGACTCGATGCCTCAATGCGCGATATCATTCAGGCCATCCTGACCGCCGACGTGCCGGTGGCAACCTGGGTGGCACCGGCCGGATCGCGGGCGGCAAGCGCCGGTACCTACATCCTTTATGCCAGCCATATTGCGGCAATGGCACCATCGACGAATCTGGGGGCGGCGACTCCGGTGCAGATCGGCGGCGGCCAGGACAGCCCTTCCCCGCTTGAGCGGGCGCGGGATGCCTGGAACAAGGAAAAGGACCGCGAGGAGACCGACGGCGAGCAGGATGCCTCGCCGGAGCAGCAGAATGACTCGTCGGAGCAGCAGGACGCTTCGTCGGAGCAAGAGGCTGCCCAGGAACAACCCGCAGGAGACGCAATGAGCCGCAAGGTCATCAACGATGCGGTCGCTTACATCAAAGGCTTGGCCGAGCGCCACGACCGCAACGCTGACTGGGCGGAACGGGCGGTACGGGAGGCGGTCAGCCTGACCGCCAGCGAGGCCCTGGCCGAAAACGTCATCGATGTGATCGCCGGGGACCTGGGCGAGCTTCTGACCGCCATCGACGGCCGCCAGGTCCGGATGGATTCGGGTCTGCACCAACTGTCGACTGCCGGACTGACACCGATCGAAATCGAGACCGACTGGCGTACCGATCTGCTGGCCATTATCACCAACCCGACCCTGGCCTATATGCTGCTGATGGTCGGCATCTACGGACTGCTTCTCGAGGGCTACAATCCCGGGGCGCTGTTGCCCGGCGTGGTCGGCGGTATCTGCCTGCTGCTGGCCCTCTATTCCTTCCAGATTCTGCCGGTCAATTACGCCGGCCTGGCGCTTATCGTGCTCGGCCTGGCCCTGATCGCGGTGGAACTCTTCGTGCCATCCTTCGGTATTCTCGGAATCGGGGGTATCGTCGCGGTAGTCTTCGGCTCAGTCATCCTGTTCGATGCAGATGTTCCTGATTTTCGGGTCAACACCGGCCTGATCGCCGGTATGGGCTTCGGTTCTGCAGCCATCTTCGGCATCATCGTCTGGCATGCCGGCCGCACCATCGTCAAACCCCGGGGCGGCAGCGGCCGGGAGGCGATGATCGGTCTACAGGCCGAAGCCCTCGACGATTTTATCGACGGTCGTGGCCGGGTCCATGTCCAGGGCGAGGACTGGTCGGCCCGTGCCGAGCAACCGATTCGTGCCGGCGAGACGGTGCGCATCATCGGCATGGAAACCCAGGGATTCGTGCTCACCGTTACGCCGGCACCGACGTCCACCACCGGCACCCACCGATAAACCAGTAACCAGGAGAAAAACCATGGGAATCGATTTACTGCAATTCACGTCGATAATCGTCGTCCTGCTGATTCTGCTGATCGCTTATACGATCAAGGTCCTGCGCGAATATGAGCGCGGGGTCATCTTTACCCTCGGCCGCTTCGACAAGGTCAAGGGGCCGGGTCTGATCATCGTCATCCCGCTTATTCAGCAGATCGTACGCGTCGACCTGCGCACGGTGGTCATGGACGTGCCGACCCAGGATGTCATTTCCTACGACAACGTGTCGGTCAGGGTCAACGCGGTGGTCTATTACCGGGTTATCGACCCGGAAAAAGCGATTATCGCCGTTGAACGATTCATGGACGCGACCAGCCAGCTGGCCCAGACCACCCTGCGCTCCGTGCTCGGGAAACACGAACTCGACGAGATGCTGGCTGAGAGAGACAAGCTCAACGAAGATATCCAGCAGATCCTCGACCGCCAGACCGACGGCTGGGGCGTCAAGGTGACCAATGTCGAGATCAAGCACGTCGACCTGGACGAGTCGATGATTCGCGCCATCGCCAAACAGGCCGAGGCCGAACGGCAACGACGCGCCAAGGTGATCCACGCCGAGGGCGAGCAGCAGGCGGCGCAGAAACTGGTGGAAGCCGCCCAGAAACTTGCCGAAAGCGCGAATGCCATTCAGCTTCGCTATCTGCAGACCCTGGGTGACATCGCCGGCGAGAAGAACTCGACCATCATCTTTCCGGTACCGATCGACACCCTCAAAGGGATACTCGGAAAATAGTCGTGAAGGCGGCCGCCGGG
>CAZUJZ010000042.1:0-17592 GCA_964620665.1 uncultured Desulfofustis sp. | reverse complement strand
GCGATCGAGCAGCCACGAAGGACGCTGCCGGCGCCGATTCGGCTGCCGGCGCCAATGTCGGCACCCTCAATGTAGACGCCGGGCTCGATCAGGCAGCCGGCACCGAGGCTGGTTTGTCCGCAGACAGTAAGTCGTTCGCTCAGCAGGCAGTCGGCACCGACGGTTACAGTCGGTGCAACGGTGATGGAGTCCGGGTCGTGCATGGTGACGCCGGCCGCCAGCAGTTCGGTGTTGCGCCGCCGCCTGATTTCCCGGTGGGCCTGGGCCAATTCCACCCGGGAATTGACACCGAGCACGTGAAAGGGATGCGGGTGTTCGTACTTCGTCACGTTGATCCCGTCGGCAACGGCGATGGCGACGATATCGGTGAGGTAGAGTTCCTGCTGGCTGTTGTTGCTGGTCACCCGGTGCAGCGCGTCGAAGAGCAGTGCTTTTTCGACGCAGTAGAGGCCGGCGTTGATTTCGGTGATCAATCGCTGCTCGGCGGTGGCGTCTTTTTCTTCGACGATCGCGGCGACCCGGCCATCCTCGTTGCTGATGATCCGGCCGTAGTTGGTCGGCTCGCTCAGCCTGGTGGTCATGATGGTCAGAGGCCCTCCGGCCGCCCGATGACGGGTGAGCATCTCATCGAGGTGGTTGGTCAGCAGCAGTGGCGAGTCGCCGCAGACAATGAGGATCGTACCATCGAAGTCGGAGAGGGACGGTTCGGCGCAGAGCACCGCGTGGCCGGTTCCGAGTTGCTCGAGCTGGGGAGCGCAGATCACCGGGTAGGAAGCGACCGCGCGTTCCACCCGGTCTCGCTGATGACCGACGATAACGACGGTCGGTTCGGGGTGCAGAGGCTGGACGGCATCGAGCACGTGATGGAGCATCGGCCGATAGAAGACCTCATGGAGGACCTTGGCCCGGGGGGATTTCATGCGTGTGCCTTTTCCGGCGGCCAGCACGATGGCGGCGAGAGGGGGGGCGGTGGTCATTGAACGGATCCGTTGTTATTTTTTTTTCAAAATGGCTCGCCAGCCGGTGACGGGCTGCATGATCGGCCGGTAGACATTGCTGACCGAACCCGCCTGCTCAGTGACGTAGAAGGCTTCGGGGTCGATGGCAACGATCTTGCCGAGCAGGCTTTTCAGATCCCGGCGTCGGCAGACAATATAGAGCTCGGTGACCGGACCGGATTTTCCTTCACCCATGAAGGTCGTTATCCGGTAGCCTTGATTGCGCAACGTCTCGACCAGGTGTTTCGAGTTGCTCCTGCTGATGACCCGCAGAATCAGGTTACCCAGCGCGATGCGCTGCTCGATCTTGATCCCGACCAGGTTGCCGGTGGCAAAACCACACGCGTAGATTACCCCGTAGAGGGGCTGAGCGGCCACGGTCTGGACGATGGTCGAGACGACGGCCAGCCAGATGGCCGATTCGAAGAACCCGAGCCAGAACGACATGGTGGTCCTGCCATGGACGATCGCGATGGTTCTGAGGGTGCCGAGCGAGACGTCGACCACCCGGGCGGCGAAAATAAAGACGCCGTAGATCAAGTTGGCCGGTTGCAGGAAAAAGGTGAGGTCGAACATCTGTTCCATGGGAAACACTCGGTACGTCACTCTGGCACCAGTGACGGGTTAAAATGTGTTGTTTTATGTGCCGGTACAGTGAGTACCGGATTGTCGCCGGCCAATCGCCGGTGGCAGAATACGGCTGTTATGCAACGACCGGACGAGAATTTTCATCGTCTGTCGGGGCGCTCCGAATTATACTATGGTCGGTTTAAACGACAACTGTTTCCGCATGAACGGTTAACCGGGCACCATCGTCCACAAATCCTCTATCAAACCGAATTATATGCAAACCGTCAAGAAAACCATCTGTCCACTCGACTGTCCGGACAGCTGCGCGATGCTGGCCACCGTGGAAAACAATCGGGTCGTCTCGCTGGCGGGCGATCCGGAACATCCGTATACCCGGGGCGTTATCTGCCGAAAAATGCGCCGGTTTCCGGAACGACTGTCCGACCGGGAGCGCCTTGTCTATCCCCAGGTGCGGGTCGGCGCCAAAGGAGAAGGTCGTTTTGCCCGGATCGGCTGGGACGAGGCCTGGCAGCGGCTGGTCGACGGTTTGCAACGTATTGTTGCGAGCCATGGTCCCGAAGCGATCATGCCGTTTTGCTATGCCGGCAACATGGGCATGGTCAACCGCTTTGCCGGCTTTCCCTTTTTTCACCGGCTCGGTGCCACCCGGATCCGGCAGACCATCTGTTCGGTGGCGGCGAGTGGTGCCTGGAAGCTCGGTTGCGGTCCGGTCGGCGGCAGTCCGCCGGAGATCGCCGCGGAGTCCTCGCTGATCGTCGCCTGGGGCATCAACATCCGGGTGACCAATATGCACTTCTGGTCCTATGTCAGCCAGGCCCGCACGGCCGGCGCAAAACTGCTGGTCATCGATCCCTACCGCACCGATACGGCCCGTCATGCCGACGAGTATCTGCCGGTCAAACCGGGGGGAGACAGTGGTCTGGCTCTCGGTATTCTGCGGATCCTGACCGAGCAGGGCCGGCTCGATCAGCGCTTCATTGATGAGCAGACCAGCGGGTTCAAGCGGTTGGCCGACTATTTGCAGACGGTGCCGCCGGAACACTTCGAAGAACAGAGCGGCGTGGGGCGCCGCGACATGGAACGGCTTGCCGATCTGCTGGTAGAGCAGCCGCGGACGTTTTTTCGGATCGGGGTCGGTTTGACCAGAAACAGCAGGGGCGGCATGGCGGTGCGGGCCATTACCGCGCTGGCCGCCGCCCTCGGGCTCTATGATGGCCGCCCGGGGCGCGGGGTGCTTCTCTTTTCCGGAGCCTTCGGCGGCGACCCGGCCACCCTGCAGCACCCGGAGCTGCTCCGCGGCGAACCGCGCACCGTCAACATGATCCATCTCGGCCGGGAACTGACTGCCGCCGAGCCGCCGGTTTACGCTCTGATCGTCTATAACGCCAATCCGGTCAGCGTCGCTCCGGACGGGACCGTGGTGCGGCGAGGACTGGCTCGCGATGACCTGTTCACCGTGGTCCATGAGCAGGTGATGACGCCGACCGCCCGTTATGCCGACCTGTTGCTGCCGGCCACCACCTTCCTGGAAAACCGCGACGTGTACCGGTCCTATGGCCATTTCTTTCTCGGCATCGCCGATCGGGTCGTTCAGCCGGCCGGCGAGACGATCAGCAATTTCGATTTTTTTCAGACCCTGGCCCGGAAAATGGGCTATGACGAGCCGGTGTTCCGGCAGGGTGTGGACGAACGCATCCGGGCCTTTCTGGAATCCGTTGACGAACTGCCGGAAGGTGAGCTGCCCGACGATTATCAGGGCGGCTGCACCATCGAGTCGGTGCGCGGCCGGCAGCGTGGTTCGGCGTTCGCCCGGACCGGGACGCGATATCGTTTTGTCAATGACGACGATCCGACCCTACCGCCCCATGCCTGCCTGCTTGCCGGCAGTGAATTTGATCACCCCGACCTGGTCAGCCGCTTTCCGTTGCAACTCATCACGCCGCCCATCGATCGGATGCTCAATTCCACCTTCGGTGAGCGTTATCGACAGGAGTGCGGCACCGTGCTGATCCATCCGCTGGACGCCCGGCAGCGAGGAGTCGTCGACGGTGCGACGGTGGCTGTTCACAATTTTCGCGGCCGCATCGAGCGGCGGGCGGTGGTGACCGAGGCCACCCAGCCCGGGCTGGTCGTCGCCGAGGGCATCTACTGGCCGGTGACCGAGCAGGGCGGAGCGATTAACGACCTGGTGTCGCAGCAATGCTCGGATGTCGGCGGTGGCGCGCTTTTCCACGAATCCCGAGTCGAGGTCGAGACGATGCGCTAGGCGGGCCGGTCACCTCACTCCAGACAGCAGAGGGGAGCTTACCGCTCAGGTTCGGGGGCCAGTTTTTGCTCCAATTCGTCGTCGAAGCGGACGTATTGTACGTCGATGGTGATGATGCCGTCTCCGGCCGGATCGACGCCGGTCACCCGGCCGGCCACCCAGATTTTCCGGCCCTGCTCCAGGGTGCGCATTTCCGGATAGTCACTCAGGTTGACCAGGCAGCGCAGGATCGTGCCGAAGCCGTTTTCGTCGACATCGAGATGGGCGATACCGAGGCCGGTCTTGTCTTCCTGCAGCGAGAAAAAATAGCCGGGCCAGATGACCTGCAGTGCAGGCTCTTCCCCTGCCGGCAACTCACTGTCGAATGGACCTGCTTCCTGCAGCGCGGTGATCAATTCGGCGGCGCCCGGTTTGAGAAAAAACGTTGATGAGCCAAGGGTCGTCGACGGTTGTTCCGGGTCTTCCCGTTGCCCGTCAGCCGGGGTGATGACCCCCTCGACGATGGTCAGTTTGTCGACCGGATCGGTCGTTTTGGCGTTTTTGCTGCGGAAATAGAGCCCGGTCGCCGACAGCGCCACGATAAAGAGCAGCAAGGTGGCCAGCAGGATCAGCCATTCTTTTCGTGACAAAGGTGCTTTGCGCATGGTCCGGCAATGATTAAGGTTGACACTGCATGGTGTTGATTATCCACCATTATACTTGATTTCACCAAGCAGTACAGGAGAAACGGCATGGATACCTACGAAGCCTTGACCACCCGGCGCAGCGTCCGCAGCTATCGTTCGGGGGCGGTCTCCGATGAGGCGATCGAGCGGTTACTGCGGGCGGCGATGCTCGCTCCGTCGGCCGGCAACCAGCAGCCCTGGCAGTTCATCGTGGTCAGGGACCGGCAGCTTCTCGATGCGGTGCCTTCTTTTCACCCCTATTGCAAGATGATCACCCAGGTGGAAGTGGCCATCGTTGTCTGCGGTGATCCGGAGGGCAAAAAATGGCCCGATTTCTGGGCGCAGGACTGCAGTGCCGCGGTGCAGAATCTCCTGCTGGCCGCCCGGGCCGAAGGACTCGGTACCGTCTGGACCGGTGTCTATCCCCGTCAGGAACGGATGGCACAGTGCCGGGAGACGTTCACCATCCCCGAGCGGATCGTCCCCTTTGCCATCATTCCGGTGGGCTGGCCGAGCGAGGGGAGCTTCAAAACGGTCGATCGTTTCCGGCCGGAGGTGATTCACCGCGAGCGATTTGGCGCTCCATGAACCGGTCCGGTTCGGCCTGCCGTGAATCGCCTGTAGTCACTGAGCTGATCGATACTCACTGCCACCTCGATGTCGCCGAGTTTGCCGGTGACTATCACCTGGTCCGGCGGCGGGCGGCGGCAAGGGGCGTTGCCGAGTTGATCGTGCCGGCTGTCGACCGGGCCGGCTGGCCACGCCTGCTCGAGGTGTGCCGGCAGGAAAGCGGCTGCCACCCGGCCCTTGGCCTGCACCCGCTTTATCTGCAGCGGCATGGCCCTAAAGATCTGGAAGAATTGAGCCGGCGGATTGAGGCTGGCGAGGTGGTGGCCCTCGGCGAGATCGGTCTTGACTTCTGGGAGCGACCAGACGAGGCGCTGCGTCGCCGGCAGCTCGAGCTGTTCGAGGCCCAGCTGCGCATTGCTCGGCGGGCCGGTCTGCCGGTGCTGATCCATGCCCGCAAGGCCCATGATCAGGTACTGGCGGCGGTGCGGCGACTGCGCTTTACCAGTGGCGGTATCGTTCACGCTTTCAGCGGCAGCAGGCAGCAGGCCCAGGGCTATGTCGATCTCGGTTTCGCCATCGGTGTCGGCGGCACCATCACCTATCAGCGAGCCAACCGGGTACGGGCGGTGGTCGCCGATCTGCCGCTCAGCGCGCTGGTGCTCGAGACCGACGCCCCCGATATTTCCCCCGCTTCCCACCGGAACGAGCGTAACAGCCCGGAATTTCTACCCGAAATTTTATCCAGCCTGGCCCGTCTGCGGGGTCAGGAACCACGGCTGGTGGCGGCTACGACCAGCAATACCGCCCGCACCCTGCTGCGGCTGGTGTAAGCTACCTGGAAAAATTCGAATCTTCGTTCACCGCTGAAATTGGGCGGACATAGCTTTTTTCAAGGTGGCCGCATGTCAGCCCGCTGCCTGCTGGAGCGCTGCCGCGGTGTCGAGCATCCGGTTGGCGTAGCCCCATTCGTTGTCGAACCAGGCCAGCAGGTTGACGAGCCGGCCGCCGCTGATACTCGTATGGCTACCGTCCACCACCGCCGAGCGCGGATCGTGGTTGAAATCACAGGAGACGAGCGGCAGCTCGGTGTAGCCAACTACCCCGGCCAGCTTGTTGAGCGCCGCATCTCTGAACAACGCGTTGATCGCGGCCACCGATGGGGTCTGTCTGACCAGTGCAGTGAGCTGCATGGTCGACACGTTGAGGACCGGTACGCGAAAGGCAACGGCGGTAAAGCGTCCGGCCAGTTCGGGAAAGACCCGGTCGATGCCGCGGGCCAGTTCGGTGGTGACCGGAATGATCGAATTGCTCGAACTCCGGCTCTTGCGCAAATCCGGGTTGTGGTAGGCGTCGATGACCGGCTGGTCGTTCATCATCGAGTGCACGGTGGTAATGACGCCGCTGTCGATGCCGAAGTGGTCGTCGATGATCCGGATCAGGTGACTGATGCAGTTGGTGGTGCAGGAGGCGTTGGCGATGATCCGGTGCTGCGGCCCAAGGGTATGGTGATTGAGGCCGTAGACGATGGTTGCATCGACATCGGCCCGGGCCGGACAGGAAAAGATGACCCTGCCGGCGCCGGCGGCCAGGTGACGGACGGCGATCTCTCGTTCGACAAAGCTGCCGCTGCATTCGAGCACCACGTCGACCGCCAGTTCCCGCCAGGGCAGGCGGCTCAGGTCGGGCTCATTGAGAATGCGGATCCGATCGCCGTCGATGACCAGGCGATCGCCATCGATGGCGACGTCCCGGCCGAAGGTGCCGTGGGTCGAATCGAAGCGGGTCAGGTGGGCACATGAGTCGATCCCGTAGAGTTCATTGATGCCGACGATCTTCATCTCCGTCGACCGACCGGATTCATAGAGGGCTCGCAGGATGCAGCGCCCGATCCTGCCATAGCCGTTGATGGCGATATTCATAACATGTCGTTGATCACTGGAGTATTGACTAAAGGTGAAGACGCGACCCCGCAGGAGCCCGGATCTCCTCCACAGAAACCTTACGCCCTCTGATATACCTGCATCGGCACACATATTTCAACACTTGAGTGTGCTGAGGAGGTGCTCTGCACGGAACGCACGGTACCCTGTCCCGATAACCGGAGCGCCGATAGCACGAGCCCTCTCTTTGACGGCGGCGCTTGACCCCATTCGTCGATGGTGGCAAAGTAGTGTCGGAATGGTTGCGAACGACGGCAAGGGAGGCGTCCGATCGATGGCGAAACAAAGAGTGACAGAAGTTGGTCTGCTGGTCGTTGGCGATGAGCTGCTGCTTGGCCGGCGATCCGACAAGCATTTTCCGTGGGCGCTGGCTTATTTTTCCACTATCGGCGTCGATTTGCGCTGGGTCAGCTACATCGGTGACGACGAGGCGCGGTTGATCGAGACGTTTCGGGCCATCCAGGACCGCGGTGACGTCTGCTTTTCTTTCGGCGGCATCGGCGCTACCCCGGACGATCTGACTCGCCAGGCCATGGCCGCTGCGCATGATCGACCACTGGTTCTCCACCCCGAAGCGGTGCGGATGATCGAGGAGCAGTTCGGTCGCGACGCTTATCCGAACCGGATCTTGATGGCCGAGCTGCCGGAGGGGGCCGATTTGATCCCCAACGCCTTCAACAATATTCCCGGATTCTCCATTGGCACCATTTTCTGCCTGCCGGGTTTTCCGGAAATGGCCTGGCCGATGCTCGAATGGGTCATGGCGACCCGTTTTCAGACGAGTATCGGGCCGCGGCAGCGGTTTGCCGCCGTGGCGGTGCCCGATGTCCGGGAGAGCGAACTGATTGGCTTGCTGGCGGAGACGCAGCGCCATTTTGGTGATATCAAGGTGTCGTGCCTGCCGCGCTTCCCGCAGGACGGGCGCTGGTTGGTCGAACTCGGCGTGCGCGGACCGGATGAGTCGGTGCGGCAGGCCATGGATTGGCTGCGGTGCGAACTGGAGAGGCGGGGACTGGCAGTTCGGGAGATCGACGGCTGAGTCTGTCTGCCATGTATCTTCTCTTGTCATCGCGAGCAATCATTGGTAGATAGGGGGCCCGTAGCCGGCGTCGCAAAACGACCGGAGCGCGAACGGTGCGGTCTACCGGAAAACAGAATCATTGCCCGCCAGATGCCGGGGGGAGGAAGAGGACCATGTTTACCATCGACGATATTCGGGAAATTGCCATCCAGATCGAAAAAAACGGCGAACAGGCCTACCGGCGGGCTGCCGCCGCTGCCGGTCAGCCGGACATCGCCGCGTTGTTCAGTCGAATGGCCGACGAGGAGCGGCAGCACGCCGAATGGTTTGCATCGCTTCGCTCAAACCGGCAATTGAGCGGCGACGAATTGGAACTGGAACAGATGGGTCGGCGCCTGCTCCAGGAAATGGTCGCCGGCCAGACCTTTTCGCTGGATCAGGAGGAATTGCGACAGGCCGGCGATATCGAGGAATCTCTCGAACAGTCGCGCATCTTCGAGGAGGATACCGTGCTGTTCTATGAGTTTTTGCACAGCGTGATCGAAGACGACGAGGTCAAGGCGCACCTGGAGACCATCATTGCCGAGGAGCGCCGGCATGCCGAACAGATCTCCGAACTGGCCGACAGCGACTCGGTCGCCTTGTGAGCGTAGCTAGGGCCCGGACATGAAACATCTGCCGATTCCCCTGCTTGTTATTCTGTGCTTGACCCTCGGTCTGGCGCCGTTCGTTCCGGAGCCTCACCTCTGGCAAAAGCTGAAGATGCTTGCCGGCGGTACACTGACCAGGCCGATCGACATCTTCGATCTGGTTCTGCACGGGAGCCCGTTCGTGTTGCTTGCGCTTCGTCTTCTCGCCGGCGGCAATAAGCGTTCTCGCTGAAGGGCTTGTCCTTGTGCCGATGCGTAATCTGCTCTTTTATCTGGCCACCGTCCTGATCTGGGGATCGACCTGGATCGGCATCAAGCTGCAACTCGGCAGTGTCGCCCCGATTATTTCGGTGGCGTACCGCTTTCTGCTGGCCGCGCTCATCCTGCTGATCTGGTGCCGGATCAGAAGATTGCCGATGCGCTTTTCCCTGCAGGACCACGGGTTTATTTTCCTCCAGGGGGTGCTGCTTTTCGGCTGTAATTATCTGCTTTTCTACATCGCCGAACTCTTTATCGCCAGCGGCCTGGCTGCGGTTATTTTTTCAACGATCGTGGTGATGAACATCTTGAACGGGGCACTGTTTCTGAAAACGCCGATCGATTTCCGGGTGGTGATTGGAGCAGCCCTGGGCCTGGCCGGCATCGTGCTCGTTTTCCATCATGAGATTGTCACGTTTTCCCTGGCCGACGACGGTTTCCGTGGTGCGCTGATCTGCGTCGTGGCCACGCTGCTGGCCTCGCTCGGCAACATCGTTTCGGCCCGAAACCAAATGAAGGCGCTGCCCATTATCCAGACCAACGCCTATGGTATGGGCTATGGAGCACTGGTAATGGTGCTCGCCGCCCTGGCCACATCGACTCCGTTTACCTTCGACCCGTCACCGATCTATGTCGGT
This sequence comes from uncultured Desulfofustis sp., assembly GCA_964620665.1. Classification (GTDB taxonomy): domain Bacteria; phylum Desulfobacterota; class Desulfobulbia; order Desulfobulbales; family Desulfocapsaceae; genus Desulfofustis. Next base: position 7,995 of record CAZUJZ010000042.1, on the reverse strand, counting down.
TCACTCGTCTACCTGGCCCTGTTCGGTTCGGTAATCGCCTTTGGCTGTTACCTGTCCCTGATCGGCTCGATCGGTGCCGATCGGGCCGCCTATTCGACGCTGCTCTTTCCGATTGTCGCGTTGACCATCTCCACGATCTGGGAAGATTATCGCTGGTCGATCGTCGCCGCCGCCGGAGTCGGATTGATTCTGCTCGGTAATCTCTTTATTCTCCGGCGACGGCGTCTGCCGGCCCATAAAAACTAGCGGCGATCGGCTCAGTCGGACTCGGGCGGGCTGCCGGCGGCAGCGCGCCGCTTGGCTTCATAGAGGTTGACGACTTTGCCGAGCCGGATGCCGATCTTCGTCATGGCCTGTGCCGACGGGGAGTCGGGAGCGTACTCACAAACCGGCAGGAAGGAACGCAGTGCCTGGCTGACCGATGGGTCGTCAGGGATTTCACCGAGGTCGGGTAGATTGACGCCGAGGTATTTGCCGACCAGCGTGCGCAGTTTCATCTGGTTGAGACGGGCGTTGCCGCCGACCCGGTTGATGATCAACAGCGGGTTGAAAAATTCCAGTGCTTCCCGGGCCTTGTGGCGGGCGCCGGGCTGGGTCTCTTCGGCCAGCGCAAAGACCTGAGCCAGGGTCTCGAACGAGTGCTCCCGCAATGCGGTGCCGACCTCACTGCCCGACAGAAAACTGGACAACGCTTTGCGAATGGTGGCCAATTGCAGAAAACGATAGAAATCCATGATCGCTGTCGCTTCCGGGCAGGCGACGCAGACCTGGATATCGGCGGCCATGAAAAAATCGAGTACGTGGTAGTTGGCACCGGCACCGGTGTCGAGGATCAGGATCTCGCAGTCGATGGTCTGCAGAGCGCGCAGGAGCCGTTGTTTCTGCTGATAGTTTATGTTGGCGGTTTGCAATGTGTCGCCGGTACCGACCAGCAGTTGCAGTCCGTGGACGTTATCGAGGGTCTGCAGGACCTCGCTGAGGGTGTCGCAGCGCCTGGTGATAAAATCGGTCAGCGTCAGCGGCGGTTCGAACAGGCCGAATTGAATATGCGTATCGGCGCCGCCGAGATCCAGGTCGGCCAGACAGACGTGCCGGCCGCTGCGGGCCAGCACGCAGGCGAGGTTGGCGGCGATTGTCGACTTGCCGGTCCCGCCTTTGCCCGAGCCGATGGAGATGATAATCGACATAATCGTTATCCGTGATTGTCCGGCTGTTTACGGCTGCCGCTCGCGGTCGTCATGGCTTGTTCCTGCTCCGTTTACGACGAATTTCCAGGATTTTCTGGGCTCCGCTGAGGATGGAGCGCACGCGCTGCTGCTGCCCGGCGCCGGCCGTCCACAGCACCCATCCTTCCGGCGAGCGCAATTCCACCTTGTCGCCGGACACGCTCAACGTCGCATCGAGCAGCGTTTCGATATCGAGTTCGTGTTCGGCCGGTTTCGGTGCCGGGCGTTGTTTCAGCCGACAGGCCGCGCATAATTCTCCGTCGAGAAATTCCAGAAAATCAAGCGGTTTTTCACAGACGGTGCAGAATTTCATGAAGACGCAGGTTCCCCCTCCCCCGTTTTCCAGGCAATGACCGTGCCGGCAATGACAACAGCTGCTGTAGCTGTATCGGGAGAATCCGGCCGATCCTTTAGCGACCAGGCCTCTCCCGGGTCAGATAGCCGGCGCGGGGCGATGCCGGGTGGGACCCTCCCATGCCGCTTGCCAATCGGTGGTCGGAGCCGTAAATCAATCGCGATAGATCATTTTCCTGGTCATGCCGCCGTCGACAACGAAGGACTGCCCCGTTATGAAGCCGGACTCGGTGGACAGCAGGAAGGCGGTCAGTGAGCCGATATCGCGGGGTGTGCCGATTCTGCCTGCCGGGTGCTGTCGGTGTTCTTCCGGGGCGGTGACCGGTTCGCGGCGCACTGCTTTTTTCCGGTACGGGCCGACATCGATCCAGCCGGGCAGGATGGCGTTGACGCGAATCCGGCTGCCGAGGCTGATCGCCAGCGCATGGGTCAGGGACACCAGGCCGCCTTTGGCGGCGGAATAGGCCTCGGTATCGGCCTCCGACTGCAGTGCCCGGGTCGAGGAAATATTGACGATGGCCCCCTGTCGTCGGCGCAGGTGCGGAGCGGCATGCTTGGTCGTCAGAAAACTGCTCGTCAGGTTGGTGGAGATCATCAGCTCCCACTGGGCCAGGGGCAACTCGGTGACCGGGGTGCTTCCCGGGGAGGCGATGCCGGCGTTGTTGACCAGGCCGTCGATGGCGCCGAACCGGTCGAGGGTGGCTGCCAGGCAACGCTCGACCTGTGGCTCCAGACGAACGTCCGTCGGTACCAGCAGCAGGCGTTCCGGCAGTGCCAGTAGCTCGACCAGTTCCTCGCCCGCCTCCTGGTCATGGTCGGCAATGACCACCGAGGCGCCGGCGGCCAGCAGGGTTTCGACAATACCCCGGCCAATGCCTTGGGCGCCGCCGGTAACAACGACAATTCTATCGGTGAGATCGATCATGGATCCTCCATGGGAAAAGTACGGACCTGGTTTTTCGTCCCGCCGCGCTTTTACGATGTCGCCTCCGGGACAGCCGGACAGCCCGCTCGGCTGCGGCGAAGATGTTTCTGCCTGGTAGTGTCTCCCGATAACGGGGGGTATGAAAAAGTATCCAATGCACGTGTGTTGATGTCAATCTTAAATCTCGGTTTCCGGTCGGCCCGGCAATGTGTGGCGAAGACCTCTGGTTCCTTGGACTCGATGAGCGGGGATTGTTTTTTTGTGCACTTGCACATTTTGCGGCGGCGATTTTTGTGGAAATGGTTACTATTTTTCGAGCATGTTGCCAGTCCTGTCAGTTTTGACCAAAGTCAAGGATGCGGGAACCTGTTCATGGTACCATCAACACAACAGAAGCGGCGAATCGCTTGAGACGGCCGGGAGTGCGGCCGACAGGCGGTTTGTCGGAACCACCAGAGGAGGTGTGCATGAAGGTTTTACAACTTGACGAGACAAACGAGTTTACCCCTGGAGCCATGAAGCGTTTTTTCTTGGTGGAGGACTCGCCGCATTTTAAGATTATCAATTTCAACCTCGATGCCGGGGTGACCTTTCCCGTTCATTCCCACGATCTCGATGGTGAACTGTCGATTCAGGTAATCGACGGCAGCGGCTTTTTCCTGGGGGAAAACGGCGCCGAATTGCCGGCGCGAAAAGGCGACATTCTCATTTCCCAAATCCGGGAACCACACGGCGTGCGAGCCGTGGAGCGGATGCGGATTGTCGTGACCATTGCCCCGCCGATCTGAGCGGCAGGCAGACACGGACCGTGTGCGGTGGACGTGGTGCCCGCCGCAGGCCACTCATTATAACCACCTTTGAGGAGGTAGTACCATGGCAAAAATAGTAGTTATCGATCAGGATGAATGTCTCGGCTGCGAAGCCTGTGTTGAGGTCTGCCCAAGTGTCTTTGGGTTTGATGACGATTCCGGTAAGGCGTATGTCATTGAAGGAGCCGAGGCCGGAGACGACTGTGTCGATGAGGCGATTGCGTCTTGTCCGGCCGAGTGCATTACCTGGGAGTAACCAAATAAACGCGGCCGGGAGAAGCTGTGGTTTCTTCTTCCGGCCGTATCCCTCAGACGGAAAGCAGGCGTACCTGCTCGTAGCGGAAACAATCTACGGTATGGTCGTTGACCATGCCGACGGCCTGCATGAAGGCGTAGCAGATCGTCGGGCCGACGAAACTGCAGCCCCGCTTCTGCAATGCCCGTGACATTTTCTCCGAGATGTCGGTTTGACTTGGAATTTCCTCGACGGTGCGGCAGTTGTTCTGTCGTGGTCGATGATCAACGAAGTGCCAGAGAAAGGCATCCAGGCTGCCGAATTCCTCTTGTATCGCCAGCACGGCGCGTCCATTTTTCACCGCCGACTCGATTTTGCGCCGGTTGCGCACGATTCCCGCATCTGCCAGTAACGCTTCAATCTCCGGCTGCCCAAAACGACTGACCGCTTCGCTAGAAAAACCGTGGAAGGCCCGCCGGTAATGGTCCCGTTTTTTCAGAATGGTCAACCAACTCAAGCCGGCCTGAGCCCCTTCGAGGATCAGCATTTCAAAAAGACCGCGATCGTCGTGTCGGGGAACGCCCCATTCGAGATCGTGGTAGGCACGGTACAGCGGATCATTTCCGCACCAACTGCAGCGCGGCTGATCCTTGTTCATGGGCTGGTCTGCGGCGTATCAGGGGGGAGCGGAGTGCTTTGCTGCGGTTCGCAATCGGACAGGATGGAGCAGCCGTCGTCTTGGGGCAGCAGGGGCAGGTCGGACTGCGTTGATTGGCCGATCTGGGGCGGTGGTGGCTGCTGCGGTTCGACCGCGGTGCACTGTTTTCTCAGAAAGGCCCTGATGGCGTTTTCTCCCCTGATGATCGTGATTTTCTCCGCTTCCCTGCTGAGAAGAACGGGGACTTCGGTAATATCGAGTTTTTTCAAAAAATCACGATTGATTTGCGGGCGGTATCCCGTGGTGAAGTTCACTCCCGGAAAGGTGAAGGTGGTAATGGTGTCCACCGGGTTGAAGGAGATGGTACAACGCGAACTCGACTCCATTTCTTCGATGATCGTCTCGCAATGGTTGCAGGTCGATGAGAAGAACAGGACATAGTGATGTTCGCTGTCCGCTCCCGGTTCAAAACGCGCCATGGTCCCGTTGTCAAGCGAGATCGAGCGGTCCCCTCCGGCGCCGAAGTCGAGACTGGCGCAGGCCAGCATGACCGAGGAGAAGATGACGACGCCCTTGGCCAGTTGCTTCAGGCCGAGAAAGAGGTTGCACAGGGCGACCAGGGAGAGAATGGCCAGGCAATAGGAACAATAGATCTGGGCAATCTCCATCTGGAACGACAACAGCACTGCTTCGGCGGCCAAGGCGGCCAGCAGCAGCAGGCTGACGAAGCTACGCCAGGCTTCGGATCCTTGTCGGGCCCGGACCAGACCGAAAGCGACGATCAGGAAAAAGCCCAGGCCGGCCAGATTGAAATAGAGCGGCTCCACGGTGGTCATACTGTCGACGATTTGGCACCCCTCGTCGATACAGATGCCGGATCCCTGCAAATAGAATAATACCACCTGAATGGCGGTAACGATGGCACCGGCGATGGCGATCAGCAGGCTGAGAATCATATCTTGTTGAAATGGTATACAATGGTTAACGTGACCTGGACATATTAGATGCTTGAGCAATAATGTCAATATGCAAACGATCCTGCCGCGTATCGGCGATGCCGCTTATCGATGTGAACCGGGAAACGGCCTTGCAGGCGAAACGAAAGGGAAACCTTCGGGGGATACATAAAGATGATAGTCAGGATATTGCTGGCGGCATTTACCTCACTGGTGGCGGGGGTGTGCTATAGTGCCGGTCTGCTGCGGGTGATGAGCGGCCTGCTGGTCGGCTTTGGGATGCTCGCGGCCTTTTTTTTCGGCATTCTTTTCCTGCTGCCGCCCAATGACCCGACGGTGACTTTCTCCGTTGCCGGCCCCGGTGAATCGTGGCCGTTTTTCCTCGTTGGTGCCGGTCTTGTGCCGACTATCGCCTGGCTGCTGTTGAAGCGGGCCCGACCGGCCGCCGAAGAGCCGCTTGCGGTGAAACACTGGCAGCAGTTCGGCTTCGGTCTGCTCATCTATGTGTGCAGTATCTTTCTGCCGGTCCTGTTCTGGTTTCCCTCCGACCAGATGCGCCGCACGCTGCAGGCCGGGAGCATCGAGTTGCTGGTCCTGACCGGCGTCTGCGTGTTTCTGGTCGGTACGGCGGTGGCACTGCTGCTGCTCTATCGGGCGAGCAAGGGGACGAGCCCGGAAAAGCCGGACCTGATGAGACGGCTGGTCCTGGTGGTTTTTTCCGTCGCCCATCTGGACAAGGTGCCGGTGCTCGTAACCTACCTGCTGATCTATTCGGAAGAGCCGAACCTGGTTTATCCACGGATAGCCGCACTGGCGCTGGCCGGCTATTTTCTGATCGCCTGGTTCCTGGGACGGATCTGCCTCGACGCCCGCAGTTCTAAATAGTCGCCCACCGTCAATCTTCCTTGATCCTGCTCAGGATCCAGCCGCCGATGGCGAACAGCAGCAGGATGCTGAGTACGCCCCACCTGCTGTCGCCGGTCACCCGGGTGATCAGGCCCATCAGCAGCGGTCCGGAGATGGCCGCAAACTTGCCGAAGATGTTGTAGAAGCCGAAAAATTCGGCGCTCTTTGCCGGCGGTATCAACTTGCCGAAGTAGCTGCGGCTCAGCGCCTGGATACCGCCCATCGACGAGGCTACCAGCAGGGCGATGAGCCAGAATAGGGCGATTTTAGCGGTGGGATCGGCAATAAACGGCAGCAGGAAGGCGAGCAGGGTGATCAGGCAATAGACGGCGATACCTGCCAGCAGGGTGTTTTTCGTGCCGAACCGCCCGGCCAGTCTGCCGAAGAGCAAGGCGAAGGGAAAGGCGACCACCTGGATGACGAGCAGCACCGCGATCAGCAGGGTTACGCCGAAGCCGAGATCGCGCCCGTAGGCGGTTGACATGCTGATGATGGTCCCGACCCCGTCGATAAAGAAGAAATAGGCGATCAGGAAGACAAAGGCTTGCCGGTGGCGGCGGATGTCGCGCAACGTGGCCAGCAGTCGACGGAAACTGGAGGTGACCACCGGGTCGGCGATTGGTGCAAAGTGGCGTTGGCGGAGGTCGCGCAGGGCCGGCAGCGAAAAGATCAGCCACCAGAGCGCCACGACGATAAAGCCGACGCGGGCCTGCGGCCCCGGCAGGGTGTCGCCGGAAGTGCCGGCCGACAGAATCAGGCCGATGACGACCAGAAACGGAACCACGCTGCCGATATAGCCGTAGGCATAGCCGCGGGAGGAGACGGTATCCATGCGCTGGAGCGTGGTAACGTCGACGAGGAATGAATCGTAGAAAATATTCGCACCGGCCCAGCCGACGCGGGCCAGCACGAAGAGCGTCAGGCAGAGCAGCCAGTGCCCGGATCCGACAAAGGCCAACGCGACGGTGAGCAGCAGACCGGCACCGAGAAATGAGGAGAAGAAGGCCTTTTTCTGGCCGCGGCTGTCGGCCAGGGCTCCGAGGATCGGGGCGAGCAGCGCCAGGATCAGGGAGGCGGCAGCGTTGGCAAAGCCCCAATAAGCGGTGGACTCTGCGGCGGGCATGCCCCGGGCGGCGATGTCCTTGAAATAGATCGGCATGATCGCGGTGACCATGACCAGTACGAAGGCCGAGTTCGCCACGTCGTAGAGGACCCAGCTGCGCTCTTCCCTGGTCAGCGGTGTTGCCGCGGTTGCCGGTTCGTTCATCGATTCAAAAGCCGTGAGGGTGTAAACAGCATGGGCCGGTCTCAATCAATGTCGGCTTCAGCCGCGTAGCGGCAGGGAGATGATCCGCTTCATGTCGGCGGAGAGCTTGAACTGCCGGCGGGCGACCGGTTGCGGCAGGACCAGCGAGCGGTTGCCGAGCAGCAGCGTGGAGCCGGCATGAACCGTGCCGTGGACCGTGATCCGGATGGTATCGATGTCGATCCCCTGGTGGTAGAGCGGGCTCAGCTCTTCGATCTCGTCGCGGTTGGCACCTTTGGTGCCGCGGGAGTACAGATCGGTGCCGGGGATCAGGTTGAGCGTGAGCAGCCGTAGTTTCGTCTCGTCGATGGCCACCTCCATGGTGCGTACTTTTTTCGATCTGGTGCTGCCGTGCATCTGCAGCCACTGGATGAGTTCGTTCTGCCGGGTCCGCAGTTCCTGCTGCGTGGCTTCGTAGAGCTCGAGGCGCTCGGGGTCGATGCCGGCGCCGAGAAGCGACGGCTCGCTTTTCGCGGTGCCGACGGTGCCGACACTCAGGTAGCCGCCGGCGATCAGTGAGCCGCCCATGATCTTGCTCAGCGGGTGGCAGCGGATGTCGGAGCGCGAGCGAATGCGGCTGAAGTAGGCCTCGCTGCGGACGACGACCAGGCCGCCGGCAT
>CAZUJZ010000041.1:0-17676 GCA_964620665.1 uncultured Desulfofustis sp. | reverse complement strand
CTTCGAACAGTGATTTGAGTACCACTGCACCGACACCGGCATCGGCCAGTTCCCTAATCTTAAGCAGCGAACCGGTCAAACCGCAGCTTCCTGCGACAAGGGGATTTTTCAACTTCAATCCAAGATAGTGCGTCGTCAGATCTGTCATATTTGTCTATCCGTTTGATTTGCTGGCTGCCGAAGAGCACCGCCCCCACCAGGACTCGCCGTTTCGGGAGAGGCATCAGCGTACACCAGGCAGAAGCACCGCTCCGATTTCACCCCCTCGGCCGATACCAAAACGACCGACCGGGTCGCCCGCCCATAACGTACAGTACGCATAATGTCATGAACCCCTCCCTTCATCGGCGTTATGACTGATTCCACTGCTGACCCGGTAACAAATAGTGGGTCAAAAAGCAAGAATCTTTTCCCTTCTTCCCCATCTTAAGCATGCAACATAGTACGGAATTCGTAATTCTTTTCTGGTCTTACCAAGCTGTTCCGCTTTCTTTCATTCTTTTTACATACCCCATCAAGCCTGCTGATGGCAAAAGTGCGAGCGGTCGCTTTCCTCTTGCGCTCCGGCAGAACCTTGCTATTATCCGCTCCTGTGAAAACTACCCAATCGCCTCGCCATGACTGCTCACGATAATCGCCGAAGCCCGGTAACACTGATCCTCGCCGGAGCTGTATGTATCAGTTTCTCGGGTATTTGGGTTAACTTGTCCGGCGTCGCGCCAACACTATCGGCTTTTTATCGAGTCTTTTTCGGCAGCCTCTTTCTGGCAATCGCCTGCCTGCTTCGCGATGAGTTTCAACAGCCCTCTCGCAAAACGATAATGCTCTCCCTGTTGTGCGGACTGTGCTTTGCTGTCAACCTTTCCTGCTGGCATGCCAGCATCATTTTTATCGGTCCCGGACTGGCGACCATTATCAGCAATTTTCAGGTGTTCGTTCTGGCCTTGGTCTCTGTTGTTGTCTTCGGTGAAAAGATCAGACCGATCTTCTTTGTATCACTGCCCCTCGCGTTTTTCGGATTATTTCAAATCATCGGTTTTGACTGGTCGTCTCTGCCGGAGAACTATCGGACCGGCGTCTATCTCGGCCTGGCCACCGCTCTGCTCTATTCGACGTTTTTGCTTATTTTGAGAAAAATCCAGCAGGTCCAGCAATCGCTGTCATTTTTTTTCAGCCTGCTGCTGGTATCTCTGTCGGCATCCTTTTTTCTGGGCACTGCAACGTGGTGGACCGGCGGTTCTTTCCGGGTCTCCGGGCTAATTCCTCTCGGTTCACTGCTTTGCCTCGGCTTGTTCAGTCAGACCATCGGCTGGTCCCTCATCGCCAACAGCCTGCCCAGGGTTTCCCCCGCGGTCACCGGACTGGTTCTGCTGTTGCAACCGGCACTGGCCTTCATCTGGGATGTCATGTTCTTTGCCCGCCCCACTTCGGCCGATCAGTGGCTCGGAGTCGGCGTCACGCTGGCTGCCATCTACCTCGGCATGACTGCAGCACGGACTCCGGCCACAAAACCTGCCGCGGTTCAGCCGAACCATGGTACACGGGTACTGGTAAAATCGGGACAGGAGTCGTATAGTAATGACAAAGACAGTACCGAGGGAAAAACGGACACCAACAGGAAAGGCTATAACGAATGAAAATCATAAAAAATTACTCTGAAATCGAGGCGCAGACGTTCGATGGAGAGCAGGTCAAAGGAGTTACCGGAAGAGTGGCTATCGGCGCTGCCGACGGCGCCTCTCATTTCTGCATGCGCATTTTCACGATCAAACCGGATGGTTTCACGCCGCGTCACAGCCATGACTGGGAACACGAAATCCTCTTTCATTCCGGCAGGGGACAAGTCCTGCAGAACGGCACCTGGCAGGATGTCTCGGCGGGCTCAATCGCATTTATCCCAGGCAACGAGGAACACCAGATCCGCAACAATACTACCGCCGATCTGGTGTTCGCCTGCTTGATTCCCGCCGGGGCCCCCGAACTCTGATCGACCAGCGATGCTCCCGTGCCGAGTGATGCCGGCAGAACACGGCATCACTCGGCAAGACACCAACAGCGGTCACGAACCGAGCAGAGCCGCTCGAAGATCTTCCGCGACCGGCTCCGTGCCGAGCCAAATGGAAAGCAGCAGATCATTGAACGGTTTGCCGGCAATGACCCCTTTTCGCTCACCCCTGATGACCACTGCGGTACCCACTCCGGGCAGGTAATCCAGAATAATGGTGTCGCCGGATTTGACTCCGGTAAACAGTTCGTTGAAAGCGGCGATATCGGCAGCAAGCGCATCAAGCTGTTCCGGCGCTGCGTTAGCAGTGAAACCATCATTCCAGGCTTCTACCAGATCCTCTGCACTGACTTCACTATAGAGAAAGTGCATGGCCATGCGCTTGCCGCCCTCGCCGGCAAGCACGGCCTCGACACTTGTCGCCTGATGTTCCAGATAGAGTGCGGCGACATAGATCTTGAAGAAAAATTTCGTCCTGACCCCGGCTCCGTTCAAGGACAACGTTGCCCCGTCATCCCTTCTCACCTCCTCCGGCAGATCAACGCCGGCTATCTCCCGCGCCCCGGCAGGAACCACACTCAGCAACACAAACAACAGGACCATGATCGCTTTTTGCATACTCCCTCCTCCAGTTAGGTATTAATGTAAAAGACCACTTAAAAAAATACCATCCCCACCCAACCCGGGTGTTCAAAGAAAACTGTTTGCGCTCGGAATATCAAGCATATTCCTGTGGAAGACGGTTCTCGCTGCTGTGATCTTGAGCGGAAAGTCTCATTTTCCAAGACAGCCGCATCCGGTCCCTGAAAACAGTCTGAAACAGTACTCGCCTCTTGTTTTAGCCCGTCGTTCGTCGCGAAAGAACAAAAAAAATGGTCAAGGAAGAAAAAAAATCGGAGGGGTGATCACTCTGTGATACCCCCCCGGCAGTATGCTGGTGATAACAACGAAGCATACCACTGGGGAGGAGCGCGATGAAAGCTGGACATGAATTGACGGCTCAGCCGAGCCTTGAAGGTGCAATCGCCAACGAAATCAAACGAATCGGCCTGACCGCCGACAGACCAGCCTGGTCGGCACGCCTGGCCGGACGGTTGCCCCGGCGCCGTGATTTTCTGCTGTCCGCCGTCGCTTCGGTGACCATTGCCGTTCTGTGCCTGGCTGGCTGTTATCTGTTTCTCAGCCAACTCGCCGCCCACGGCTGGTAATACGGCGCCGGCGGCATCGCCTGCAAGAAACGGCTACTCCTGCCAGTCCGGCCTGATATGAAGTTCCGTCAACTGCCGGCGAGCCACCTTGTCCGGGGCGTCTGTCAGCGGGCAGGTTGCTTTTTGAGTTTTCGGGAAAGCGATCACGTTCCTGATGGAATCGCCGCCGGTAATCAGCATCATCAACCGATCCAGGCCGAAGGCGATGCCGCCGTGCGGTGGAGCACCGAACTCGAGAGCCCGGAGCAAGAACCCGAATTTTTCCCGGGCTTCATCGGCGGAAATGGAGAGCGCCTGCAGCACCTTCATCTGCACGTCACGCTGATGGATACGGATGGATCCGCCGCCGATCTCCGTGCCGTTGAGGACCAGATCATAGGCGCGGCTGTAGACCGCGCCCGGATCGGTCGCCAGTTTCTCGACATCCTCATCGCGCGGTGCGGTAAAGGGATGATGCAGGGCCTGGAACCGTTTCTCCTTGCCGTCGTAGGCCAGGAGCGGAAAGTCGGTAACCCAGACGAACTGAAAGACCGCTGCATCGAGCAGATCGAGCCGCCGGGCCAACTCCACTCGCAACTCACCGAGTACCTGGAAGACCGTATCCGTTTTGTCGGCACCGAAGAACAGCAGGTCATTGATCTGCGCATCGAGTGCCGCAGCGATACGCTGCCGCTCTTCGGCAGAAAAGAATTTGGCGATCGGCGACTGCCATTCGCCGCCCTCCTTGATCTTGACCCAGGCCAGGCCCTTGGCGCCGAACTGAAGGGCAAAGTCTGTCAGATCATCGAGCTCCTTACGGGTAAAACCGCCACACCCCTTGGCGTTGAGCGCCCGCACCGTACCGCCGCCGTCGGCGGCGCCCCGAAACACCTTGAACTCACAATCGGCGGCAATCTCTGTCAAATCGACAAGTTCCATCGCAAAACGGGTATCCGGACGATCGGTGCCGTAACGACTCATCGCCTCGTCGTAGCTGATGCGCGTGAAGGGCGGCTGGACGTCGCGACCGATAGTCTCCCGGAACAACACGTCGATCATGCCTTCGACAATCTCGATGATCTGCTCTTCATCGACAAAGGACAGCTCCATGTCGATCTGGGTGAACTCCGGCTGGCGGTCTGCTCGCAGATCCTCGTCACGGAAACATTTGACGATCTGATAGTATCGATCCAGTCCGGCGACCATCAGTAATTGCTTGAAGAGCTGCGGTGACTGCGGCAGTGCGAAAAACCGTCCCGGATTGACCCGGCTCGGGACCAGGTAATCACGGGCCCCTTCCGGGGTGGATTTGGTCAGCATCGGTGTCTCGATATCGAGGAAACCCTGTCCGTTCAGATAGCTCCGAATCGACTGGACGGCTCGATGCCGGGCTATCAGGTTGGCGGTCATCTCCGGTTTTCTCAAGTCGAGATACCGATATTGCAGGCGCAGGCTATCTGCTACTTCTTTGTCCTCATCCAACGGAAACGGCGGGGTTTCGCTGGTATTAAGGATGAGCAGTCGATCGATCAACACTTCGATTTCGCCGGTGGCCAGTTTCGGATTGGCCATATCGCCCGGACGCGGATCGACAACGCCGCTGACACCGATCACCCACTCGCTGCGCAATCGATGTGCCTTCTCATGGACAGCCGGGTTGATTTCCGGATTGAAGACCACTTGGGTAATCCCTTCACGGTCGCGCAAATCGATGAAAATAACGCCGCCATGATCACGCCGGCGCAGGACCCAGCCCATCAGGGTCACCCTCTCGCCGACATGGCCGATACCCAATTCGCTGCAATGATGCGTCCTGCGTACTGTCCCCAAAGAATCCATAGTCGTCTCTGTCCAGCCCCGGGATCTATGCCCCCGGTTACGTTGAATTATCTCCGGCCGATGGCCGAACGAATTGCGCCGTGATCAAGGGCAACGTCAACCTGCCCCCTGCTCACCATGTTGCGCATCGGGGCACGGCCCCGTGCCAATTCCTGTTCACCGACAATCAAAACATGGGCCGCTCCCGCCTTGTCAGCCTGCTTCATCTGACTTTTGAGGCTCTTGCCGCCATAATCCATATCCGCTCGCAGGCCGGCCCGCCGTACGTCGTGGAGCAGCCGGAAACAGCTTTCGGCAGCGGCATCACCGAGAGCGGCAAGAAACAAATCGATAGACGAGCCCGCCGGCGACGACACCGTATCGTGCTGCCGGAGCAGCAGAACCAATCGTTCGAGCCCAACGGCAAAACCGATCCCCGGCATCGCCGGACCGCCGAGCGACTCGACCAGCCCGTCATAACGTCCGCCGGCACAGACCGCCGACTGGGCGCCAAGCTCACCGCTGACGAATTCAAAGGTTGTCCTGACGTAATAGTCGAGGCCACGGACCATGAACTTGTTGAGACGATAGTCAACCCCGAGGTGCTCCAGTGCCGCCTGTACGCTGCTGAAATGATTTGCACAGTCCGGACAGAGATGCTGGTGAATCGACGGCGCTTCGGCAACCTCGGTACGGCAGGCCGAATTCTTGCAGTCAAGCACGCGCAGCGGATTGTTGACGCTTCGTCGCGAGCAGTCGTCACACAGCCGGTCCAGATGCTCGGCAATAAAATCGAGCAGCAGCGTCCGATAAGCGGGACGGCAGGCGGGGCACCCAAGGGAATTGATCTCCAGGCTGGCCGGCACGCCGAGTTCATCGAGCAGCAGAGCCCCCATGGCCAGAAGCTCGGCATCAAGACGAGGCGACGGAGAGCCGATGACCTCGACGCTCAATTGATGGAACTGCCGGAGCCTTCCTTTTTGCGGTCGCTCGCGGCGAAACATCGGCCCGATAGTGAACAGCCGCTGGACCGGCCTGACAGCGTGAAGGCTGTGCTCGACATAGGCGCGTATCAACGATGCCGTCGCCTCCGGGCGCAGGGTTTCCTGGCGATCGACGAAGGTGTACATCTCTTTGTCGACAATATCGGTACCCGCACCGATCGAACGGGCAAACAGCTCAGTCTTTTCCAGAATGGGCAGCCTGATCTCCAGGAAATGAAAACGTTCCAGCACATTTCTGGCTACCGTCTCTATCCGGCGCCAGAGCACGACTTCGTCCGGAAGAATATCTTTAAAGCCATTCAAGGCCTTGATCTTCACCGCTGTACCTCCCTGCCGTTATCACGATGCTGTTCTTCATAAAAACTCGAAGTTTAACCGGAAATGAGCCCAAAAGTCAAGCAGGACCAGCACCTCTCGGCAGCCCGCCAATGCTCGCCACTATCATTCTGAAATCTCAGTAGATTTTTCCTTTTCTCCGGCTATCTGCCGGTCTCGCCACACCGTCCGGGGAAGCCCGCCCTATCGCCCTGTTTACTCGAGACTTCGCTTGACAAAAAACGGGACAAAGGGCATTATCGGTGCTCAGTTTCAGCTTTGCAACAGAGAAGGAGGAGTTCCGACCAGCATGAAGTTACCATCACTCTCCATCGGCCACTTGACGGCCCGTATTCCGCTTATCCAGGGGGGTATGTCCATCCGGGTTTCCACCTCGTCTCTGGCTGTTCCGGTCGCCGATTGCGGCGGTATCGGCGTTATCGGGGGATCGGGAATTCCCGCCGAAGAGCTGCAGGAAGACATTCGCCGGGCCAAGAAAGCAACCGACGGGATCATCGCCGTCAATATCATGTACGCGATGAAAAACTTTTACGACCTGGTGATCGCCTCCATTGAGGCCGGTGTCGATATGATCATTACCGGCGCCGGTTTTTCCCGCGACATTTTCAAGATCGGCAAAAAATATAATATCCCCATCGCGATGATCGTCTCATCACCGGCGCTGGGGAGGCTTGCGGAAAAGTTGGGAGCATCGGCGGTCATCGTCGAGGCCAAGGAAGCCGGAGGGCATCTTGGTACCGATCAGCCGCTGCGTACCATTTTCCCCCCCATTCGAGAGGTCGTCAAAACCGTACCGCTCATCGCCGCCGGCGGCATCACCAACGGCTACGAAATGGCGGAAATGATGGATGCCTATGGGGCAGACGGCATTCAAATCGCCTCACGTTTCGTGCTCAGCGAGGAGTGCGACATAGCCGACGAATTCAAGCAGGCTTACCTGCGTGCGGAAAAAGACGATATCGTGTTGACCACATCACCGGTCGGAATGCCCGGCCGGGCACTGAGCACACCCTTTGTCCAGGCTCTGGCCAATGGTGTCAGCTTTACCGCCAAGTCCTGTAAGCATCTGTGTCTGAAAAAATGCGACCACCATTATTGCATTAATGAGCGACTGAATGCCTCGCGCCAGGGTGATCTCCAAGAAGGGCTGTTCTTCTCCGGTGAAAACACCTACAAGATGAAATCGATCCTGCCGGTTGCCGAGATCTTCCGTCAGTTCGTCACCCAGGCCGAATCCGTCTATCGGGAAAATCGGGGCTTCGCCCCTCCCCGTCAGAATGTCTGAATGAACTGATTCATCGCAGGCTCTTGTCACTTACCATCCGGCCATGTCCAGCACTTCATCAGGCGACCCCGTCGTCATCACCCGCGAGCAGCACCGTATCTCGCTTGACCTGATCGACCGGGACGCCCTGTACGTATTGAAAAAACTCAACAGCGCCGGGTTTTCCAGCTACCTGGTCGGCGGTGGCGTCCGCGATCTCTTCCTCGGCAAGACCCCGAAAGACTTCGACATCGGTACCGATGCCCGTCCGGGCCAGATCCGCCGAATCTTTTCCAACAGCAGAACGATCGGCCGGCGATTCCGCCTGGTCCAAGTCTTTTTCAAATACGGCAAGATCGTCGAAGTGTCAACGCTTCGCTCACTCAGCGAACACGACCTTGACGGCCCCGAAGCGGTGCTGGCGCCAAACAATACCTACGGCACGGTCGGTGAGGATGCTCAACGCCGGGATATCAGCATCAACGCATTATTCTACGAGATCAACGAGCAGACCATCATCGATCATGTCGGCGGTTTTGCCGACCTGCAGCACGGTATCATCAGGATCATCGGCACTCCGGAAAAACGAATCAACCGTGATCCGGTGCGGATGATGCGGGTAATCAGACACGCCGCTCGAAATCAATTCAGGATCGAAGAAAGGAGCTGGCAGGCCGTGTGCGACAACAGCCACAAACTGGCGCTCTGTCCCCCCTCCCGACTCCGCGACGAAACACTGAAGGATATCTATGGCGGCAGCGCCGCCGCCTGGTTCGACCTGGCGGTCGACTCCGGGCTTTTTTTCTCGCTGTTCGCCATCTACCGGGATGGTGCCACCGACACTTTCCGGCGGTCACAGCTTGCCGCCATCTTTCGCACTATCGACAGACTCAACAACAGCGCAGTGGCCACCGGCCAGCACCGGCAGCCGGATTTTCTGCTCCTCTCCTTTATCCTGCTGCCCTGGGCCGACACAACATTTCAACTCTTCGACCCATCACTCAAAGGTGGCCGTCTTTTCCACCTGGCAAACGCCATTCGCGAATGTATCGACCGGAGCGTCGGACCGTCCCTTGGGTTGACCCGTTCCTGCCGCCAGGAAATCACCGCCCTGCTGGCCCACCTGCCGACTCTGATCGCCCAGCGTCAGAAAGAGAGCTGGCCGAAATGGCTGCGACGCAAAAGCTACTTCAACAAATGCCGCCTCCTCTATCTCTGCCATCTCGAAGCAACACAAGGGCAACCGGTGCCCGACGAGCTGTTCCTGGTTGGCGGTCCCGGGGCGCCGCCCCGGCGCAGCGAATCGCGGACGGCGCAGAAACCGCCACGACGCAAGGGCCGGCCGGCCCTGGCCGACGATCACCCCGGTGGTATTTTCGGGTTTAAACGATAACACGATACCACGTCGTCGACTCCGGGCAGACACAACCGATCAGAAACGCTGCCAGGTCCTTCGGCTCACCGACCGACACAAGCGAACGGGCTGCGGGCACCCGGGCTCTTCTTTTTCAATTTTTCTTATTTGTTTCATAAATATTTCTTAAACTTATTTCCGGAAAATGAATTGACATTCACCCAGAACCCCTCTATTAACTAAAATTGTTTCCCTTTTGGCTAAAAATCCACCACCGAGGTTGTTGTCGGATGAAAAGGGAGCGTCCTGCAGGCTATCGCTTAGGTGGGGGGTTTTTTGATATTCACACTGTATTGGTACGATGTACCGGTATAACTGCGCTTCACGCGCTAACTTGTCGTTCGAGCAATAGGAGGTTGATATGGCAGACACGGTAAACAAAACTCTGGATCCGCGCTTGAATCGACGCGGTTTCCTGAAGGGATGTACCATGGCAGCAGCCGCTCTGGGACTCTCTGAAACCATGGTCCCGAAAATGGTAGAAGCCGCTACTTCGGGCCAGCGTCCCACGGTTATCTGGCTGCACTTCCAGGAATGCACCGGTTGTACCGAATCCCTGCTCCGCGCCGCCCACCCTGATCTGGCTAACCTGATTCTCGATATCATCTCCCTGGACTACCATGAGACCGTCATGGCCGCCGCCGGTCATCAGGCCGAAGAGGCATTGCATGCCTCAATGGAGGAAAACGCCGGCAAGTACATACTGGTCGTTGAAGGCGGTATTCCCTTGGCCGATGATGGCGTTTACTGCAAAATTGCCGGTAAAACAGCCGTTGACAGCCTCAAAGAGGTCGCCTCCAAATGCGCGGCCATCATCGCCATCGGCACCTGCGCAACGTTTGGTGGTGTCCAGGCGGCCAGGCCGAATCCGACCGGATCCGTCGGTGTGGATGAGATCATCACCGACAAACCGATCGTCAATATCTCCGGCTGTCCGCCGAATCCGGTCAATTTTCTCGGCACCGTCCTGCACTACCTCACCTTTAACCGACTGCCGGCTCTCGATGGCCTGAAGCGTCCGAAATTCGGCTACGGCCGTCGCATTCACGATCATTGCGAGCGCCGGGCCCATTTTGACGAAGGTCGTTTCGTCGAGCAATTCGGCGACGAGTTTCACAAACTTGGTTACTGTCTCTACAAGGTTGGCTGCAAAGGTCCGGAAACATTTGCCAATTGTCCGGTTGCCCGCTTCAATGAATCCGCCGGCGTCTGGCCGGTATCGGTCGGTCACGGCTGTATTGGTTGTACTGAGCCAAATTTCTGGGATACCATGACACCGTTCTATGATCGCATCCCCGACGTCAAGATTCCGGGATCCGGTATCATCGCTGATGCCGACAGTCTCGGCACCAAGATCCTTGGTGTGACTGCCGCCGCGGTCGGTATCCACGCTGCTGTCGGAGTCGGCAAGCGCCTGATCAAAGGCAAGTCCGACGGAAGCGAAGATAGCGCGTAGATCGCTGATCATTGATTATTGCAAACAACCACTAAGCTTTGGAGGTTTCACAGATGGCTCAGAAAATCACCATTGATCCGATCACCCGGATTGAAGGTCACTTGCGAATAGATGTAGAGGTCGATGGCGGGGCGATTACCAATGCCTGGTCATCCGGTCAGATGTTCAGAGGTCTGGAAATTATTCTGCAGGGCCGCGATCCGCGTGATGCCCAGCATTTCGTCCAGCGTATCTGTGGCGTCTGCACCACCGTTCATGCGCTGGCCTCGGTTCGTGCCGTAGAGGATGCACTGAAGCTGGATATCCCGCTCAATGCGCAACTCATCCGCAATCTCGTGCAGGGCATCCATTCCCTGCAGGACCACATCGTTCATTTTTACGCCCTGTCGGCTCTTGACTGGGTTGACGTCGTTTCCGCTCTCGATGCCGATCCGAGGGCCACCCAGCGGCTGGCCGAGTCCCTGTCCAACTGGCCGGGCAACAGCGCCAAGCGTTTTGCCGCTGTGAAAGCCAAGGTCAAGGCGCTCGTTGAAAGCGGCCAGCTTGGTCCGTTCGCCAATGCCTATTGGGGCCATGCCGCGATGAAGCTGCCGCCCGAGGCCAATCTGATGGCGGTATCCCATTATCTCGAGGCCCTCGATTACCAGCGCAAGGCCACCGTCGCCCTGGGCATCATCGGCGGCAAAAACCCGCACGTGCAGAATCTCAACGTCGGCGGCGTCACCACGGCAATCAACCTGAACAACGAAGCCACCCTCAACATGGAACGCCTCTTCCGGATCAGACAGTTGGTCGAAGAGGTCCGTGATTTCGTCAACAACGTCTACCTGGTCGACCTGGCCGCGGTCGGCGCCCTGTATGCCGAATGGCTGCCCTACGGTGCCGGCGTCACCAATTACCTGGCCGCCCCGGATATGCCGACCGATGCCCTGGCCACCGCTTTCGACCTGCCCGGCGGCACCATCATGGGCGGCGATCTGGCCAGCGTCAAGTTGTTCAACGACTTCAAAGATCCCGCCTTCCGCGACAACGTCGAGGAATCGATTGCCCGCGGCTGGTACGATGGCGACTGGCAGAAGCATCCCTATGAGGAAGAGACCAAGCCGAAACCGGGTGACTTCGACGAGAACGGCCGTTACACCTGGCTCAAGGCCCCGCGTTTCGAGGGCAAACCGATGCAGGTCGGCCCGCTTTCGCAGATGCTCATCGGTTATGCCTCCGGCCATGGCGAGATCGTCAAGCGGGTCAACGGCGCCCTTGATTTGATCAGCAGCATCGCCGGCACCCGCGTCGGCCCCGATGCCCTGTTCGGCACCCTCGGTCGCCATGCCGCCCGCGCCGTCCGTTGTTCGCTGATGGCCGACCTGACCCTGAAGCATTGGGACATGCTGGTCGAAAACGTCGGCTCGGGTGACCTGGAAATCTTTAACCCGCCGACCTTCCCGAAAGGCGAGCAGATGGGTATGGGCTGGCATGAAGCGCCACGAGGACTGCTGTCGCACTGGATCGTCATCCAGGACGGCAAGATCAAGAACTACCAATGTGTCGTACCGTCGACCTGGAACGCCGGACCACGCGACGCCCAGGATCAGCTCGGACCGTATGAAGCTTCATTGCTGGCCAACCCGATCGCCGATCCGGAACGGCCGCTCGAAGTCCTGCGGACCATCCACTCCTTCGATCCATGTATTGCCTGCGCCGTGCACATGCTGGATCCGGAAGGCCGTGAAGTGATGAAAGTCAAAGCGCTGTAATGGCAAGACAGAACACTTTCAACTCTCGGCAACGACCGACAGGAGGCAATTATGACGTATGAGAAGAAGAAATGCTGGAGCATCCTGCTCCGGCTTTATCACTGGGCGTTTGCGCTCTCCATCATCGCGTTGGTCATCACCGGCTTTTATATCCACAGCCCCTGGACCAACTCGTTGCAGGAAGGCAGCGCCAGCTTCCCGATGGCCTGGACGCGCTACATCCATTTTGTCGCCGGTTTTGTCTTCACCGGTGCGGTCCTGGCACGAATCTTTTTGTATCTCTTCGGCAACAAGCAGGAGCGGATTCTTGAGCATCTGCCGGTCACCTCGCGCAACGCCAAGAACCTGGGCAATACGTTGCTGCGCTACAGCTACATCAAGGAAGGCCACGATACCGATCGGCTCGGGCATAATGTCCTGGCCGGACTCACCTACGTGATCACCATCATCGCCGCGGTTTTCCAGCTGGTCAGCGGGTTTTATATGCTCTATCCGGAATCCGCCGCCTGGGAGGGCTGGGGACTGATGATCTTCGGCAACCAGCAGTCTGCACGATACATTCATCATCTGCTGATGTGGTGGTTCATGATCTTTGCCTTGATCCACGTCTATCTGGTGATATGGAACGACGTGCGTCACCCGGAAGGACTTGTCTCATCTATTTTCACCGGTGACAAATTCATCCATAAAGCGTAACGCTCTGCAAAACGGGGTCGAAATCCGCGTCCGTGGCATCGTCCAGGGCGTCGGGTTTCGGCCCTTCGTTTTTCAGCTTGCCGCCCGTCTCGCCATCTGCGGGACGGTCACCAACACCAGCGATGGCGTAGTCATCAGGGCCTGGGCTCCCGCTGCAGTATTGCAGGCATTTCGGACCGCCCTGGTCGATCAGGCACCCCCGCTGGCGCGCATCACCGGCATCGATCACCGGCCACTGGCCGGTGCCGCAGAAACCGATTCGTTCACCATCCTCCCGAGCAGGGACACCGGCACCGTTCTGGCCATCATCCCGCCGGACATCGCCCTCTGCGACGACTGCCTGGCAGAACTGCGGGATCCGGCAGACCACCGCTATCGCTATCCGTTCATCAATTGCACCAATTGCGGACCGCGTTTTTCCATCATCGAAACGCTCCCCTACGATCGCCCCCGCACCTCGATGAAACGATTTCCGATGTGCCCGGTCTGCAGCGAAGAGTATGAAAATCCCGCCGATCGCCGCTACCATGCCCAGCCCAATGCCTGCCCGGTCTGCGGACCGCAGCTGAGCTGGCATGATCGAAACGGTGATGCGATCCCCGTCGATGATATCATCGCCACCGCCATTACCACTATCAACTGCGGGGCGATTCTTGCCATCCGCGGTCTCGGCGGTTTTCACCTGTGCGTCGACGCCTGCTCCGAACCAGCAGTCGCGCAGCTCAGGCAGCGCAAGAACCGGCCCGCCAAACCGCTCGCAGTGATGGTTCCCGATATCGCAGCGGCGCACCGCCTGTGTTACCTGTCAGATGAGCAGGCGAACGTACTGGCCGCGCCGCAGCATCCGATCGTCCTGCTCACGCTCCGGCCACAGACGAAACTGGCGGCCAACCTTGCCCCGCAGCTGAGCGATATCGGCATCATGCTGCCCTATACGCCGCTCCATCACCTGCTCTTCAGCCAGCCGGATTGCCCGCCTGCATTGGTCATGACCAGCGGCAATGTCGGTGGCGAGCCGATCTGCACCGGCAATGCCGAGGCCTTCCAGCGGTTGGCCGGTATTGCCGATTATTTCCTGCTCCACAACCGGGATATTGTTACCCGGGTCGACGACTCGGTGGTCAAAGTCGTCGCCGGACATCCCCGCCTGATGCGCCGCTCCCGGGGGTACGTGCCGGCGCCGATTCTCGTTCCCTATGATCTGCCGGCCATTATCGGCTGCGGCGGCGGCCTGAAGAGTACTTTCAGCCTGGCCCGCGGCCGGAGCATATTCCCGAGCCAGCATATCGGCGATCTATTCAACCTGCCATCCTACGACTTTTACCAGGAATCGGTGACCAACCTGAAACGGCTCTTTGCCATCGAGCCGGTCGCCGCCTGCTGCGATCTGCACCCCGATTACCTGAGCAGCCACTATGCCAGGGAGCTGGGGCTGCCGCTCTACCGGGCCCAGCACCATCACGCCCACGCCGTGGCGGTGATGGCCGAGCACGGCCTGTCCGGCCCGGTGCTCGCCGTTATCCTGGACGGTACCGGTTACGGCACGGACGGCACGATCTGGGGCGGTGAGCTGCTCCAGGTCGACCTCACGTCGTTTCGTCGTCTCGGCTGTCTCGAACCCCTGCCGCTGCCAGGCGGCGACGCTGCTGCAGCGGAACCGTGGCGGATGGCCCTGGCCTGTCTGTTCCGCTGCCGGGGCACTGAGGCCTTTGCCGCTCCCTGCCTGGCCGACATCGATTCGGACCGGCGCCGCGTCGTTTTGCAGATGCTTGAGAGCGGCTTCAATACGCCGCTGACATCGAGTTGCGGCCGCCTCTTCGACGCTATCGCCGCGCTGCTCGGCCTCCAACTGGTCTCGAGCTTTGAAGGAGAAGCCGCCATGCGTCTTGAAGCGTATGCCCGGCAGGCGGTGACCGAGCACTGGCATGACCAACTGCTCGGCCGACAGGAAGAGTGCCGGCAGGATCTGTGCTATCGAGAAAATGAACAAAGGTGGGAGATTATTTCCTCGAAATTTGTTAAAAGGATGGTTGACGATCTTGAATCCGGCGGCAGCGGGCCCGTCGCAGCCCTGCAGTTTCACTCCTGGCTTATCAGTCGTATCTCACACCTTGTCGAGAAACTCGCTGGCGGAACAGGAATCACGACTGTCGTTGTGTCCGGCGGCTGTATGCAAAACGAATTGCTGCTGGACGGTTTGCTCTTTTCTTTGTCCCGGCGGGGGCTCTCGGTGTACTCGGGAGTCCAGATCCCTCACAATGACGGCGGGATCTCCGTCGGCCAGGCAGTTATCGGAGGGTTACAACATGTGTCTAGCAGTACCGATGAAAGTTGAACAGGTGGAAGGAAATCCCGATGATTTCACCAGCGAACAGCTGGCCACCGTGAACATGGACGGGATCAGTCGAAAGGTGCGTCTCGACGTGGTCGATCGCTGGCCCGAGGTCGGCGATTACGTCATCGTTCATGCCGGCTTCGCCATTCATTCCCTGGTCGAAGAAGAAGCCAAACGCAATATTGAACTGATCAAGGAGTTAGCGTCACACATGCCCGAGGAACTGCTCCTCGGCGGTGGGGATTGATGAAACATGTCGATGAATACCGGGATCGGGCCCTGATCGAGCCGCTTGTTGCCGAACTGCAGAAATCGATCAGCAAGCCGGTGCGGCTGATGGAAATCTGCGGCACCCACACCATGGCCATATTCCGCAGCGGTATTCGGTCGATCCTACCGGAAGGCATGGAGATCGTCTCCGGTCCGGGCTGTCCGGTCTGCGTAACCTCGGCAGCCCACATGGACGCCTTTATCTCCCTGGCGGACCTGCCGGGCGTCCGCCTCGCCATCTTCGGTGATCTGTTCCGGGTTCCCGGCTCCCATGGTTCACTGGCCCATGCCAGTTCCCGGGGAGCCAAGATCGAAATCGTCTATTCATCGATGGATGCCCTCGACATCGCTTCCCGGCATCCGGACGATCTGGTGGTTTTCCTCGGTGTCGGCTTCGAAACAACCACCCCGGGCATCGCCGCCACCATCCTCGCCGCCCAACGGCAAAAGATCAATAATTTTTGTGTCTTTTCAACCCATAAGGTTATTCCCGGGCCGCTCGAGGTCCTGATGCAGGACCCCGAATTGCAGATCAACGCGCTGCTCTGTCCCGGTCATGTCTCGGCTATCATCGGTGCCGGCGCCTATCAGCCGTTTGTCGACCGGTATCACCTGGCCTGCGTGGTCGCCGGCTTCGAACCTGCCGACCTGCTCAACGGCTTGATCCGGCTGGCCCGTCAAATCGGCGAGGATCGGCCGACCGTCGACAATATCTATCCACGCGTCGTCTCCTGGGAAGGCAACCACCGGGCCCTGGCCATGGTCGACGAGGTCTTCGAACCAACCGACACGCAGTGGCGCGGTCTCGGCGAAATCCCGGCCAGCGGCTTGAAAATCAGGAAGCACTATCGCGACTTCGATGCCGAGCACCGGTTACCCATCGTCATCACCGAAGCGGTTGAACCCAAAGGCTGCCTCTGCGGACAGATCCTCAAAGGGCAGACCATTCCGCCCCGCTGTCCGCTCTTCGGCACCCGCTGCACACCCGCGTCACCGGTCGGCCCCTGCATGGTTTCCAGCGAAGGCACCTGCGCCGCCTACCATAAATACGGTGAAACCGGTTGAAACAGACCCTTTCTCCTTGTCTTCCCGAACAATCCGCGCTAAACGGAACACGAACCAAAGCAACCCGGTTCGATTCGAACCGCCAAACAGCGAGACACCATGTCAGATAACACCATCCTCCTCGATCACGGCAGCGGCGGACTGGCCAGCCAGCAATTGATCGGCGAGTTGTTTCTCAAGTACCTCGACAGCCCGATCCTCAGGGGCTTGGAGGATAGCGCCGTCATCGACAACCAACCGGGTAGACTTGCCTTTACCACGGACAGCTATGTCGTCGACCCGATCTTCTTTCCCGGGGGCGATATCGGCAAGCTCGCCGTACACGGAACGATCAACGATCTGGCCATGCGCGGGGCCACCCCCCTGTGCCTGAGTCTCGGACTGATCCTCGAAGAAGGCCTGCCGCTCGACGACCTCGAGCGGATCATCATTTCAATCAGCGAAGCGACCAACGAAAGCGGCGTACCGATCGTCACCGGGGACACCAAAGTGGTTCCCCGCGGCAAGGCGGACAAGATCTTCATCAATACCTCCGGTATCGGTATCGTCCCGGACACGGTCTTTCTGTCGTCCAAACAGGCCGCCGCCGGTGATGCGGTGATCCTGTCCGGAACCATGGGCGATCACGGTATCACGATCATGACGAGGCGCGCCGGCATCGCGCTGCAGGGCAACCTGCAGAGTGATACCATGGCGCTGCACCGCCTTGTCGCCGGCCTGCTCGACCAATTCCCCGGACGCATCCACGTTCTGCGGGATCCGACCCGGGGCGGCGTCGCCACCTCGCTCAACGAGATTGCCGCCAGCAGCGGCCGCTCCATCGTTCTCGACGAACAATTGCTGCCGGTCAGACCCGAAGTCCGAGCGGCCTGCGAAATTCTCGGGCTGGAAGCGCTTTATCTGGCCAACGAGGGAAAATGCCTGGCCGTCGTCGACCAGGCCTGCGCGGCAGACATCATCACCGCGCTGCACCGGATGCCGGAGGGGCGAGACGCCGCAATCATCGGCGCCGTGGTCGACGGCACGGCCGGAAGAGTACTGATCAACACCCCGATCGGCGGTTCACGGGTGG
>CAZUJZ010000040.1:0-17722 GCA_964620665.1 uncultured Desulfofustis sp. | reverse complement strand
GTCCTGTCCGTCCCCTTCGGTCCTGATGCTTCGTTCCGTCGGCCCTGAGCGATGCAGCCTGCGGGACAGGCAACGAGCCTGGAGACCGGGGCGGACCGTTACTCCATCGGTGCGGCGTGGAGAGGCGAAAGGTGGCACCGATATGTTCGGTTGGCATCAAATGTGCAAATCTGGCTGCAGGAGGAGTCAGGCTTCCGGGGAAAACGAGCATTTGATGGCGAACAGGGGGTGGGGGGAGCCTTATCTTTCTCGGCGGCTCCATGTCGTATCAGCAGGAGGACCTCATGAATGGGAAAAAAGATGTGATTCTATCCGGTGAGAATGTGGCAAAATCCGACTTCCTGTCGCGCGTCGTCTGGCCGACGATGATCGGTTTCGTGTCGGTCAGCCTGTTTTTGTTTCTCTCCTACATGATCATCGAAGGATACTCAATCGTGCAGATGATCAAGACCGATCGGGAGGTGACTATCAGCAGGGGCCTGGAAGACTCGCCCTGATGATTATTCGGCCGACCCGGTCAGGTGTCCGTTTTTGACCAGGATGTCGCCGCTGTCGACATACGCGTAGGCACTGTGCTTGTGAATCGACTCGTAGCTTTCGACACCCACCGAAAACCAGGTGACCAAGGGGTTTTCCAAAGTCAGCTGGGCGACCTTGCGGACCACGTCTTCAACGAACATCGGATTTTTGAAGGCCGTTTCGGTAACGTATTTTTCGTCAGGCCGTTTGAGCAGGGCGAACAGTTCACAGGAAGCGCATTGCTCAACCAGGCCGATCAGGTCCTCGGCCCAGACCATTTTTTTAAATCGGGCACTCAGCGTCACCTCCGCGCGCTGATTATGGGCGCCGACCTCACTGATTTCACGAGAGCATGGACAGAGTGTGGTGACCGGCACCGTGACCGTCAGTAGGAATCCTTCATCGGCACCGACACCGCCGCTGAAACTGCACTGGTACTCCATCAGGCTCCTGGTGCCGGAAACGGGCGCCGATTTTTCGAGATAATAAGGAAAGCTCATGTCGATTCGGGCGCTTTCTGCGGAAAAGGAGTCACGGACATCGGCCAGCAGTGCCGGAAAATCCTCGACGCTGATGCGCTCGATATGACGATTGAGCACGGCGATGAACGTGGCGATGCAATCGGGTTGCAGAACGGCCGGCAGGCGGACCAGCACAGTGATGGTGGCAACCGTATCCTGGTGGTGACCGTCTTTTTGCACGACCGTGATCGGCAGTTTGATGTTTTTTACTCCGGCGATCTTGATAGCCATGCTCATCTCGGGTGGTTGACCGCCGGGGGAGTAGCCCGCATGAACCCCTCAGCGTTGCGTATCGTATGCCGTTATCTCCGATTGGCGGCGAGCGTGCACCGTCTGCCGTGGCCCATCTACCATAATCCTTTCCCACCCCGGAGCAAATCAAAAAAGACCCGTTTTATTCACCGGTAGATCGCAAACGCGGCACCGGCCGTCTTGAGATCATGGGCAGGGCCTTCATCATTTCTGTTTTTCCATGCGTTATGAGCTGCTACCGTGTAAATTGAAAGTTTATCTGACGGACAGTGGATCGGATCTGACGGACAGTGGATCGGATTTGGTGACTCGATCGCACGCGCTCATGGTTGTGCCGCACACGAAGGTATTTCGCTATGACAGAGACTCCGGACAAGACTCGCATCGACAAGTGGCTGTGGGCAGCGCGATTCTTCAAGACCAGGAGTCAGGCGACCCAGGCGGTGCAGGGCGGCAAAGTGCACATCAACGGCCAGCGGGTACGACCGGCACGCCCCGTCGCTATCGACGATGTCGTCGAAATAAACAAACAGCAACTCGTCTTCACCGTTGTTGTTTGCGCCATCTCCGCGGTGCGTCGGCCGGCCTCGGAGGCGCAACTGCTCTATCGGGAAACCGAGGAGAGCCTGGAGAAACGTGAACAACAGCGGGCGATGCGAAAATTGATCAGGGCGCCCGGCGGAGCTCCGCCAAAGCGCCCGGACAAGCGGGATCGAAGAAAGATTCGGGCATTTATCAAGAAAGCGTGACGGCGCGAATTGTAAGGAGGAATGTATGCAGACCATCAAGCGGGCACTGATCAGCCTGACCGATAAGTCCGGAATAGAAACGTTTGCCGCCGGCCTTGTTGCCGAAAAGATTGAGATTCTTTCCACCGGAGGAACCGCCAAAAAGCTCCGGGACCAGGGAATCGGTGTCGTCGATGTCTCAGCGTTCACCGGCTTTCCGGAAATGCTCGACGGCCGGGTCAAGACGCTGCATCCGAAAGTACACGGCGGTATTCTGCATCAACGGTCCAACGACGAGCATCTCAGCCAATGCCGCGAGCATGGCCTGCTGCCCATCGACCTGGTGGCCGTCAACCTGTATGCCTTCGACAAAGCGGTAGCCGATCCGTCGTGCAGTCTTGCCGACGCCATCGAGAATATCGATATCGGTGGTCCGACGCTGCTGCGTGCCGCCGCCAAGAATTTCCAAGATGTCACGGTGGTTGTCGATCCAGCAGATTACGAACAGATCCTGACCGAGATCAAAAGTAGCGGAAACACGACGCTGGCCACACGGTTTCGCCTGGCCCGCAAGGTGTTTGAGTTGACATCGCGCTACGACACGGCGATTGCCCGCTGGCTCAATCAGGTCGACGTCGAGCAAGACGACTATTTCAAAGGAGTCTGAGTATGCTGAACATGGCGGTATTGCTGTCCGGCAGCGGGCGGACCCTGGATAATTTCCACGAGCGTATCGAGGCCGGGACACTGGCCGGCAGGATCCTGGTGGTGGTGGCCAATGTCCCCACAGCGCTTGGCCTGGAAAAAGCGAGAAAGTATGGTTATCCGGCCTTTGCCGCCGGGAGCAGCGCCGAAACCAATGCTATTCTTGCCGATTACCCGGTGGATATCGTTTGTCTGGCCGGTTACCTGAAACTCTACGAGCCGCCGTCGTCTCTGGCGCGCCGGGTGGTCAATATCCATCCGGCCCTGATACCGATGTATTGCGGTGCCGGCTTTTACGGTGACCGGGTCCATCGGGCCGTTAAAAAAAGAGGGTGTACAATCAGCGGCTGCACCGTCCACTTCGCCGACGAGCATTATGACGAGGGCCCGATTATCCTGCAGAAATGCGTCACGCTGAGCTACGAAGACAGCGTCAAAGATATCGCCGCCAAGGTGTTTGCCGCCGAATGCGAGGCCTTCCCCGAGGCCTTGAACCTGGTTGATCGTCACGGGGTCGATTTTTTCTGGAAGCGGGTGCAGCGATGAGCAACTCCTGTCAAGTCATCATGAACAGCGGGGAACTGCGTCTGGCGCTGCAGCGGATTTCCCTGCAGATTCTCGAGCGCAATCAGGATGCCGACAAGGTAGCCATCGTCGGCATCCATACCCGTGGTGTTTTCCTGGCCGAACGGATCAGAAGTATTATCACCGCCCACTCGACGTTGAAAACCTGTTTCGGTACACTCGATATCACCCTCTACCGCGACGATTGGAGCCTGATCACCCAGAATCCGGTGGTGAAAATGACATCGATCGATTTTGACATCGAGGGGACCGAACTGATCCTCGTCGATGATGTCATTTATACCGGCCGGACCATCCGTGCCGCGATGGATGCAGTGATAGATTACGGCCGCCCGCGAACCATTCAGCTTGCCTGTCTGGTCGATCGAGGCGAGCGGCAGCTGCCGATCCAGCCCGATTATGTCGGCCTGGTCACCACTGTTCGTCCCGATGAGCGTATCGAGGTGCAACTCAGCGAACGTGGCGGCGAAGATCAGGTCGTCATCGAGCGGTAGGCTGCCATTATGGAACTGCTCGCTCCGGCCGGCACGAGAGAAAATTTCCTGGTTGCCATCGAGGCCGGGGCCGATGCGGTCTATCTTGGCGCGCCGCGTCTCAACGCCCGCAACCTGGCCCGGGATCTCGGTCTTGACGAGATTGCCGCGCTGATTGCTTTTGCCCATGAACGCCGGCGCAAGGTCTATATCGCGATCAACAGTCTGGTGCGTGAGTCCGATCTGTCCCTGGTTCTGGAGACGCTCGCCGAACTGGAGTCAATCGGGCCGGATGCGCTGATCGTCCAGGATCTCGGGTTGATCCAGCTGGTGCGCCGCTTTTTCCCGGCGTTGCGGCTGCACGCTTCGACTCTGATGAGCACCCATAACCGGGAAGGAATCGAGCTTCTTGCCCGTTTGGGGTGTGCCCGAGCAGTACTGGCGCGGGAGCTGACCCTCGAGGAATTGGCCACCCTGGCGCGTGACAGCACCATTGAGCTTGAGGTCTTCATCC
Source organism: uncultured Desulfofustis sp. (assembly GCA_964620665.1). Lineage (GTDB taxonomy): Bacteria > Desulfobacterota > Desulfobulbia > Desulfobulbales > Desulfocapsaceae > Desulfofustis. The sequence continues at coordinate 13,425 of CAZUJZ010000040.1, read as the reverse complement.
ATGGCGCGATGTGCTTTTCCTATTCCGGGTTATGTCTGTTTTCTTCCTATTTCGGTGGCCAGAGCGGACTGCGCGGCAATTGCGTCCAGCCGTGTCGAAGAAAATACAGCGTTATCGGCGGTAAGGGGCGGAGCGGTTCTGCAACAGGGCGGGGCGGGTATTTCTTCTCGATGAATGATCTGGAAGGATTGGCGCTGGTACCGGAGTTGAAACGGATCGGTGTCGACTCCTTGAAGATCGAGGGACGCCTTCGTTCGGCGACCTATGTCAGCCGTGTCGTTGCCGCCTATCGTCTCGTTATCGATGCCTCCGAAGAAAGCGCCGAAACGGCTATTGCCCACGCCGCCCGGCTCATTCCCGAGGCGATGGGGCGGGCGACCTCCACCGGCTTCTTTCTCAGCCCGCGTCCCCGGGACGCCATTATTCCGCACCGCTCCGGCAATATCGGCAATTATCTCGGACGAATCGACAACAGACACGCCACGGGTAACCGCACCTGGGGGCAGCTCACCCTGAAAGAGCAGTGTGCCGTCGGTGACCGTCTGCGTCTGCATTCCGATCGTTCCGGTGAGCGGATCGGCTTCACGTTGACGCAGATCATGGCCGGACCCACGCCTGTGCAGCGGGCCGACGCCGGACAACGGGTCGAGCTGCTGCTGCCGCCGGCGGCGGGCTCAGCAAAGGATGCGGAGCGACTGGATGTGTATCGGGTTGACGGCCGGGAGAAGACCGGTCACCTGCTGCGCGACGCGGAGCAGCAGGTTCAGCCGGTGGTGAACAGCGCGACGCGCAAAAAACAGCTGGCGATGCGGATCGCCCGGCTCCGCCCCCACATCGTCATCGGCGATGATCGGGCGGATCGGCAGCCGGTCGGCGGGACCCGGGGCCGTGGACGGGCCGGACGCAAACCGAAATCGGAAATGTGGCTGCGGACCGATGCTCCGCACCTGTTGCTGAGCCGATTGCCGTTTCACCCGGATCGGTGGGTGGTGAACCTGCGGCGACAGTCACTGAGCTTTTCCGGACGACTCAAGGGAATGCATAAAGGCGCGGTTCGTGACATCATCTGGGCCTTGCCACCGATCATCCCCGCTGCTGCGATGAACGCTCTGCAGCGAGACATCAGGGTACTGCTGAGATCCGGGTATCGCAATTTCCAGATAGCTCAACTCGGGCAGATCGAGCTGTTCGCCGGCGAGAAGGTGAACCTGTTCGGGGACTACACCCTCAACCTGCTCAACAGCCAGGCCCTGGAGCTGGTTTTTCGTTTCGGGCTTCAGGGGGCGCAGCTTGCCATCGAGGCCGACCGAGCCTGCCTGGCCCAGGCCGTTTCCGGCTGGCGGCAACGACCATCGGCAGATCAGCATGCCAAGCGCGCACCGGGTCTGCTCGGCCTGACGGTGTACGGCGCCCCACCGCTCTTTACCGCCCGGTTGGCGGCCGATCATTTTGTTTATGGACGACCGCTGGCCAGCCCGAAACAGGAGCTGTTTACCATTGAAAAGCAGGACGGCGTCACGCTGACCAGGCCGCAGCGGCCGTTTTCGCTGCTGCCGTTTCGCGGTGAACTCGAGCAGATCGGTCTCGATTATCTGGTGGTCGACCTATCGGGCATGCGAGTGGGGAAAAAAGATCTGCAGGAACTCGGTCGGCGGATTCTCGGAACGGATAAGGTACCCGTCTTGCCAACCTTCAATTACCGGGGTACCCTCGCGTGACGGGAGGGCCGTGGTCAATTGGCGATCTTGCTTCTGATCTCGTCGATGCGACGCATCCCTTCCATCAATAATTTCATGAAATAACCGATTTCCGGGATCTCGAAATCTTCCGGCGGAATACCCGGTGTGAAACGGAACCGTCCCTGATGTTCTTTGAGGATCTCATAAAAGGCGGTTTCCCCGGAAAACATGTCGTATTTCGCTTTGATCAGGCTCCCCTGGCGAAAAGAAAAACGGGCCGTGCCGCGAGGGAGTTCGCTGATGGTCAGGATGCCGGTCTTGTTGTTCATGTTCAGCGTTTGAAAAAGCGCCTCGGCGGGGATCTCGGTTAAATTGCCGATCATTCCCGAGGACAGGTCTTCGCTCCGGATCATGTTTGCTTTGTTCAGTCGGCTGGCCATCAGGCGGGAGAAATAGAGCTGGATAGAGGGAAAATGATCGAGGATTTTCTTGAAATTGGTCTGATCGATATAGAGAATGGACGTGTCTTCCCGGACCTGGATGGTGGCACTGACCTTGTCGTTGCAGATCAGGCTCATCTCTCCGAAGACATCGCCTTTGTTCAGTTTGGAGATGGTGATGCCCGCTTCGTTGATGACGTTGACACTGCCGGTGACGATGATGTAAAAATTTCCGCCGACATCGCCCTTGCGCAGAACGATATCGCCTTTTTGGTAGGAGCTGAGACGGAAGAAGCGGACCACTTTGTCGAGATCCTGGTTGTCGATATTCTTAAAGAAAGCAAAATCGCTGAACAGGTGCATCATCGAGCCGATCTCGTTGGCGAAGGACGGCTGCTCGGTGGCGATAAGACGATGTTCGCTGCTGTGTTCGAGTTTGATGGAGCCCGTGCAGCCGCTGCAGGAGACCAGGCAGACCGGGATTTTGTCGCCGCGTTCGTACTGAATGACGATTCTGGTGAGGTCGGCGGTGAGAATCTTGCAGATTTTCTTTTCGGCCGGTGAATGGATGACCGATGTGGTGATGAAAGAATTTTCTGCGTCGTTGTTCATCGAAATGGCGACACCGGTAACGCTGAACTCGTCTCCATAATGATAAAGCGGGCAGCGCCTGTTCTCGATAATGCGAAAAAGTATTCTCGGAAACCCCATTGGTGTGACCGTCGGTTGGAGGAAATGTCGCAGTTTGGCAACATACATGCAAAAAGTGGCGCCCGGTATCAGGGGCAGTGCTACCGTGAGGGTATCCCACGTCGGCCCGAACTGTCAAATAGAAAGCTGCCCGATGGCGGGGTGGTGGCATGCTTGAAAATTCGGCTCATTGCTGTTAAAGTTGTTGACTTGCGACAGGCAGTGCATTAAATATACCAATCTTTTCATCGTGTCGGGTCATACCCGAAACTACGTCATTGACCCGTCAACCGGCTGTTTCCGGGACGGTGGTCGAATAGCAGACAGGCTTTAACAGGAGGAAGTAACTCGTGGCTAATCACAAATCAGCGGAAAAGCGGACTCGTCAATCCCAGGTTCGTCGGATGCGAAACCGCACCAATCGTTCGAAAATGAAGACGGCAATCAAAGGGTTGAGTGAGGCCATCGAGACCGGCTCGGCGGAAGAGGCCAGGACCGCACTGGCTGCGGTAGTACCGGTCATCGCCAAGACCGCATCGAAGGGGACGATTCACAAGAAAAACGCCTCGCGCAAGATTTCCCGACTGACCAAAAGGGTCAACAACATGGAGACCGGCGCCTGATTCCCGTCACGTCGGTAACCGTCTGCTTTTCGTCATGGCGGTTGAAAGAAATGACCGCCGGGCCATCTTCATGGACCCGGCGGTTTTTTTTTGTGTTCCCAGCTGGCCCGTAATCGTGCGGACCAGGCATCTTCCACCCGGAGAGCGGTCCCCCGTTGGTTCTTCTCGAGACAGATACTATGACAACGATACCGATTATCCCGGAGAGTGGCGAATTTTGCCGACGTGCCGGCGAAAAACGGCTGATCCCGCTCAGTGCAACGATTATCGCCGATCTTGATACACCGTTGACCCTGTTTTGCAAGATCTTCGGTGACCGGGAAGAGGTTTTTCTCTTCGAGAGCATGGAGGGCGGTGAAAAGTGGGGTCGATATTCCTTTGTCGGTTTCGAGCCGCTGGCTCTTTTCTCCTCGCGGGACCGCCAGATATCATTGCACGGCCCGGCCGTCGCGGCCAGTCGTACGATGGAGGTTGACAACCCGCTCGCCGCCCTGCGTGAACTGCTCGCCGACATGGCCGCGTTTGTCGATCCCCACCTGCCGAGATTCTGCGGCGGCGCCGTCGGTTTTCTCGGTTATGACACCGTCCGTTTCCTGGAAGAACTGCCCGATTCCCATGAATCGCTCGATCTGCCCGATTCCTCCTTCATGATTCCGGGAACGGTCCTGGTCCACGACAATGTCCGCCAGACGGTAACCATTGTCTGCTGGGTGGATACCCGGGCAAAGCCGGATCTGAGCCGCTGCTATGACGAAGCGGTCGAACGGCTTCGATCGGTAGTTGCGTCTCTTCAGGCCGCTGTTCCCGAAACGGTGCTGGCCAAACGGGGCAATGCGGCGGCGGTGCACGATTTTCATGCCAATATGGAACCGGAGCGGTTCCGGGCCATGGTCGAGCGTGCCAAAGAATACATCCTGGCCGGCGACATCTTCCAGGTGGTATTGTCCCAGCGTTTTCATACCCAGACCGACCTGTCCGCCCTGTCAATCTATCGGGCCTTGCGCCATATTAACCCGAGTCCGTACCTCTTCTTCCTGAAGTTCGGTGAGCTGATCCAGATCGGCTCATCACCTGAAATTCTCGTGCGCAAGGAAGGCGATACCGTTGAATTGCGCCCGATAGCCGGCACGCGGAAACGGGGAAGGACCCCGGAGGAAGATGCTGCGTTGGCAGAGGAACTGCTTGCCGATCCAAAGGAGCGGGCCGAGCACCTGATGCTCGTCGACCTCGGCCGCAACGATATCGGCCGGGTCGCTCGAGGCGGCAGTGTCGAGGTCAGGGATCTGTTGACCGTGGAACGATACAGCCATGTGATGCACCTCGTATCGGGGGTCCACGGTACCATCGCCGACGAGCGGGATCAATTCGACGTGGTAGCCGCCTGCTTTCCGGCCGGTACGGTGAGCGGTGCCCCGAAGATCAGGGCGATGGAAATCATCGAAGAATTGGAGCCGCAGCGGCGCGGTCCCTATGCCGGGGCTATCGGCTATTTCGGATTTTCCGGTTCCATGGATTTCTGCATCGCCATCAGGACGTTTGTCATGCACGGCCGGGATCTTTACATTCAGGCGGGGGCCGGTATCGTCGCCGACTCTGATCCGCACCGGGAATTCGAGGAAACCGTCAATAAATCAATGGGCCTGCGCCGCGCCGTCGAACTGGCGGAAAAGAGGTTCTAAACGATGATCGTCATTATCGACAACTACGATTCGTTCACCTACAACATTGTTCAGACCATCGCCGACCTGCACCGTGCCGATGAGCAGCCGGAAGCGCTCACCGTTGTCCGTAACGACAAGATTACGCCGGCCGAGCTTGAGCGACTGGCGCCGCGACGGATTATTGTCTCGCCCGGACCGGGCACGCCGAAACAAGCGGGAATCTCGATCTCGGTCATTGAACGGTTTGCCGGCTCGGTCCCGACTCTGGGGATCTGCCTCGGCCATCAGGCGATTGGTGATGCCTTCGGAGGTGAAGTGGTGCGGGCCGGGCGAATCATGCACGGAAAAACAAGCCCGATTTTCCATGACGGCCGCGGCGTTTTTACCGGCCTGCCCAATCCCTTCGACGGTATGCGCTATCACTCGCTTGTCGTCAGGGATCAAGGGCTGCCGGACTGTCTGGAGGTGAGCGCCCGCACCGATCAGCAGGAACTGATGGGCCTGCGTCATCGAACCCTGGCCGTTGAAGGCGTTCAATTTCATCCGGAATCGATCATGACACCGGACGGACGATATCTGCTGCACAATTTTCTTGACGACACCTACCCGGCACTGCTCGGTCACCGCTGATCGCCGGTTGACCTTAGGTGTCGCGGAGCAAGGAGACGCGATGAACATCAAGGAAGCGATAACCCAGGTCGTCGGCCATGCCGATTTGAGTGAAGAACAGATGTATGCGGTCATGACCGATATCATGAGCGGAGTGGCCACGCCGGTGCAGATCGCCTCGTTTCTGACCGGTCTGCGCATGAAAGGGGAGAGCGTCGACGAGATTGCCGGAGCCGTCAGAGTCATGCGGGAAAAAGCCACGCGGGTCGATACCGGCGTTGATTTGGAGGCGGGGGGCATTGTTGTCGATACCTGCGGTACCGGCGGCGACTGTTCCGGGACGTTCAACGTGTCGACCACGTCGGCGTTTGTCGTTGCCGGCTGCGGATTCATCGTTGCCAAACACGGTAATCGTTCCGTATCAAGTTCGTGCGGTTCGGCCGACGTGCTCGAGGCGGCCGGTGTCAAACTGGATCTGACGGCAGAGCAGGTCGGGGCCTGCATTAAACAGGCGGGGATCGGCTTTCTCTTCGCTCCGGCGCTGCATGGCGCGATGAAATACGCCATCGGTCCGCGCCGCGAGATCGGTATCAGGACCATTTTCAATATCCTCGGGCCGCTGACCAACCCTGCCGGCGCCAACGTTCAGGTTCTTGGTGTGTTTGCCGCCGAATTGACCGAACAGCTGGCGCTGGTGCTCGGCAAACTCGGCTCCAAACGGGCTCTGGTCGTGCACGGTGAGGGTAACCTTGACGAGTTGACGGTGACCGGCACGACGCTGATCTCTGAGCTCAAGGACGGTATCGTCACCAGCTATCGCATCACCCCGGAGGAGGTCGGCCTGGCTCGGGCCCCGCTCGAAGAACTGCAGGGTGGCCGGGACAGCGGTGAATCGGCGTTGTTGATGAAGGATATCCTGGCCGGTACGGCCGGACCGCGGCGGGATATGGTCTTGCTCAACAGCGGTGCCGCGCTGCTGGCTGCCGGTGGAGTTGACGATCTGCCGGCGGGAATCGCCGCAGCAGCCGAATGTATCGACTCCGGCAGGGCCCACCGTAAATTGCTTGAATTGATCGAATTGAGCAATAAACTTGCTTAGAATGATTATAAAAGTCAATAATATTATTAAATAGTGATGATTCTCGATCGTATCGTTGCTCGAAAAAAAGAGGAAGTTGCCGAATTGCACCGCACCGGTGTTGTTCTGCCGCCGCCTTATGAGCACTGGCAGGCGGACGCGCCCCGCGGTTTTCGTACGTCGCTGCTGGATTATGGTGGGGTGGCGGTTATCGCCGAAGTGAAAAAGGCCTCGCCGTCCAAAGGGGTGATCTGCGCCGATTTCGACCCGGTTCGCACTGCGGTCAATTATCAGAAACAGGGGGCCCAGGCGTTGTCGGTGCTGACCGACGTCGATTTCTTTCAGGGGAGTCTGCTCTATCTGGTGCAGGTTCGGGAAGCGGTGGATCTGCCGATCCTGCGTAAAGATTTCATTATCGATAGGCTGCAGATCGACCAGGCTCGCGCCCATGGTGCCGATGCCGTTCTGCTGATCGCAGCCATTCTCGAGGTCGAGCAGATCGCCGAGTTCAGGCTGCATGCGGCGAGGCTCGGTATGGACAGCCTGGTCGAGGTGCACGACGAGCGGGAAGTCGAGATGGCGCTGGCGGCCGGTGCTGATCTGATCGGCGTCAACAACCGCAACCTCAACGATTTCAGCGTTGATATCGACACCACTTTTCGGCTGCAGCAGTTGATTCCGGACCATATCCCGCTTGTTTCCGAATCGGGGTTGAAGACGCCGGCCGACCTTGACGCGCTGGGGCGTGCCGGGGTGAGTGCCGCGCTGATCGGTGAAAGCCTGATGCGGGCCGGATCCGGCAGCAGCCTGCTCAGTGAGCTGCGGGGCGGCGGGGACACAAAACGGTGAGAACCATGCAGCGGATCCGGATCAAGATGTGCGGCACGACCAGGGAGGAAGACGCCCGGGCGGCGGTTGCCGCCGGGGTCGATGCGCTCGGTTTCATTTTCGTTGCCGCCAGTCCACGTCGGGTCACCCCGGAGCAGGCGGCGAAGCTGACCGAGGCGCTGCCGCCGTTTATTACCCGGGTCGGCGTATTCCGGGACGCCGATGAAGAAAAGATAAAACGCATCGTCGACCAGTGCGGACTGACGCAGGTGCAGCTGCATGGCAGTGAGTCGCCGGCTTTCTGCCGGCGACTGCGCTCCTGGCGACGGGGGGTGTCGATCTGCAAGGCGGTGCGCGTCGGCCGCGCTGCCGATCCCGCCGAATTTGCAGCCTTTCACGACGCGGTCGACAGTGTCCTGCTCGACACCTATGTCAAGGGAACAGCCGGTGGTACCGGCCGGTGCTTCGACTGGACGGTGGTCGCTTCACTGGGCATAACCGAACCGCTCATCCTGGCCGGTGGCCTGGATGCCGGTAACGTGGTGGCGGCCATCGGGGCCGTGCGTCCGTATGCCATCGACATCAATTCCGGGGTTGAAGAGGCCCCGGGGCGCAAAGACCACGCCCTGCTGCACCGCCTGGTCGCCAACGTTCGCCGCTTCGAATCGGCAGGGCCGTGAGCTCTGATTAAAACTCATCATATTCGGCTGGTTAACGGGCGATCACAAACGCATTGCGATAGCCGCGTTTCTCCAGGATCGACCGAGCCTGTTCGGCACCCTGCAGCGTTCTGCCGACAAAGACGTGGACCCGGTAGTAGGTGCTCTTGTTTTCCATGTATTTCTGGATCAGCGTCTTGTGGCCGGCCTGGAGGAAACGATTCTGCAGACGCAGCGCGTTGTCGGTATTGGCGAATGAGCCGATCTGCACGTAGAAATCGCCGGTATAAAACTGCTGGGCCATCTCCATCATCTGTGACTCGTTTTTCTCACCGTCCGCCAGGGCGCTGATCCTGACCCGGGCGATCCCCTTGCCGACGATATTGAGCCGTTTGGCCGCCGAATAGCTCAGATCGATGATGCGACCCTTGACAAAGGGGCCGCGATCGTTGACCCGGACGATGATTTCCTTGTTGTTTTCAAGATTCTGCACGAGCAGGACGGTGTTCATCGGCAGGGTTTTATGCGCGGCCGTCATCGAGTGCATGTCGTAGGTTTCGCCGTTGGAGGTCGGGCGGCCGTGGAAGTCGTCACCGTACCAGGAAGCAATCCCGGTTTGATTGAAGCCGTAGGCGGACGGAATCGGGTAATAGGTGTGACTGTTGATGCGATAGGGACGCTGCGTCGGATGCAGGGAGGTGGTATTATCGGTCGAGGCTGTGGAGACGCAGGCCGGCAGGACGCCGATCAACAGCAGCCACAGCGCAAAAACCATGAGCAAGAAGAACCTGCCGACTGCTGGAGTCACGGGTACGATCGTCCTGTTGCTGAAAATCAATGAACGCGCCGGTGGGCAGAACGTGCGAATTCGATATGCCGCCCATGCCGTTCTTCCGGTGCAATTGACGTCCTTCCGGACCGTGTTGGGTTTTTAAAACAATTCACGGCCTGATTCAATCTTTTTAGGCGGATTTTCGGCAGGAAGTGATAATTCCTCGATTTGGAACCGCCGCAGCCGTTCTTCATAGAAGAAACCGGCCGGACCGACGGTGTGGGGTGCGTAAGGGCGCAGCAGGCGGGTATCCGGCTGCGGACGCAGGTTGTCATATCGCGGTGTTTCAGTGCGATCGATCCAGGACAGGCGCAGGTCGAGAATCGGACGAGCCGGAGAGATCCGGCCGTCATCGTCCCTGACAAAAAGCGGCTCTTCCCAGCGTCGCTCCAGATATCCCTTGAGCCAGATGCCGGGCAGGGGATCGCCGGTGAATGTGTCGGTCATAACCGGGTCCAGCCAGGCGCCGTCGAAATCGATATGACTCTCGATGATCGCTCTGACCTCGGAGCTGCCGCCGACGCTGAGCCGGAAGAAATCATACAAATCGTCATGATCGATGCGCAGCAGGTGTGTCGTCCCGTCGTTGAACGTCCAGCGGGCATGACAAGCCAGGCACCCGGCCGTATCCCGGTACGCAGCGTGGGCCGGGTGGCGCAGTTGAGGAACAGGGAAGCTGCGAGCGGTTGCCGCAGAAACGAAAATCGGACCGTCGGCAGTATCGGTCATGCCGGCCGGTGATGGAGATTCCTGGCGTTTGTGCTCATGACATGCGGAACAATTCGGACCGGCAGCCGTTCCCATTACCTGGTCCCGGCCATGGCAATCGACGCAGACCATGCCGGCCTGGTGGTGGACGTCCGGTTCCAATTGGTGAAATTCAACACCGTAGGGCGCCGTGATATCGTCGGCCGCCAGGTAGGGGGTCCGATATTCCTGGTTAAAATCGTGTTCGTAGCGGCCGTAATAATCAAAACCGACATGGTTGCCGTAATGACAGGACAGGCAGGCATCATCGGCGGGGTGCCGGTTGAAATGGTGCAGGCCAGCCTCTATCTGACGCGGCGATAGGTGACAGGCGGCGCAGCCGAGTCCCCGATCGATTGCCGGAAACGTGTCGCCGCGCGTATAGACGTGACAGCGCAGGCAGCGGCGGCGCAGCAGATCATCGACCAGCTCCATCTCGCTTTCCGGCTGAGCTGCGGCGGTAATCTGCAGCGCGGAATCAGGAGTGGACCGGGCGCCGAACGCAGCACGGACCGCCGAGACGTGACCGATGAGCGTGTAATGACCATTGGCGGCGACCATTTCGACCTGCTCCCGGTGACAACTGCCGCATGCCTGGCCGGCCAGCGAGGGGCGGGCCGGCGCCTCTGTCAGACCGAGGTGCGCCTCGCTGCGCGACAGGGCCCGGTCATTGCCGCCATGGCAGGATGTGCACTCGAGTCGGTGGTGTTCATCCATTTCCAGCTGATGACAGGAGAGACAACCGGCGGATGCCGAGATCGTGTCGGCCGTTGTCGGCTGTTCCGGTTCTTCCGAACACCCGGCCAGCAGCAGCACCACGACGAGAGCAGCCAGCGAAAAAAAGAACGAAACCGGCCGTACGCTCCGCTGCATTGATCTGTTCTTGCCGGGTAACGTGACCATTATGCCAGAAAGTGCTGTTCAAGTTCCAGGTATCCACCGGTAAAGCTGATGCAGTCGCGATAGAAAGCGGCGGAGTCATGGTGCCGTGCGGCGTCTTCGAGCTGCTTGACAAACGGAACGAGAAACTCGGTGACCAGAAGGGCCTGACCGGACGTTGTGTCGTAGCCGTCTTTTTCATCCCGGATCAGGGTAGCCAGAAAATCCAGGAGCAATACCAGCGAATCTTCCCCATCGTTAGCCGGTGCATAGGTTCGGCCGCCCGCATCGGTGAAAAAGGCCCTTACCGCGGCCCGAGTATCCTGATAAATGAGCCCATCGAGATGGACTGATGCCGCCAGGCTGAGCGCGCCGTTACTGTCGCTATCGCCGAACAGACGGTTAAATTCCCGTTGCAGATCCTGCAGACGATCGGTCGTCAGGCGGTGTTTGATGAGCTGGACCGCCTCATCGAAGCGGGGACTGACACAGCTCTCCGCCAGTGCATAAAACATCCCGCGCCAGCGGCTGAATCGTTCGGCATCCGGGGGCTCTGTGAAGAAAGACTTGATCAGATCGATGAACCGCAGCCGAACCCTGATGATATTTTTGTCATTCCAGTTGTTGAGCTCTTTGGTCAAAAGCAGCCTCTTTCCCGGTAATCTTTATATCAGGCGGTTTTGCCGGTTGCTGTCGCAGTCAGTAGCGGAAGCGGTGAAAGATGATGTTAAGAGCCCCGGCGGAGACTGTCCCGGCTATGGAACGCGCTTTATAGTAGCAGATCGCAGCGCACTATTCATTGCCTATCGACTCGTGAAACCGATAGCGGCCGGGGATTGATATTGAATTTTACCGTTGATCCTGCTATAAACACCGTCAATCAAACGCCACCGTAGCTCAGTTGGTAGAGCAGTTGATTCGTAATCATCAGGTCAGCGGTTCGACTCCGCTCGGTGGCTCCAGCAAAATCAAGGGCTTACGACTTCGGTTGGAAGCCCTTTTTCCTTGATATGTAAAAATGTGTAAAATATCAGTCCCATTTACCGAATCTCAATAGGATAGGGAACTATTGCCGGTCAGGTGAAAAAAAAAGGCAGCCGGTTTCCCGGTCTGCCCAGTGTTTTTTCACATACCATATCTATGGTCATTTACTGTCTCGCACCTACTTGTCAATTTTTTCAACCGGCTGGGGGTAATAGTTAAGTTGTTTTGATATCAAATCCAAGAGAGCTTTAAGGTGTTTTTTTGAGGTCGCAATCCTGGCTTGTTCAAAATAGCCTTCTGGTAATTTTGCGTTCAATCTCAACAAACAAATGTCATCATCTCTTACGAACAAAGCAAAATTATCGACCCATAATGTCTTGGTTGAAATATCACCGTGTATAACTAGTTCTTCTTTCTTAGATTTTGTTTCTAAGTTCTTTTTTTCGATGGATTTCTGAGGCATAGTAGTATTCTCTTTCATTGGATGGGCAAATCCGTCCAGTCACTTTCAGGGGTATCAGTTTCAAACCATTCAAAATCTTGTTGCTGTTCTGAGTGAGCACCCTGATCATTTTTAATAATTAGCCATCGGCGCGGAGGAGTTTCATGTTTTGTTGAAGAAATCCAATGTGTTTCTTTTATTTCAGCCAACTTTGAGAGTTGGTATTCATATAATTCAGGTAGAGATTTAAAAGTTGGTAGTTCGGGTTCGTACAATCTGAATCGGCCATCCTTGTTTTTTTTGAATAGTTCGACTGATTTCTTATGGTAACCTATTCTTCCATTGACTATTGTTTGATGAATGAAACCCTTCTTTATTCGCCTATTTTTGCTAAAAGCTTGTTTGGATATTTCAAGAATTTGTGCAGCTTCAGTGGCTGAAACAAATTCGTGTGCTGGCAGTTGACCTATCAATCTGTCTGTAATCTCTTTTAAAACGTTATCCGCTTTTAGCCAGGATTCGCTAGATAAAATAACTTCTCCGCATGATTCACATTTTTTATAATGAACACTTTCAACAACATAAGGTCCAATAACGTTATCATCTAATTCAATATTTCCTGTAATATCTATGAGATGAGATCCACAATCAATACAATTCATTTTCATATACTCTTAAAACTACATATTATTAACTCTCCATCTTCAATACGAAAATGGATGTATACATCTTCCCCTCTTAAATTCCGAGCTTTGTAATAATCCACGTAAACTGAAGGATTGTCGTACCGTGTTTCAGTTTTGTGATAATGGTAGAGTTTGAGTTGTTTCATGGCAGCCAAGATATCGGCTTGTAACCAACCAAAATCATCCTTTGCCGTTTTTCGAGCACCTACCTTTATGGAGTAGTTACCTGAATCTATACAATTTCTGATAAGCCTAAAGCTATAGTACGGCCTGCTTCTAGACATAAGCTAATCACAAAGGTTGACTCTGGTCAACCAAAATGGAGAAATCGTAGAAAAAATTAATAATGATGGTAATTAAATAAGGGTATTCATTAAATGTAATTGATTCATAAGTCAAACAGAAAGAAAGAGGACGACTCCCCAATAAAAAGCCGCTCTATTTAACCGCCATGCCTGATAATCACAACGAACGATGAAAATCGACATCGTGGTCGGATGGGCTGGTTGATCCTCCCTCCGGCTGCTGCGCTACGGCCTGATCGGCTGGTCTCCGAGGCCGGCAGACAGGCCATCCATGGCCTGGCCG
>CAZUJZ010000039.1:13806-17761 GCA_964620665.1 uncultured Desulfofustis sp. | reverse complement strand
AGGCCCGATAGCCGCTTTCCAAGGTGCCTGACCACTCAACCGCACCGACACTGGTTGCCGGAGCACAGCCGCCCCACCGGACAACCTCTTCTTGCACCAACGACTCAAGACCACCGGCGCAGGTCGCAATAAAGGACATTTCCCGATTATCGTTCATCGAACGCTACGTCACTCCCTGGCCCCGTTCAGAAGACATGCCCGTTGCTTCGCGCTGCTTCTGAAACGCTGAAAAGTGCTTGACCTCTTGATGAATACGGATAGAATAGAGTCTTCATGACCGTGCATTCTGCACCACCCTTAACAGGGTACCGATCCAGTTACAACAGACAATCGACTCCCGGTCCGCCGTCCGCGAAAAAACACCCAGAGGAAAGGAATGAAACAGCCCATTGCCAGGATTTTCGTCATTGCTGCAGCCATTGCCCTGTTTGCCGTTTTGACCGGCGGATGCTCAAAAAAATCGGTTATTCCTCCGACCACCACCTCCGAGGAAACGGTCTCTTCCGGAAAAGACATCAATTACCCGGAAGCTGATGGCTATTCGGAAACAAACCTGGCCGCCGAAGGCAACCTTGACGACACCAATATTTCCCACCTGGGGGGAATGGCTCTCGCCGCCGGGCAAGAGGGAGAGACATCGGAAGCGTACAGGCGGCAACACGGGCGATCGTCAAATGGTCTGAGCCCGGTTTATTTCGAATTCGATCAAGCCTCCATTCAGGATGATATGGCCGACCGGATGATCCAAAATGCCGATCTGCTCAAGCAGGTCCGCAACCCCGTCATCATCGAGGGAAACTGCGACGATCGGGGAACCAAAGAATACAACCTCGCCTTGGGTGAAAAACGGGCAATCAACGCCCGAGACTATCTGGTCAATCTCGGCATCGATCCGGCTCGCATCCGGACCGTGAGCTATGGTGAAGAGCGACCGCTGTTCATCGAGCAGAACGAGTTTGCCTGGAGTCAAAATCGTCGCGTGGACTTTGTTCTCAAGTAGAGAACGGTTGTCCCGTCTTCAGCGGTAGACGACGGGACAAAGCGTCTTATTCATCGGAGCGGACGATCGCCAGAATCGCCTCCAGAACCTGGTCGATCGATCGACCCGAGGTATCGATGACCCGGGCGTCGTCTGCTTTCTTCAACGGAGCGACAGCCCGCTCCATATCCTGACGGTCCCGCTTGATCGTCATCTTCAGCAGTGCCTTTTCATCGACCGTTTCGCCGCGCTCCCGCATCTGCACCGCTCGCCGCCTGGCCCGGACGCCGGGGCTGGCTTCGAGGAAGAACTTGTGACGCGCGCCGGGAAAGACAACGGTTCCGGTATCCCGCCCCTCGGCGACAACCTTCCCACGACGGCCAATTTCCCGTTGCACCTCGGTCAGCATGCGCCGCACCGCCGGCACTGCCGAAACCGTCGAAGCCCGCATCGACATCTCCGGTGTCCTGATCAGGGCGCCGACCCGCTCACCGTTGAGCAGCACCTCCACGTCTTCGGTCTCATCTGCTGCGGGGAGCAATTCAACGGTAACCCCGGTCAAGGCCTGCATCACCGCCTGCTCGTCGGAACAGTCGATGCCCTTGTCATCCAGATAGAGGGCCACGGCCCGGTACATGGCACCGGTGTCGAGATAGGTGTAACCGAGGCGAGCCGCCAGTCTCCTGCTGATCGTCGATTTACCGACGCCGGCCGGACCATCGATGGTGATGACCTCGACCGCCGGCTCAGACATAACCGCACTCCGTCAGGCAGCGCTGCAAGGTTTCAAGAAACCGCCCGTTCTCGTGCTCGGTACCGACATTGATCCGGATATAGTGGGGGTAGCCGTACGCCTTCATGGATCGGACGATCACGCCGTGACGCAGCATCGCCTCGTAGAGCGTCGTGGCATCCCCGCGCACGTCGATCAGGAAAAAGTTGGTCTGGGACGGAAAACTGCGACAGCCGAGCCTCTCGACCCCGGCCATCAGGGTTTTCTTGCCCTCCGCCGTTACCTGCAGGGTTTCCCGGTAAAACCGGTCATCTTGCAACGCGGCCCGAGCCCCGACCAGAGCCAGCTGGTTGACATTGAACGGCTGCCGCACCTTATGCAGACAGGCGGCTATCTCCGCTGCCATCAAGCCGAAACCGATGCGAACCCCGGCCAGTCCGTAAGCCTTGGAAAAGGTCCGCAGGCTGACCACCCCGCAGCGACCGGTGCGGGCGGGAAGCAGGGAACCGATATCGATCTTCAGCGCTTCATCCATGAAGTCGACATAGGCCTCATCGAGCACGACCAGAACGTGCTCGGGCAGCCGGTCAAGAAAATCGAGCAACCGGTGCTGCGGCAGATAGCTGCCGGTCGGGTTGTTCGGGTTGTCGAGGAAAATCAGTTTTGTCCGGTCGCCGGCGCGATCGGCGATGGCCGCAAGATCATGCGCCATATCCGCCAGTGCGACGACATGATTGATCCCGCCGCGAACCTGGACGAATTTCTGATACATCAGAAAGGACGGATGACTGGTAATAACCTCGTCACCGGGCTCGACAAAAGCCTTCACCAGAAACTCGATGATCTCGTTTGAGCCGTTGCCGAGAACAACCTGTTCCGGCTCAACATCATAGTGCTCGGCAATCGCCCGGACCAGGTAATACCCGGATCCGTCGGGGTATCGATGCAGGTTGGCCAGCGCCTCGCCCATCGCCGCGACGGCCAGGGGTGACGGACCGAGCGGGTTTTCGTTGGAGGCGAGTTTTATCGAGTTGTGAATACCGTATTCCCGCTCCAGCTCTTCGATCGGTTTTCCGGGCGGATACGGGGTAATGGCAGCAATCGTGTCGGGGATTGATAGTTTCACGGGTCAACCTTGCCGATAAAGGGGAAAAGAGGGCTGCGTCCTTCGGTCTCGATCAGGCCCCCGGGCGCGGCATGACGGTCCGGTCAAGCGCCAGATTCGTCTCCAGGTTGTATGCCGCCCGGAGCAACAGGCTCTCGCCGAAATGAGGTCCCTGCAACTGGATGCCGATCGGCAAACCGTCTCCGCTGAAGCCGCCGGGTACGGAAATACCAGGCAGACCGGCCAGATTGGTGGAGAGCGTGAAGATGTCCGACAGATACATGGCCAGCGGATCGTCGATTATGCTCCCCCGCCGCCAGGCCGGCGTCGGGGTCACCGGTGAAATCAACAGATCACATGACTGCCACGCCTTTTTAAAATCGTTCAGAATCAGGGTCCTGACCTGAGACGCCTTTTTGTAATAGGCATCGTAATAGCCGGATGACAACGCATAGGTACCGATCAGGATGCGCCGCTTCACCTCGGCGCCGAAACCGGCCGACCGGGTGTTCTTGTACAACTCGACCAGGGACTCCGCCTGCGGGTCGCGGTAACCATAGGCGACACCGTCATAACGGGCCAGGTTGGAGCTGGCCTCGGCCGGTGCGATCAGATAATAGGCCGCAACACCGTAGTCGATATACGGCAGGGAGACATCGACGATCTCGGCTCCGGCCGAGCGGAGCGCGTCCACGCCTTTCATCACGATCTGCCGGATTTCCGGGTCGAGCTCCTCGGGGAAATATTCCCGCGGCAGACCGACCCGCACGCCCCGCATTCCCTTGATACAATCGGCCGGATAATCCTCGACGGGCCGATCCACTGAGGTCGAGTCACGCCGATCGTAGCCGCAGATCGCCTGCATCATCACGGCACAATCCTCCACATCCCGAGTCAACGGGCCGACCTGGTCAAGAGAGGAAGCAAAGGCGACGAGACCATAACGAGAAACCCGGCCATATGTCGGTTTCATGCCGACTATTCCGCAGAGCGATGCCGGTTGGCGAATCGAGCCGCCGGTGTCCGAGCCGAGCGAGGCGAGCACCTCGCCGGCCGCAACGGACACCGCCGAGCCACCGGATGAGCCGCCGGCCACATAGTCCAGGTTCCATGGGTTGGCGGGAACCTTGTAAAAACA
>CAZUJZ010000039.1:0-13706 GCA_964620665.1 uncultured Desulfofustis sp. | reverse complement strand
AGCCGCCGGCCACATAGTCCAGGTTCCATGGGTTGGCGGGAACCTTGTAAAAACAGTTCTCCGAAGTCGATCCCATGGCGAATTCGTCCATCGTTGTCTTGCCGACGATCACCCCTCCAGCACGGGTGATCATTTCAACAACCGTAGCGTCATAAGGTGGGACAAACCCGGCCAGCATTTTCGAACCGCAGGTCGTTGGGAACGCCCTGGTACACAACAGGTCTTTAACCGAAAGCGGAACCCCGCACAACATGCCGACATCCCCGGCGGCACGTTTCCGGTCGGCCTCATCTGCCTGGCGCAACGCGATATCGGCATCGTGGGCGATAAATGCGGCAACCATCGGTTCGACGGCGTCAATGCGCTCCAGGCAACTCTGCGTCAATTCACGGGAAGACAGTTCCCGAGAAGCAAGCCGGGAGAGCGCCTCGGTGATCGTTAATTCGTATGGTTCCATCGTTTTTCTCGAGCAAAACTATCGTTTTGGCTGGTTCTTCGGAGGCGGTGACCAGAGCCGTGCCGGTTAGATGATGCGGGGCACGATAAAGGATTCTCCATCATGTTCCGGCGCATTGGCCAACGCTTCGCGCTGAGTCAGGGATGGCCCGACCTCGTCTTCCCGAAAGGCATTGGTCACGGAAAGCGCGTGCGTGGTCGGTTCGACAGTGCGGGTATCGAGTTCGTCGAGCTTGGCAACATACGACAGGATCGTGTCGAGTTGGGTGGTCATGGTCCGTAACTCATCCTGGCTCAAATGCAATCGTGCCAGATGGGCGACATGCTCCACCTCGCGTTGTGAAATTTTCATCGGTTTATTGTCACTGGGATTCTTGGTTGAACACATCGAGGAACTGATCCGAGAACATACTGTGTTTCGGCGTATAATCAACAATATTTCTGGTAAAAATATCGACGATGGTTGGGTCGAACTGGGTTCCGGAACACCGGCACAACTCGTCAATGGCACCCTGCATGGTCAGGTTTCGTCGATAATTGCGCCGAGAGGTCATTGCGTCGTAGCTGTCGACGACGATGATGATTTTCGTCAAATCATCAAGCTGATCCCCGACCAACCCGTCGGGGTAACCCATTCCGTCCATGCGTTCATGGTGGTGCCTGATGATAAATTGCTCCCGCTCCATAAAACCAAGCGGTTTGATGATATTTGCACCGACTGCCGGATGTTTTTTAATCAAAACCCACTCGTCCTCACTCAACTTCCCCGGCTTCTGGATACAGGAGAGATCGATAACCAACTTGCCGATATCGTGAAACTGGGCGGCCCGCCGCAAAACAATCAGTTCGTGCCCGTCAAGCCCCATGGCAACACCGAGCATTATCGCATACTCGGTAACCCGCTGGGTATGGCCGACGGTGTAATAATCCTTCTCTTCCATCGCGTTCTGCAGGCTGGTCATCAGCTGGACCGTGGCATTTTCCAGGCTGTTGCTGTACGAACGGAGCAGTTTGTTTTGTGCTTCGAGCTGTTGCGCTTTTTGCTGAACATCCTCTTCAAGGGCCGATTTATACTGGCGTTCCCGCAGCACGAACATTCTTTTTTCGATCGCCCGTCTGATCTTGACGTTGAAAATATCGAGGTCTTCTATCGGTTTTGTCAAAAAATCATACGCACCAAGATTAATCGCTTTAATCGCGTAGTCCATCGAACCCGCCCCGGTCAGAAAGAGCACCGGAATATCATGCCCTTTCCCGTTCATTGCGGTAATCGTTTGGAAGCCGTCCATGTCCGGCATGTTGATATCGAGGATGACGACATCGAACGTGTCGTCGACAAGCTGAACGGCGGTCTTGCCGCCGTCGGCGGCAACAACCTGATGACCGAACATTTCCAGGATCTTCGACACGGTGCTGCGAACCATGGCATCGTCGTCAGCGATCAGTATTTTCGTCTGCCGTTCGGTCACACTCCCACGCCTCCTCGTCTCTTGGATCACCCACCGACTCTCCCCCCCATGCTTGAGGGGCACAACGAAGTATGATAATCAATGTCAATACAGAGTATCATATAAAAAAAGGCTGTATTCTCCAAAAGGAAAATACAGCCCGGTGGCGTGGCGGGAACACGGTCCCGCCACGCTGTATTACATCGGGACGATCAGCTTGTTCGACTCCTCATTCCAACTGACGACCAAATACCAGATCAACAGGAAAACGGCGATCAGCAGCAGTGCCCCACCGTGTCCCATGACATCGGGAAGATACACATAGCTCCCGAGCATGCCGTCGCGCTCCCAATCATTGTCTCGCAGCCAGGCAGTCAAGATAGACGTGGACAAGGCAAAAAACGGAACAACGATCATCAATTTTACCTGCCCTTCCCCGACGCGCCACAATGTACCGGAACCGCAGCCACCGGCAAACATTGCTCCGACGCCGAAAATAAAGCCACCGACAACGGCGCCCCAGCCGAATGTTCCGCGGACATAATGCATCGGATTGAGCACCGCATAACCGTCCGCCCTGAGAGGAAGAGCATACTTGAGAACGACCGCGCCGATCGCGACGACCAGAATCGACAGCATCACCGATTTTGCCATGGTGCAGTCACCGGTCATATGCGGTTCGCGAAACCCCTGTACCATACACCAGCGTCCACGCTGCATGGTGTACCCGAGTGCCGCCGCTATCAGGATAATTCCACCAAGCATGGCAACGTAATCGCTTTCATCATTGCCCGAATAGCCGTATGCCTTCCAAACCAGGTAGACAAGGGCACCAACACCCAACAGGTAGATGATCGCCTTGGGAAACTCGATGGTGCGGGCGCCGCCATCTCCCCAACTGATATGTTCCATTTCCAGATAGATCAGTTTCAACCCAAGAACGACACCGAAGACGAGACCCACCATCATCGCAAAACCATTGGCGGAGAGGTTGCCGATGGCATTGTAGAAACCACCGACATTACAGCCTCCGGCAAGCGAGGCGCCGATACCCATCAGGGTGCCGGCGATAATCGCCTTGACCATCTCCCGATAGGGGGGAATTCGCAAAGCAAATTCCTTCCCGAGGCAGGCGGAAACAAAGGCACCAAGAACAAAACCGACCCCGATCACGGAGCCGGAATCGACAAGTACCGACCGAGGGGCCTCATAGTAGTACCAAAACACACCTGCTTCCGTGTTGAACAGGGAGGCAAGTCCGTACATCATCCAATCTCCCCAGTTTCTCAAGGCCCCGACAGCCCCCCAGGGACGCCACCAGGCCATGATCAAAACGGAAAAGAGGCCCACCAAGACACCGGTAATAGTAGGATTCCATTCCGACTCGCACAATGCCTTGTACAGGCCTTTCAGCTTCGTCGCCACAACACTCTGCTCACTCATACCCACCTCCTGAAAACACAGTTCATGGAAAAACAATCAACGTTGAAATGTTTACCTTTGCCATCGCTTTTTGTCAACAACGCGAAAGGATGACAGTACTTTGTTTTTCCGTTGATTTTTCGTCTCTCATTTGCTTTGATACAGCTATTTATTGGTGATTGACCGATATATGGAAAACCAGGATCAGTTCGAGGTTCAGTTTCTTTTCCTTTCCCAATCTTTCACAGGGCAGGATGAAGAACACCATCAGCAGATGAATCATTATCAGGAGGTTTGCCATGAGTGATGTTAAGCAGGTTGCTGCCGACGTAACCGCCGATTCCGTTCTCGATGCGAAGGGCTTGAGCTGTCCCATGCCCTTGCTGCGCACGAAAAAAGAAATAGGTAAATTGAAGAGCGGCCAGGTTCTGCAGGTTGACGGCACCGACCCGGGTTCCAGAAACGACATTCCCGGATGGTGTGACCGGGCCGGGCATGAGTATCTCGGGGAAAAAGAAGGGGCCGGCTTTTTCAGCTTTTTTGTCAAAAAAGGGTAATCCGACAGAGACGTTTGTTGGGCTTACCGATCGCCCGGACCCCTGTTCCAGAAACAGGGGTCCGTTTTTGTTGTGAATCAACAAACTGAGTAAACATTCTACAGGAGGCTACCGATGGCAAAGAGTCTAGGTATTTTCGTAACCGACCCCAACTGCCTTCATCACGTGATCGGCGTGACCAAGGCCGCTAAAGAAAAAGGCTCCAAGGTTAAGATTTTTTTCACCTGGACCGCCACGCACAATTCTAAAGACAAAGCATTTCCCGAGCTGTGCGCGTTGGCGGATGATGTTTCCATCTGCGTTGATAGCTATAAAAAACAGGGCTACGATACCAGTGACATCCCGGAAGGGCTCACCGCGAAAAAGATGGCGACTCAGGCCCAACACGGCATCATTATTGAAGATTACGATTGCTATCTCAGTTTCTAGGAGGGGGTCATGGAATACAAAAAAGCTTTTTTTATGTACCGTAATAAAGACTACGCGGTTGACGGTATTCGCTCGGCCCTTGGCCTGGCCGTTGAGAATATGTACAGCTACGGTGTCGTCATGGATTGCGAAATCGAAAAACTTGACGAACACAATATGGAAAGCATCGAGATGCTTCGCGATATGGAGGGTGAAGTCTATACCACCGTACCGGCTAATCAGGAAAAAAACGGTTTCGAATTACTCACTCTTGAGGAAGTGGGAGAAAAACTGCGGGAAATGGACATTATCATTCCTTACGGCCTGAAATAGCAAGGAGACGTCATGAAAATACTCAATATCTACAAATCAGAACCGGACGATACCGTTAAAAAGCTCGTTGATATCGTAACCCGGGACCGTGACAGCGAATCTTTCGATCTGACTGTCGACAACCCTGATTACAGCGCCCTGGTCGATAAAATTTTTGCCGCCGACCAAACCATTTGTTGGTGGTAACGGGCTCTCTTCGTATCCGGGAGGCGTATCGGGAGCTTACTCTTTCCGATTCGCCTCCCCCACCGCTCTTTCTCTTTCCATGCGGGATCCTTGTTTTTCCTTCAGAAATTCAAAAATGCTGTCGTGTAACACCGGCCTCATTTTCTGAATTGGTGACCTGTCTTCTCCTTTGACAACGCGATTTGTCAAAATGACGACGATGAGTTGGCGTATCGGGTCTACCCAGAACGATGTCCCGGTGAATCCGAGATGGCCAAAGCTCTCAACCGAAAAATACCTGCCACTGCTCGAATGACCCGGAGTCGGCAGTTGAAAACCTCTCGACCAATCCGATGAACCCACCGGCTTGCAGGCCGTGCGAAAGGTTGTTTCGCTCAGAGGCAGAGATGTTTTCATGCCACGATAAAGAGCCAGCATTTCTTCCGCCATCCTCAGTACGGCAGGCGATGTTCCAAACAGGCCTGCGTGGCCGCAAACGCCTCCCAGCAAGCGGCAATTATCATCGTGAACCCTTCCTGCCAGCTGTTGCCTGGTAAAACGACAGGGGCCGGTTTCAGCATATTTTTTATCTGCGTGAAGACTACGATCCGGGAAAAAAAGATTTTTATCAACACCGACCGCTTCGGCTATCGTTGACGACCAGAATGTATCAAGAGATCGTCCTGTTACCGTTTCAACGATAAAACCTAACAAAATATATCCCAAATCACTGTAGAGGACGGTACCGGAACAACGGTCGTCAATGGTTTCTCTGAAGATGTTTTCCAGGAGCCATTGTTTTCGCCGTTCTGGGATTATTTCTATCAGCGCCGGAGCATAATCACGATGAGCCGGCAAACCCGATGAGTGGCTTGCCAACATTTCGATGGAGACTCGGGAAAGAGATTTTCCCGGACCGGTTCCAAACACATCGCCAACGGTATCACGCCACGTAAGCTGCTTCTTGTCGATGAGAAAAAGGAGACACAGAAGGGTTACCAAGGGCTTGGTCAATGAGGCCAGATCAAAGACTGTTTCCCCAGAGCTTGAAGAAGCATCATTTTCATCATTATATTCTACCGTTAGCCTCTTTTTTTCTTTTTTTTCGCTATCAACGAAACAAAGGGAAACACTGGCTGCAGAAAAAACTTCATCATTATAGTATCTTATAATCTTTTCAGAGATCATTTCCCGGAAAAGGTGTTCATCTGCTTTTTTCATCTTCAATAATCGATTATTTTATTGATATTTTTCTGTTTTTCCACTAGATTGAGGTGGTGGCTGACAAGGCATTCGTATGTAAGAAAAAAAGGGCTTTCCTTCACTTTTCAACAAGAGATAAACACACCGTGTCAATACCGTGTGAACAATGAGCTGAAAGCCTTGTTGAAAAGACGATATGAACAAAACACATTTTTTTTCAAGCCCGTGTTGTTTGTAAAAAAACATATTATTTCAGACAAGTAGACAAGAAATTAACAGATTAACCGCCTTTATAATAACAAAAAAGATATTTATAAAAAAAAGGAAACAGACATGAGCCTGAAATGCACCGTCCAACGGGATGATTTCATTGAAGGGTTGGCCGTTTTACAAAACGTGACAAACAAAAGGGGTACGTTGGCAATCCTGTCTAATATCCTCGTGGAGGCGGCAACAAACGGCCTTTTTTTGACAGGGACGGATCTGGAAGTCGGTTTGAGAATATTTGTGCCGGCTGAAGTCGACGCCATCGGGTCTTTGACCTTACCGTCAAAAAAAATATACGAAATCGTCAGAGAATCAGGTTCGGCTGCTCTTATCCTTGAAGAAACTGAGAACAGTTGGGTTACCATCTCGGCTGGAAAAAGCATTTACAATCTGGCTGGTATACAGAGCGAGGAATATCCGGCTTTTCCGGAATACGACGAAGAAGGCTTTGTTCCTTTGGAGGCTCCTGTTTTTCTCGATCTTATAGACAAGGTTATTTTTTCAATAGCCGGTGAACAGGAAAACATCTATTCGCTGACTTCGGTCCTCATTGAAAAAGAAAAAACTGATTCGATTTCATTTCTCCGCATGGTTTCTTCGGACGGGCATCGTCTCTCCATCATGGAGAAAGAAATTTCGATCGATGTCGATCTCATCGATATACAAGATATCACTCTTATCCCGAAGAAGGGCATCCAGGAGTTACGCAAGTTCTGCGAAAACAGAGACACTATCGATGTGTCCTTCAGCCGAAAACAACTTGTGGTCAAGGACAAGCGCGCGGTTATGGTCGTTCGTTTAAAACAAGGGGAGTTTCCCCATTATCGTGCTATCGTTCAAGCAGTTCCTATGGATAATTGTATTAAAATTAACAGACTCCTGTTTCTTGAATCTTTAAAGCGAATCAATCTGTTTACCGAAGATGTCTTTCATACCATCCAGTTGCAGATAGAAGGGGACACCATGGTCCTCTCTTCTCAAAACGCCGATATTGGCAACGCAAAAGATGAATTGAAGGTCTCATACGAGGGGGATCGACTCACTCTTGGTTTTAATTGCCGATATTTTATAGAGACGTTGCAGGTAATGGAATGTGAAGAGGTGGAGGCGTACATCAATTCAGATAACAGCCCTTGTTTAATGAAATCAGCACTTGATAAGGGGTTCACCAGTATCATCATGCCGATGCAATTGTAGATCGTCCAGAGGACTCCTTTTAACAACGAGAGACTGTCTTGAAAGGAGCATTTTCATCCGATCCCTCCGTTGAGTGAACAGGTGAGGGTGTTTGAAGATTATTTTGTAGCAAACGGGTAGAACAACCGGATAAACGATCGTTAAGAAAAGGAAAACAAGCGTGACAGAAGAAACAAGCAGTAGCTATGATGCCGGACAAATAAAAGTGCTCGACGGATTGGAGGCGGTTCGCAAGAGACCTTCAATGTATATCGGTAATACCGCCGGCGAAGGGTTGCACCATCTGATCTGGGAAGTTGTCGACAACAGTATTGACGAGGCACTCGCCGGTTATTGTCAAAGAATTCGCGTTACCATTCTTGAGGATAACTCTGTTCGGGTCGAAGATGATGGACGTGGTATCCCGGTGGATATCCATCCTACCGAAAACGTCCCGGCCCTGGAATTGGTTATGACCACCCTGCATGCCGGGGGTAAGTTCGATCACTCGTCGTATAAGGTGTCGGGAGGTCTGCACGGTGTCGGCGTGTCGGTGGTCAACGCTCTGTCTGAAGAAGCTGTTGCCGAGGTTCGGCGCGATGGAAAAATATATCGTCAGTTCTATCGATATGGGCAAAAAGTCAGTGAACTCGAGGTAATCGGCACCAGTGAAAAAACAGGAACCACAATCCTTTTCAAAGCGGATCCGCTGATCTTCACCGAAACGACCGCTTATGACTACGAAATGGTCAAGACCAGGTTGAGAGAACTGGCTTTTCTTAACAAAGACGTGCGACTCTACCTGAAAGATGAGCGAAGCGGTGAAGAAGATAAATTTCACGCTTCGGGTGGCGTTATTTCTTACGTTCAGTGGCTCAATCGCAATCGCACCCCGGTTTTCAGCGATCCCATTTTTCTGACCGGTGAAAAGGATATGGTTGAAGTTGAAGTATCCTTTCAATATTTTGACGGTTACTCGGAACGCCTCTTTTCTTTCGTCAACAACATCAATACACGGGAGGGAGGAACCCACGTTGCCGGTTTTCGCGCCGCCTTGACCAAATGTATCAACCGATATGCCAGCGACGACATTGTTCCGAAAAACCTGAAGGAAAAGATGGGAGGAGATGATGTCCGTGAAGGCCTTACCTGTGTCATTTCGGTCCGTGTACCCAACCCGCAATTTGAAGGTCAGACCAAAACAAAACTGGGTAATTCTGAAGTAAAATGGATTGTTGAATCTGTTTGTAACGATAAATTGACCCTCTTCCTTGAACAAAACCCGAACATAGCTAAACGAATCCTATCAAAGGTTGTTGACGCCGCTCGTGCCAGGGAGGCGGCAAAAAAGGCCAGAGATCTGTCTCGCAAAAAAGGATCCACGAGCCTGCTGATGGCCGGAAAACTGGCAGAATGCCAAGAGAAGGACCCGAAAAAGAGAGAAATATTTATAGTTGAGGGTGATTCTGCCGGAGGTTCTGCAAAACAGGGAAGAGATCGTGCCATTCAGGCAATATTACCCCTGCGCGGCAAGATAATGAACGTCGAAAAGGCCCGGTTCGATAAAATTCTCAACAGTGAAGAAATCAAGCAATTGATTGCAGCCCTTGGATGTGGAATCGGAAAAGATGATTTCGATCCTGAGCGACTTCGTTACCACAAAATCATTATCATGACCGATGCCGATGTCGACGGGGCGCATATCAGAACCCTGCTTCTCACCTTTTTCTATCGGCAGATGCTGCCGTTGATCCAGGGCGGACATGTCTATATCGGCCAGCCGCCACTCTACAGAATAGGCAAAGGAAAAAGCGAACAATACTTTCTCGATGAAGAGCAACTCAACAACTATCTGTTTACCCAGGCCAGTCAGAAAGTAAGTGTTGAAATAAAAGATCAGCAACAAACCCTTCTCGCCGATGACCAATTGGTAGAAACACTGAGAAAACTGTCAATTTTTGAGAGGATTGTCACCTTTCTCGAACGAATGAATATCAGTGAAGCCTTGCTTGTTTACATGCTTGAGAAAGGGATCCGAAAAGCCGATCAGTTTACCGAGAAGGAGTTTGTCGAAAAAATAGCCGAAGATCTGTCTGCCGACAAGAGTATGATAGTCGGTGCAATCAGAGCGTGCCGTTGGCGTGCAGACTGTTACGAGATCGATGTCGCGCTGAAGGACAAAGCCCAGGTTGCGACAACGATCGGACCGCAAATACCGCTGATCAGCGAGTATCGGTCGGCGATGCATCTCTTTGAGCATATCAGTCCGTTGCTCGATAAGACCTTCTCAATCAAAGAAAAAGGAAGAGAAGAGGTGGGTGGTGAAAAACAGGCCCGTAACTGGCAGGAAATGCTCGAAATGGTTCGAAACGAATCGTTTAAAGGAAGTCATTTACAGCGCTACAAAGGTCTCGGAGAGATGAATCCGAACCAGTTATGGGAAACAACGATGAACCCGAGCAACCGACGATTGCTCCAGGTACAGATACACGATGCGGAAGAGGCAGATGAAATGTTTACCACATTGATGGGCGATAAGGTTGAACCACGAAGAGAGTTTATTCAAAACCACGCCCTGGAAGTGACGGAACTCGATATCTAATGCTTGCAGCAATGAGCGGCAGCATATAGTCCTCTTCTCTTTCACAACACATCATATCGAACATAATGAATGACATACTGATTAGCGCCGGCGAACAGCCGACGATCTCCATCGAAAAAGAGTTAAAGAAATCATACCTTGATTATGCAATGAGTGTCATCGTCGGACGGGCATTGCCCGATGTCCGCGATGGTCTGAAACCGGTTCATCGGCGCGTTCTTTTTGCGATGCGGGAACTTGGTGTTTTTTTTAACAGACCGTATGTAAAATCGGCACGAATAGTCGGTGATGTTATCGGTAAGTATCATCCACATGGAGATACTGCCGCCTATGACACCCTGGTACGAATGGCACAGCCCTTCTCCATGAGATACCCGCTTGTCGATGGCCAGGGTAACTTTGGCTCTCTTGATGGTGACTCACCGGCGGCAATGCGTTACACCGAAGCGAGGATGACCCGGATCGACCGGGAGATCGTTGCCGACCTCGATAAAGAAACGATCGATTACATTCAAAACTATGACAATTCCTTGCTGGAACCATCTGTTATGCCCAGCAAGATACCCAACCTGCTGGTCAACGGATCTTCCGGCATAGCCGTCGGAATGGCGACTAATATACCGCCGCACAATTTGACTGAAATCGTCGATGCTCTCATCGCGTTGATCGAAGATCCCAACATGACGGTTCATCAACTGTTCACCATTGTCCCCGGGCCGGATTTTCCGACCGGAGGGATGATTTGCGGGCGGGCCGGCATTCGAGAGGCCTACGAGACCGGAAAAGGCGTTATTGTGATGCGGGCCAGAACGTCCATTGAAAAGGTGGATAACGGACGCCGGGAAAATATTATCGTCGAAGAAATACCCTACCAGCAAAACAAGGCGGTGCTGGTCGAGCGAATCGCAGAGTTGATTAAAGAGAAAAAGTTGACCGCGATTTCAGAGATTCGTGATGAATCGGACCGACAAGGTCTGCGTATCGTCATGGAGTTGAAAAAAGATGAAATGGCGGAAGTTGTTATCAACCAATTGTTTAAAATGACGCCGATGCAGAAATCATTCGGCATCATTTTCCTGGCTATCGTCAACAATCGTCCCGAAGTACTCAACCTCAAGCAGATGCTGGAGCACTTTATTCAGCATCGCAAAACGGTCGTCTATCGACGCACCGCATATGAGTTAAAAAAAGCGGAAGAACGGGCCCATATATTAGAAGGTTTGAATATAGCAATCAGCAATCTCGACGACGTCGTCAATCTGATAAAAGCGGCCCGTAGTCCGGCAGAAGCTAAAGAACAACTGATCGCTCGCTATACCCTGACCGAGATTCAGGCCCAGACCATCCTTGACATGCGGTTGCAACGTTTAACCGGTCTGGAACGTGAGAAAATTGTCGAAGAGTATGCGGCTATTTTACAGGAAATAGCCAGACTCAAAGCGCTTCTCGCCGATGAATCACAGATCATGTCTTTGATTAAGTCTGAATTTGAAGAAATAAAAGAGACCTACGGGGACGAACGAAGAACTGAAATTGTTGATGCGGTCGATGAAATCCTTCCGGAAGACCTTATTTCCCCTGAATTCATGGCGGTTACCGTTACCCATACCGGCTATATCAAACGTAATCCGCTCAGCCTTTATCGGTCGCAAGGCCGAGGGGGTAAAGGAATTCGGGGAGTTACCAATATCGAAGAAGACTTTGTTTCGCACATCTATGTAGCTTCAACCCTGGACACCTTTCTTTTTTTCACCAATTACGGCAAAGTTTTTTGGCGAAAGGTGTATCAATTGCCTTTGGTTGGCCGGTCTGCTCGAGGAAAGGCAATCGTCAACCTGCTCGAACTGACCGAAGGTGAAAAAGTAGCCGCTATTCTCCCTATTTCTTCTTTTGACAACGACAAAGGTACGAAAAGCATTCTCATGGTCACCACGTCGGGACGAGTCAAAAAAACCAGTTTGATGGAATTCAGCCGGCCGTTGAGGAGAGGAAAACGTGCTCTGACCATTAATGACGGTGATGAAATTATCGCCGCCCATGTTCTCAATGGAAACGACACCATTTTTATGATCTCCCAGCGTGGCATGTCCATTCACTTCAAGGAAACCGATATCCGTGAAATGGGACGAACGGCTGCGGGAGTAAAGGGGATGAATCTTGTCCCGGGCGATTATCTGGTCGGCGCAAATGTCCTTGAGGAAGGCAGTGAAAAGACCATCCTCACCGTGACTGCCAAAGGCTTTGGCAAGCGCAGCTTTATCGGTGACTATCGGCTGCAGCGGCGAGGCGGTAAGGGGATTCTCGCAATCAGGCCAAGCGAGCGCAATGGCGACATAATCGGCAGCCAAATCATAGACGATAGCCAGGATATCATTCTGATTGCCGATTCGGGAAAAATGATCCGTATGCCGGCGACCGACATGCGGGTTATCGGCAGAACCACGCAAGGCGTCCGGTTGATCAACCTGGAAGAAGGAGAGCGGGTCGTCGGCATGGATGTTGTCGAACGAGACGTGGAAGAAGATGAGCAACCAAGCGAAGAGTAAGGACAGAACGCCCATAACGACCGTTGTCGGAGCCGGTTCGTGGGGCACGGCACTGGCTCGTCTTCTCGCTGGCAAGGGTGTAGATACGAGGTTATGGGGCCACCGCCGAGATCACCTGCAAACGATTATCGCGGACCGGGAAAATAAACGATACCTGCCGGGATTCCTTCTCCCGGAAAACCTGAGCGTCTGCTTCTCTCTGAAAGAAGCGCTCGAAGATGCAACGGTTGTTTGTCTTGTTGTTCCCTCGCATGTCTACCGCCAAACCTTTAACACCGTTCTCGAGAAACGGCCACCTGATCACGTCGGCAAGACGATGTTTGTCTCCGCTACCAAAGGAATTGAAAACGAGTCGTTGAAAACGATGGACCAGATCATGCAGGAATCCCTGGTTACCCATCAACTCAGAGCCCCTACCGCGATACTCTCCGGCCCTTCTTTTGCCCGCGAGGTAGCAGCCAACGTGCCAACGGCGATTACCATTGGAAGTGAGGATGAGCAGACGGCCAAGACGTTGCAACAGCTTTTCAGCACAGACTTTTTTCGCGTGTATACCAGTCATGACGTCATCGGGTTGGAAATCAGTGCTGCCCTGAAGAATATCATCGCCATTGCCGCAGGAATCTGTGACGGTTTGGAATTCGGGAGCAACGCGCGGGCGGCTTTGATAACAAGAGGACTGGCGGAGATGACCCGGTTGGGCAAAGCACTCGGCGCAGAAGAAAAGACCTTCTACGGTCTCAGTGGGCTCGGCGATCTGGTGCTGACCTGTACCGGCGCCTTGAGTCGGAATCGGCATGTCGGTCTGGAACTCGGAAAAGGCAGGAATATCGATCAGATCCTTGCCGACATGTCAATGGTGGCAGAAGGCGTAAAAACCACCAGATCGGTCTATCGGTTGGCGCAGCAGATGCGCATAGAAATGCCCATTTTAGAACAGGTATATCGCATCATCTATGAAAATAAAGACTGCGCAACGGCAGTCCGAGACCTGCTCAATCGCGACCTGAAACAGGAATAAGGCCCCCGAAAAAACCGTACGGTGCGTGTATATACTGATTTTGATGCCTCGTTGTGTCGCCCCGTCATGGGGGCTTTTTTTATATGAAAATGAGCTCCCCGG
>CAZUJZ010000038.1:0-17787 GCA_964620665.1 uncultured Desulfofustis sp. | reverse complement strand
CTTTTTTCGGCCACAGATCTACGAACTCTTTCAACTGTATCTCCACCTGCTGAGCTGATTCGCCGAGACTCAACCATCGGCGGGACAAGTCTCGACCAACGGCGGGACAGGTTTCAACCTGTCCTCCGCTCTCTCCTGTCCTCCGCTCTCTCCTGTCCTCCGCTCTCTCCTGTCCTCCGCTGTCTTTCGCCATTAGTTCCCGCCTCACCTGAAATCATCGAATTTCCAACTTCCGCCCCTGTACCAGAGGGGGTGCAACGAACAACGATAACCAGCGTGGCCTGCAAACAAAAACCCCCGACCGGGAAGTGCCGGTCGGGGGTTTTTGCCTACTCATGCACCGATCAACAGATCAGGCGTCTACTTCATGCTCAACACCGATGGCGATCTTGTAGAGCAGTGTCAACAGAAAGAAACCGGTCGCCCAGATACCCAGCGTAATGCCGATTTCGTTGAGTGTCGGGATATACTCGGTCACCTCTTCCAGCGGATTCGGCACGAAACCGGCGAAAACGAAACCAAGTCCCTTGTCTGCCCACAACGCCAGGAAGATCAGTGCCGCAGCCGTGCCGACCAGCCGGTAATCAAAAACCTTGGCGATCTTCATGTAGGCCAGAATGCCGAGGCCGGCAAAATTGAACAGGGTGGCGGTCCACATGAACGGCACCAAGTTGTTGTAGACATGACCGTCATGCTCGAGGCCGAAGAACAGATACTCGAGGCTGTGGATATGACCGGGAACCTCGGAATAGTAGCCGACGAAGAACTCAAGCAGAAAGAAGAAGGTGTTGATGATCACCGCATACATGATAATCGTCGTCAGCTTCTGGATCGCCTCTTTACCGGCGTCAAAATTGGCATATTTGCGCATTACCAAACAGGCCAGCAGAATCAGCGACGGGCCTGCGGCAAAGGCCGAGGCGAGGAAGCGCGGAGCGATAATGGCCGACAGCCAGAAGTGTCGTCCCGGCAGACCGCAGTACAGCATAGCGGTGACGGTATGGATGGAAACGGCAAAGGGGATGGAAATGGCCACGAAGAAATAGATCCATTTCGGCGGCGCCACCTGCTTGCGCTCTGCAGTCAGAATCACCCAGCCGCAGAGAATATTGAGCAGCAGATACCCCCAGAGCACGCACATATCCCAGAATAGCATGGAATGCGGGGTCGGGAAGAAAATGACGTTAAGTCCCCGCAGCGGCTGGCCGAGATCGGCCATGATAAACATCAGGCACATCACCAGGGCCGAGATCGCAAGAAACTCTCCGAGGATGGTAATCCGTCCGAACACCTTGTAGTTATGGATATAGTAGGGCAGCACCAGCATCAACCCTCCGGCGGCAACGCCGACCAGGAAGGTGAACTGAGAGATATAGAGCCCCCAGGACACGTCCCGGCTCATGCCGGTGATCCCGAGACCGAACACATATTGCCTGAAATAGCAGGCCCAGCCGACGGCAATGACGGTGACAAGGATGGCAAGCCAGATCCAGTAGGCCGGTTTTCCTTTTAATGTCTTTTCAATCATGACAACCTCACACGATGTAGAAGACTGACGGCCTGGTGCCGGCAGCTATATTACGCTGAATGGTAAACTCCTGGTCCAACACCTTTCTGATGTCCGATTGCGGATCATTCAGGTCGCCAAAAACCATGGCACCGGTGCCCTGACAAGCCTCGACGCAGGCCGGTTCCTGGCCGAGCGCCAGGCGCTCGGAGCAGAAGTTGCACTTCTCGACGACACCGCGCATCCGAGTCGGAAAATCGCGATTGTAGGCCGTGATAAAGGGGCGGGGATCCTGCCAGTTAAAGCTCCTGGCGCCGTACGGGCAGGCAGCCATACAGAACCGGCAGCCGATGCAGCGATGGTAGTCCATCGCGACAATGCCGTTTTTTTCGTTGACAAACGTTGCCTTGGTCGGGCAGGCCTTGACGCAGGACGGGTTGTCGCAATGGTTGCAGAGCACCAGAAACTGGTTGTTTTTTACCTGCTCCGAACGCAGGTTCTGGGACTGGTCGATAAAGGCGTTGGCAAAGCCGGTCTTCCAGATCCACTTGATCTCGCTCTTGCGGCCGGGGATATCCGGCACGTTATGTACCGCATGACAGGCACTAACCGCCTGGTCGAGCAGGTCATCGTTCCCGTAGAACTTGCGCATATCAATCAACATGCCGAGCCGAATACCGGTGCGCTGCTCTTCACCATGTCCGCCGCCGGCTGCAGCATGCGCGAGGCCGGGGGCCAGCGCCGGCACCGAGGTCAATTTGACCACCGCGGGGGCGCCGATACCGGCGAGAACCGTAGCGCCGGCCATCTTCAGGAATTTTCGTCTTTTATTATCCATCAGTGAGCCTCCTTCTTCGCAACCGCTTCCGTCGGGGTCAAATGGCAGTCCCAGCACGTCGGCGTGACAGCGGCATAATCATGACAGCTGTCGCAGAATTTTTCCTTGTTTGAATGGCACTGCATACAGGCCATCTGGAGTCCCTTGCGATACTCCTTGCCGCCGACCGTAACGGCTACCCGGCCGGAATCGCGCAGCACGTCGTCGCGCCATTCGTTGAGCAATTGCATATGGTTGTCGCGCATGAAAGAAGCCGATGCGACGCACTCCTTCTCACCGCCCGGCGGCAGTTCCGGTTTCGGCAGCGGGCCGGCATCCAGACCGTTGTACCAGACAGGAAATGTCACCATCAGCACGAAGATGACCAGACCCGTAATTATCATCGATTTGTTATACATTATTCATCACTCCTCTTATCTGGTCAGGTTTAGAGCAAGGTCCGCAACCCGTCATCGAGTTCCGCGCGGTTCTCGCCGTCCAGGACGATCGCATTGCCGACCAGTTCGGAGATTCCGCAGACACCGACGTTGGGGTTCCAGTAGCTCATCAGCGATGTCAGGGTGGCCCGGTCGATGGCGCAAACGCAGGACAGCATATTGACTCCATGCTTTTCTTCCACGTATTTGACGGCGTTTGCCCGCGGCAGTCCGGAGCGCATCCTCAGTTCCATGATCTCGTCGGTATTGAGTCCGGTTCCGGAACCGCAGCAAAAGGTCTGCTCGCGGATGGTGTTCTCGGGCATCTCGTGGTAGTTGTTGACGACATGCTTGAGCACATAACGCGGCTCCTCCAATAGTCCCATGGCCCGTGCCGGGTTGCAGGAATCATGGAAGGTGACATTGAGATAGTCATTGCGACTCTTGTCCACCTTGATCTTGTTATGCTTGAACAAGTCGGCGGTGAACTCGCTGATATGCGTCATTTTCGTCGAAGCGGCGTTAGAGAAGACGGTGCCGGTGATCGGCGATTTCGGCACCTCGAGAAAATCGGCCGGTCCGTTCATCGTATCCATGTACTGATGCACCACCCGCCACATATGGCCGCACTCGCCGCCGAGGATCCATTTGACCCCGAGACGCTTGGCCTCGGCGTACATCTTGGCGTTGAGCTTCTTCATCGATTCGTTGTTGGTGAACAGACCGAAGTTACCGCCCTCCGACGCATACGTGGACCAGGTGTAATCCAGGCCGATATGCTCGAACAGAATCAGGTAGCCCATCGCCGTATAGAGGCCGGGTTCGGCAAAAACATCGGCAGACGGGGTGATGAACAGGACTTCAGCACCTTTGCGGTTAAAGGTCGGGTTGATCCGGACACCGGTCAGGCCCTCGATATCGTCGGCGAGAAATTCGACGTTGTCCTTGAAGGTGTGGGGTTGCAGCCCCATGTGGTTGCCGGTCCGGTTGGAATTGGAGACCGGCTCAAGAATCCAGTTGATACCGATACCGAGCAGATGCAGCAATTCCCGGATAACGATCGTCACCTCGGCGGTGTCGATACCATACGGACAGAAGGCCGAGCAGCGGCGACACTCGGTACACTGATAGGAGTACATGAACCACTCCTTGATCACCTCCGGCGTCACCTCGCGGGCCCCGGCCAGCCGTCCGAGAACCTTGCCGGCCAGCGTGAAGTCGTTGCGATAGACCGAGCGCAGCAGCTCGGCACGCAACACCGGCATATTTTTCGGATCGCCGGTGCCGAGGAAGAAATGGCATTTATCGGAGCAGGCGCCGCAACGCACACAGCAATCCATGAAAATCTTCAGCGAACGGAACTTCTCCAACCGTTCCCTGAGGCCGTTGATGATAATCTCTTTCCAGTTCTCCGGAAGTTTCCAGTCTTCATCTTCCGGTGACCAGTCTCGGGCATTGGGAAAAAAGAGCCCGCTCTGGCTGTTGAGGTATTCGACTTTGTCCTTTTTGGCAGGAAAGGCATAATTGCCCGGCTTGAACACGACCGGGAGATCCATCCAGTCCTTGGTGGGAATTGCTCCGGTGGCCAAGGACGGTCCCTGCACGACGCTTTGAGATAGTTGTTCTAGTTTTGCAACTGCCATCGTTGAGATCCTTTTAAGCTATGTTTGGTCAAGACCGTTATGCTTCGTCCTTTTGCGGAGCTGGTTCTTTCTCCACCGGGATGTCCGCGTCTACCATGAATTCCCGGAACTCATCCTCGTAACCGGCATAGGAGTGCGGTTTGATATCCGGGTTCCAGGGATTGACGTGACGAACCTCACGGCTATTGTTGCGCATATTTCTCGTCGGGCTGAGAAATACACCGCCCAGATGCATCAATTTGCTGAACGGAAAATAAATCAGCAGAACGCACACGAGGAAAAAGTGAATGTAGAACAGAGCGCCGATATCGGTGCTGATTACCGGGCTGAATGTTGCCAGCCCCACCGCCAGCTGCTTGATGGCGTTGATGTCGATCCCGTCGCGCAGAAACATGCGCATCAACACACCGGTCACACCGATGGCAAAGAGCAGTACCAGCGGAAAATAGTCGTTGAGCAGGGAGATGAAACGAACCTGACGGTTGAAAAGCCGCCGGCTGAACAGGTAGAGCAGGCCGATCAGCAGACCGGCATCGGTCAGGTACATGGCCGGCGTGCCGATCTCGAACATGGAGTCGGCCCAATCGAGCCAGGCAATCGCTTCCGGAACCGGATTGAGGAAGAGACGCAGGTGCCGGATGACGATGATCAAAAACGAATAGTGAAACAGCAGGCCGAACAGCCAGAGCCATTTCGACGACTCGTAGGTGATCTTCGGCCCGTCGTAGATTTCAGATTTGGTGTTTCTGAACAGGGACCGGAAGGTCAGAACCTCCAGGGCCATTCTGGCCACGACCTCGGCATTGGTGTTCGGGCACTCAAGCCGGTTCTGCTTGATGAAATCGAGAGATTTCGCCTGCCCGCAGGAGGTCTGAATGGGAAAGGGAACGGGTGATTTGGCCCAGTAGACGACCCGGTAGACAAAGCCGCCTAAAAAGACCATGATGGCCAGATAGGGAAACGCAACACCAAAAAAGTATTGCATTCCCGGTATCTGGGAGCCAAGCCAGGCAATCAAGATCAGGGCAATGACTGCCAGGAATGAATAAGCATACTTCATTTCTTAACCTCGCTTCATGGTGAACTGTTGTGGAAGCACGACTCCCCCGGCACCCCGATCGGCAGCAGACGGCATCCAGTTGTTTTCGCTCTACTCGTTTATTTCCCGTATATTCTTCAACGCCTTGGACGGACAGGCGCTGTCTGTAAGAAGAGCGGTTCCGGATTTGATCTCGGCTATCCGGATCCGGTACACCTTTTCCCGGCACTGCATATACAGGTCAAAAGCGGCAAGAACCGCCAGGTCAACGGCAAACTCGAAATCGTAAAGATCGTTGACCAGATCTTTGGTCTGTTTGTCGGCAGCAAGAACGTCCCTGGTGATATGCTTGACCGCATTGAGCGGCGCCACGGCCTGCGACGGCGTGAACTCCTGGACCGATCGCAGATGCATAAGCTGCGTCAATGGTTCGGCATAACTCGCTCCGTCACCTCCCTTGAGCAGCAGCTGAAAAAGCGTTTTCAGCGAGGTGCGGACCGTCGACCCGATTGGATTGGCAAAACGGTCTTTTTCTTTGTTCAGAAACTCGGTGGCCTGATAGGTGGCCAACGTATAGGCAACCCACTTATCAACGATGATGTACCTGTTATTGTGCAGTGCTTCGGTGAGTTCCATGCCGACGGTCTTCTCCGCTCATCCCTGTTATCGAGCAATGTCAAACGGTTCAATGACCATGAATGAACGGCCATTCACAAAGGCAAGTAACTAGCACTTTTATGTCGCTTTTTCAAGACTAATTATGGGAGGAACGGCCCGAATCCGCAGCCGTTCCACGTCTTGGCGCAAACTGCTAGGGAGTCAGCAAATCGGTCAGGTCGCGCAGAATCATCTGCGTCTCTGAGATGTAGGGGTCCGCAGAAATCTTTTTGATCCAGTCGTCACGATCATCATTGTCGCTTGGTGCAGCATCCGGTTCGTCGCTGTCGTCGGTCATGCGCAGTTCCTGTTCCAGGCGGAGATAATTGGCACCAACCCGTTCCCGGGCCTGCCGTTCTTCTTCCCGTCGGGCACGCATCGATTCAACGTCCAGCGTCATTATGGTCTGCTCCCTGCGTTGCCGGGAACGGCTGGCCTCCTCTTTTATAAGCTGCAGTTCTTCGGAAGCGGCCAAACGCTGGCGACTGCGCTCAACGATCGTGTCCAGATCGGCGATCTTGTCACGGTAACGGCGGTACGCTGCCGGGGCTTCCTGATCCCAGGGCAGCGAATAGTCGAGGTATTGCTCTCCCGATTCCAGATGCTGAAACAGGCTGGGCAAGACAATATCCGGCTCGACACCGCGATACTGGGTGGAGCCGCCGTTGACGCGGTAGAATTTCTGGATGGTCGCTTTCAGCGCCCCGAGGTCTTCGTAGCGCCGCAGATGGAGCAACGGAATGTTCTCGTTGAGATCGATAATAGTCTGCACCGTTCCTTTGCCGTGCGTATGTTGCCCACCGACAATGACGGCTCGGCGATAGTCCTGCAGCGCCGCGGCAACAATTTCCGATGCGGAAGCGGAAAACTGGTTCACAAGCACCACCAGCGGACCATCGTAGACAATCGAATCATCTTCGTCCTCAAGGATGCGCTTGAGGCCGTAACTGTTCTTCACCTGGACCACCGGACCGTCATCGATGAACAGGCCGGCAATATCGACGGCATCGACAAGCGAGCCGCCACCGTTATCACGAAGATCAAGAATAATGCCTTCAATTCCCTGCTCCTTCAGCGCAAGGATGGCATTTCTCGTATCATCTGTTGAATTGCGCCCCTGCTCGGTGCCGGTGCTCTTTTCGAAGTCACGGTAAAAACTGGGAATACTGATGTAGCCGAAACGGTGGCCATCGGTCTCGAGAACCGTCTGCTTGACAAAGGTCTCCTCAATCTGCACCACATCCCTGATGATCGGAATGATATCCTTGGTGCCGTCCGGTTTGATCACCGTCAGGCGGACCTCGGTCCCTTTCGGCCCGCGAATCAGGCGGACCGCGTCCCGTAGACGCATGTCCGTTATCTCGACGGCTTCCTCGTCACCTTCGGCAACGGCCTGGATGATATCCTCGGCCTGCAACCGCCCCTGAAGGGCCGAGGCGCTGCCGGGAATGATCCTCACGACCTTGATATACCCGTCCTCCTCACGCAGCAGTGCCCCAATCCCTTCAAGGCTGCCACGCATGTGGATATCGAAATCCTCCTTTCGGTCCGGCGCCATGTAATTGGTGTGTGGGTCGAAGGCCCGGGTAACCGCGTTGAAATAGCGGTCATAATGATCCTGCCGGGTCTCCTGATGCAACCGGTGAAAGAAATCGGTAAAGCGTTTGCTCACCCGTTCTCGCGCCTCCACCCACAGCTCGTCCCGATCGATCGGTTGCCCGTCGGCCAGGCGCTGGTCTTCCAGGTCCAGATAGCGAGTGATGATCTGCGCCTTGAGCAGTAACCGCCAGCGCTGCTTCAGCGCCTCGAGGTTTTCGGCGTAATCGAGTTTTTCCGGGTCCGACTCCATGGTTTCCGGCTGATCCGGGTCCATTTCTTCGGCGAGCAGGTCGGCCACCATGGCCTCGACCTGGCGAATACGCTCGGCTATGATCTCATAACCGGTTTCCGGCAGCGTGATGGTGCCGCGCACCAGGTTATCATCGATCAGCTCGGCAAACGTCCTGAGCTCTTCGACATCGGTCTGCAGCAGGAAACGCTTCTGAAAATCAAGTTGTTTCAGATAGAGATCGAAAGCGGCTCGCGACAGATCGTCGTTCATCTCCCGGTCGCTGAAATGGAGGGTCGGCAATTGTTTGCCGAGAATATAGCCGATCAGCTTGTTGCGTTTCTGATCGACCTCGTCGATCCCGCCGTTGCTTTCGGCAAAACACCAGGGAACACTGAGGAAAAGAACGACAAGAAAAAGTGTTATCCGGAATAGATGGTTGCAGGGTCTCATGAAAACTCGTTGCGCTCGGGTTGTACCGGTGCCGGGAGAACGGCTTCCGGAGAGAGGAACACGAAGCAGTCTTACCAGAAGCTCCGAACAAATTCCACGACAAAGAGAACCGGCGCCAATCAGTACAACGGCGTCGTGGCATCCCCGTCATCGGTCGCCTCCGTCTCCTGACGGCACAGTACCGCTATTTCCTGCGGCACGGCCGACGGGGGCAGGCCAAGGTGTCGGGCAAACACGCTCAGTTCGGCAAAACTGCAATTGATCCCGAAATAACACCCCTGTTCGCCGTCGGCACAGTGCGCCGCCAGCAGAATAAGCAGCTGCGCTGTCACCTGCCGGCGCAACGACAGGTGCTCGACCTGTTGTCGCCGACAGAACTGCAGATAACGGTACCAATTGATCATTGCCCGCCGCACGCCGCGATACTCCGGAGCGGAGCGGTTGCCCGGCAACAGATCGCGCAGGATGATTTCCTGAAAACGCTCTAGAGCAGCTTCGATCAAACATCGGCGCTGGACCCGGGTCAGGGTCAATCGCGGTCCGTTTTTATCCTCACCGAGATAATATAATGCCGAATGCAGCGCCACTTCGGGAAGTTCTCCGGAATAGCGGACCACATACCACTCATCTTCAAGTGGATCCGTCATTGGTGTTTCCGGTACCCCCATTATCATCTTGCAGGCCGAAAACCGTTCTGACCATATCGATTTTGGCATCGTCTCCCTGCCTGCAGGATTCGCTCTTCAGAAAACGCAGCGGATCGTGAAGCATCTTGGCGCTGATCGCCTGAGCCAATTTCTCGACCTTTTGCCGGTCGGCCTCGCTCAGTTGTAATTTCGGCAGCGTCCTGGCCAACTCCCGGCGACAAATATCGTCCGCTTTACGGCGCAGCGCGGCGATAGTCGGGGTAACTGCCAATTCTTCCTGCCAGCGACAGAACTTCAGCGTCTCTTCGTCGATAATGCGCCGGGCCTTGATCGCTTCCTTTTCCCGTTCGGCGCGATTTCCTTCAACCACCTGACTGAGATCGTCGATGTCGTAGAGAAAGACATTATCGATGTCGTTTAAGGCCGGATCGAGATCGCGAGGTACGGCGATATCGATAAAAAACAGCGGCCGATTGCGCCGACTGCGCATCAGCGGTCGGACGTCTTCGCCACGGATGATCAGTCCCGAAGAGCCGGTCGAGGAGATAACGATGTCGACCTGCTCGATCCGGGTCGGCAGCTCTTCGAGGGAGCAGGCCTGGCCGCGAAATCGCCGGGCCAGCTCAACGGCCCGGGACAACGTCCGGTTGGCCACGACCACTTCACCGATTCCCTGGCCAAGCAAATGCTCCGCGGCCAGTTCGGCCATTTCCCCGGCACCGATCAACAATACCGTTTTATCGTCAAGCCGGCCGAAGATTTTTCTGGCCAGTTCGACGGCGGCACTGCTGATGGAAACCGCCGACGAGCCAATCCCGGTCTCACTGCGCACCCGCTTGGCAACCGAAAACGCTTTGTGCAGCAATTTATTGAGCAGCGGTCCGGTGCACCGACGGGCTGCCGCATAACGGTACGCTTCCTTGATCTGACCGAGGATCTGGGCTTCGCCGACCACCAGCGAATCAAGCGAGGCGGCGACCTGGAACAGATGATTGACCGCTTCAGCGTCTCGGTAACAATAGGAGTAGCGCAACCGCTCCGTCTCATCGATGGCGTCGCCGAAAAGAAAATGAACCATCTGCCGTTCGATATCAGCCTCGCCCTGAGAAGCAAAGAGCAACTCGACCCGGTTGCAGGTGGATAGCAGATAAAACTCGAGCCCGCCGGCAATGTGCTTCAGGTTGCCCAGGGCCTCTTCGTAGCCGGCGGTCAGGGCCATCCGCTCGCGAATTTCCACCGGGGTTGTCTTATGGTTGACGCCAAGCAGGGTGATCGATCTGCCGGCCCTCGTGCAGCTAATCCGTTCCATCAGGTGGTAACCCGCCACAACGTCAGAATTACCACGATAAAGCCGGCAACCATCATATACGCCGCCCGTCGTCCGCGCCAGCCGGTGGTAAAACGCAAGTGAATCTGCGCCAGGAAGACCAGCCAAATAATAAGTGAACAAACCTCCTTCGGATTCCAGCGCCAATACGTCCCCCAGGCCTGCTTCGACCAGAAAGAACCGGTGACCATGCCAAGGCTGAGAAAGACGAAGCCGATCGCCAGACAATGGGAGTTGAGCTGATCGAGCGCGTCAAGCGACGGCAGGCGATCAAAAAAATAGCCGAGCCGTCTACTCTTCAGTTCACGTTCCAGAAGCAGATACATTACTCCACCGCAGAAGGCGAGTCCGAGAAAACCATACGCGATCAGCGAAAACCCGGCGTGGACCGGCAACCACCAGCTGCGGAGCGGCGGTTCGAGCGGGATGACCTCCCTGGAGGCAAAAGAGGCGGCGACCAGCAAGGCGAAGATGAGCAGAGAGACAAACGTTCCGAAGTTTTTGACGGTATAGCGCCAGCGGAACGACAGGTACGCTGCGGTCGTGGCCCAGGCAAAAAAGACCACCGTTTCGTGATAGGTGGTGACCGGGGTGTTGCCGATCAGCAAAAAGCGTGAAACGATGTACAGGGTTTGCGTGACCCAGGAGGCGAACAACAGGCCCCTGGCCCAGTCACGGACTCGATTGCGCTGGCCGACAAAGAAGGCCAGGTAGCACATGGAGGCAGACAGCGTAATCGCCATGACGCAGAGAAAAAGAAAGAAATTGAGCTGATGAAACAGCGGCTGTTGAAACATCGGCCGGTCACCTCCCTTCGCTTTGGTCGGATCGTTCGGTGTCAGCGAGTTGTCTGACCAACAGGTCTCCATCGATCCCGGCGGGCAGGACGCCGTGCAAAAGCGCCCGCAGGCGGTCCCAATCACGCTCCCGGATTGTTTCGAGGATCGGCAATGCCAGCAGATCATGAAACAAAGTCCGGTTGGCCGGCGCATACTCTTCGCCGAGGGGTACCATCTTTCTGACAGCTGCCATCAATTGTACGAGCAGCGCGTATTCGGGGCCAAATTGCAGGGCCAGTTTGCGTTTGAGCAGAGCCGACAGGGCCGGAC
This sequence comes from uncultured Desulfofustis sp., assembly GCA_964620665.1. GTDB lineage: Bacteria > Desulfobacterota > Desulfobulbia > Desulfobulbales > Desulfocapsaceae > Desulfofustis. Next base: position 6,323 of record CAZUJZ010000038.1, on the reverse strand, counting down.
TGGCACCACCGGTCGAAACGGCGAGCAGTAAATCACCGCGCCGCACCCGGGCCGGTACCAGAAAAGACGACAATCCAGGATGTTCGGCGCTGTTGAGCAACACATCGCAACGCCTGGCCTGCTCGGCGATTCTCTGCTGGACGGCAGGCTTGTTGGTGGCGGCAAAGACGAGGAAGACGCCCGTCAAATCATCGTCCTGAAAAGCGCGCTCGACCAGCTCGACCCTGCCCTCCGCCGACAGTCTCCGGACCTTGCTGCATGTGTCGGGACTGACCACCCGCACCACCGCCCCACTGAGCAACAGCGCTGAAATTTTCCGGGCGGCAACCCTGCCGCCCCCGACCACCAGGCACAGGCGCCCGGAGATATCGAGATTGACCGGGTACCAGACGCGAGACGTCGTTATGGCCTGATCACTTCCTCCCATCCGTCCGTTTTTCCCTTTACCGCTGATCACGCCGAAGCTGTAATCGATTCACCAGAATATCGACCGTGTGCCCGTCTCTGGTGAGCGATTGTTGCCGACTACCGATGACAAAACGCTTTTGCGCAGCCCGGAGAAAGACCGGCAGGCATTGGCGCCTCACGTCATGAGCCAGGTAGACGGTGCCACCCGGTTGCAGATAGTTTTCGCATATCCAAAGCAGTGGTTCAACAAATTCCTCGCGGAACAGTACCTCCGCCCCGGCAATCACGTCAAAGCGCTCCATCTCAGGAGGGGCAAGCCAGTCCAGCAGGATGCAACGCACGTCGGTCAGTCCGTTGGCAGCGGCACTGATTCGCTGAAAATCGACGATAGACTGTTCATAATCACTCAAGACCACCTGGTAACCGGCAGCCGCGGCAGCCAGTCCGGGGGCTCCCAGCCCCGCGCCCAGTTCGAGCAGCCGGCCGGGTGGCGAACCGGCAGTTGCAACGAGCACCTCGGCAAGCACCCGGGCCGCTTCCCAGAGTCGGGACCAAAATGGAAATTGGGATACGTCGGCGAACGGATCCCGTCCTTCGAGCAACTCTTCGAGATCGGACGGCATCAGCAGCCGAAGGGCATGGCCGCCAAACCGCTCCCGGGAAAAATGAAGGCGGAAACGCTGTTGCAGCTGGTTGTAGAGTATTCGTTCCGACTCGGGGAGTGCTCTGATATCCATGTCGTATGCCGTCACGTCTTGAAGAACATTGTCGTCAGCCCGATGCAGGCAACACCGAGGCAATAATAACCGAACCAGGGAAGACGGTTCCTCCTGATAATATCAAGCAGCAAAACAATGGCCAGATAACCGGTAACAGCCGCCATCAACGTCCCGGCAGCCATGTAGATCATGCTCTGCCCAGACGGAGGGTGGTTAATTACCTCTCCCGCATGGAGCACGGCGGCTCCGAGAATAGCCGGCAGGGACATCAAAAAAGAAAACCGAGCCGCTGTTTCCCGGTTGATTCCGAGCAACATCGCCGTGAAAATCGTCGTTCCGGAACGGGACAGACCAGGAACAATAGCGCAGGCCTGACCGACACCGATGAGCAAGGCCCGCCACCAGGTGATCCTGCTGCCTCGGTCGACAAGTCGGGAAGAAAGGATCATCGTCACCCCGGTGACGATCAGCATCAGGTACACCACCAGGATCGAGGCAAAGAGTGCTTCTACAAAATCCTTCATGGTCAATCCGACAATCACGGCAGGAATGGTAGCCACAACAATGGCTGCATCCCAGTGCAGAAAATGCCGCGTCTCATCCGATCGATCCCCGGTCAACCAGTACCATGGAGCACCCACCATGTGTACGATATCTCGACGAAATACAACCAAAACAGAGACCAGGGTACCGAGATGCAACATGACATCAAAAGCCACACTCTGGTCGGAAAAGCCAAGCAGATGGGCGCCTAAGACCAAGTGCCCGGAACTCGATACCGGCAGAAATTCAGTAGCACCCTGGATAAAACCGAGTAACAGGGCCTTGATCAATTCCAAGCAACTGCCCTTTTCTTTTATATTTTATGAAAGAAATGTCCGAATAATACACATCATCAATAAAAAAGGGTCGGCTGACTCTCGTCAGCCGACCCTTCAGAATAACGACAATCAGATTGGCTGTCAATCAGCAACCTTCGATGGCGCCTCCTCTCGGCGGAGAAACACGGGGCTTGTCACCAGGCTTTAGCTGATCGGCATTTTCACAGGTCATGGTGACCGTATCGCCTTCAACTGAATCGACCGTGCACTTCAGTCGTGCGGCAAAAACGGTACCGGCGGTTGAAGCGACAAACATCAGAGCAAGTACTGCGGCAAGAATTCTTTTTTTCATGATAAATCTCCTTTATGTGCTTATGAGCAATTACGCCGACCCCTTTGAGTCCGGTCGGCAAAGCATGCTGATCACTACACCCGTCAGCGCTGACCCGCCTCTTCGGTTACGTTTCGTTGTTGCTCTCCGGTCAACATTTGAGAGCACTCTAACATACCTGTCTTCCTCGTCTTTGTCAAGGGCCCTCAATCGCCAACAGGGCCCTCAATCGCCGCCCTTTAGTCGATGATTTGCTCAAGATCGCGCACCAACACGGACTGGGGAACATAGCCCATATATTTTTTCACCACCGTGCCGCTCCGGTTGACCAAAAAAGAGGTCGGTATGCCGTAGACGCCGCCGAAGCTGACTGTCAATGCATCGGTCGCCATCATCACCGGATAGTTGATTTCGCGCTTGGCAACCAGATCTCGGACAACCCGCTTTTCCTTATCCACCGACAAACCGATAACTGAGAACCCGCTCTGAGCATAGGTTTTCTGCAAATCGATCAGGGTTGGTATCTCCTGGATACAAGGTGGACACCAACTGGCAAAAAAGGTTATCAGTAAAGACTTTCCGGCAAAGATCGCACTGTCGATCTTTTTGCCGCTTGCCACGTCCTCCAGTTTAAAGACCGGCATTTTCGTCGCCGCAATGGCCGGCACCACCGCGAAGAAACCGGCGACAAGGAACCAGAGTGATATGACAGCTGCATAAAAGATCTGTTTAGACATGGTAAAATCCCCTTATCTTAGGTATCATTGCGCCAGTGATGGCTCTTTTAAAGCCGCCCATTAACTGTAATGCATCAACGACCGACCGTAAATAAGGTTTTGGTAAAATACTTGAACAGGGCCCCCGACTTCTGCTATTATTCAGATTTTTCTCCCCGGGCCTTGGGCTGCGTATTGACCGCCGCTCCGCTGCAGCACCGATAATTCACGGTCCCCGTTTTACTAACCCACACAATCCGTCACAGGATATACCATGAGATTGTTTGCCGACATATCCCCGTCACTCGTCATCGCTTGCTGCCTCGTCCTGCTCGGCACCACTGCTATCGATTGCGAATCTGAAATAATCGATAAGGTTGTCGCGCAGGTGAACAACGACGTCATCACGTTATCGGAACTCGAAGAAGAAGGCGAGCCGCTTTTTGAGAAAGTCAGGCGGGAAGCTCCGGCCGACGAACGATCGGAAGCCCTTGAAATAGCCCGAGACCAGGTACTCAACGCCCTTATCAACCGCACCTTGATCGCCCAGGAAGCAGCCAAGCAGGGTATTTCCGTCAGCGATCAGGAAGTGGACGAAGCGTTCAACCAGGTCCTTGCCGCCAATGACTTCAGCCGGGAAGAATTTCTCGGTCAGCTGGAACAAAGCGGTATCGATGAACAAACTTATCGTCGAAACTTGAAGAGCCAGCTCCTGCAAAACAAACTACTGATGCTGGATGTCCAGTCGAAAATCCTGATCACCGACGACATGGTTCTCGATTATTACACTGAGGATTACACGAGAAACGTTGACGAAGGCAGCTATTATCTGCTGCAACTCGGGATCAGTTGGGACGAGCAGGAAACGGGCCAGCAGTCGACGGCGAAAATCTACCAAGCCAAACTTGATGCCCGAAAACGTGCTGAGCGCATCCACAAGCTGGCACTGGCCGGACAGGATTTTCGCGACCTGGCGCGTCGCTTCTCCGACCTGCCTTCGGCCGAAGAAGGCGGCGATATCGGTGTTTTTACCGAGGATGAGATGGCCGACTACATGAAAACGGCAGTAACCGATCTCGATCCTGGGGAAATCAGCGATATCGTCGAGACCCCATTTGGTTATCAATTTTTTCAACTGCTTTCCGGCGGCAGTGGCGGCATCGTCAGCAAAGCTCCCTACGAAACGGTGAAAGAGCAGATCAGGGAACAACTCTATCGTGAGACAATGCAGGAAGAATACGAAACCTGGTTGAAACGACTCAGGGAAACGGCCTATATCAGGAAATAACGGCAACGAAGCGATATCACGCCCGCTCGCCGTCACCAACCCAACAGGGACCACGTCATGGAAAACCGCATCGACAACACCGACCGGGAAAGCATCGGGGCACTACTCAGAAGACTACGCTTGGAGCGGTCTCTGGAAATTACCGATGTCGCCGCAGAAACCCGGATTACGCCGAAAATCATCAGGGCCATGGAGGCCGATGATTTTGCAGCACTGCCGGCTCTGGCCTTTGCCCGTGGCTTTTACGGACTCTACGCATCACTACTCGGCCTGGACCCGGAAGACATTATCCAGCGTTTCAATGATGAATACAATCGAACCGATACCGTAATAAAAAGCGGCGGCCTGACGAGACCGCGCTGGCAGGAACGGCATGTCGGCTCCATGGCCTCACCGCCCTCCTACTCTTTCGGCACCATTTTCGGTATCGGCTTGCTGATCGTGCTGCTCCTGGCCGCCGGTATCAGCTGGTATACCGGTTACAATCCCGCCAGCCAGGCGAGCAAGTGGCTCCGGGGGTTTCAGCAACCACCGGCCGAACAGAGCGTTACTACCGACCGGGAAACCATTGAACAAGCGGCACCTGACGAATCTGCAGCATCCGAGGAATCGAGCGGTGCACCATCCGAACCGCCGGTACCGCCGGCGACCACGCCGCTGACGGAAGGATACCGCTACCTGCTGGTAGCCGAATTCCAGGAAGACACCACGATTTCCGTCACCATTGACGACCAGTCAAAAGAGACCGTTTCCCTGGCCCAGGGAACTATCAGAACCTGGCAAGCCCGTGAATCAATCGGCCTTGAGCTGCCAGCCGGCGCCGCGGTGCGACTCTTTCTCAACGGCATTTCTCTCCCGCTTCCGCCGGCAACGGATGAAACGGTCTCGCTGACCATTCCGGAGTATCTGCTCGACTGACCGATGCCCACGTTGTGCACCGCTGTGCCGGCGGTCGTACTCGATTGTCTCGACCACGGCGAATCCGACAAGATAGTCACTTTCTTCTGCCGTGATATCGGCAAGATCTCAGCAATCGCCAAAGGTGCTCATCGCAGCAAAAAACGGTTCGTCAACAAACTTGAACTATTTTCCTTTTTGCAGATCACCTGCTCTCAGTCGGCACCGAACAGGCTCGCGGTCCTCACCGAGGCTGATCTGATCAACGGCTTTATTGGCCTGAGGCATGCTGTTCCCGCTTATCAGGCGGCCTCGATCGTCAGAGAATGCGTCCTGCTGGCCAGCAGCGAAAAACAACGGGACGACCAGTTGTTTTTGCTCCTGCTCTGGACGCTGCATGCACTGAGCAGCAGTGTCGGGCAGAAAACGATCATCGCCTTGTTTCTGATCAAGCTCTTTGACTGTATCGGTTATCGTCCTGATTTTTCGCTCTGTCAGCGGTGCGGCACACCGTGGCCTATCGGGCAAACCGGATTGTTCAGCCCGCTGACCGGCGGTTTGATCTGCCCCGCCTGCCTGGCCGGCGAAGAAGTTGCCGGCAGGCGGTTGTCGGCAGGCACCATTCAGACCATTGCCATGGTCCAACGCCAACAACCAACCCGGCTCAACCGCTGCAAACTCGGTCGGGCCGTCCTCGCCGAAACCCTTGACTGCATGTACCAGTATGGCAGGCACCTCTTCCAGCGGGAACTCACCTCCTGGAAGTGGCTGCCGCCGGATTGATCCGCAGCAGAACTGCTTACGACAGGTAGCGGATCTCGCCACTGTGTTCGACGGTCCGACTGCCATCCGCCAACGTGAGACGGAGACCACCCTCATCGTCAACTCCGGTGGCCATCGCCCGGTATTGCGGCCGACTCAACACATCGAAGCCGTAGACCACGCTCCGTCCGATCGAATCGGTCAACTCCCGCCAACGAACAAGCAACGGATGGTCGGCGCCTTCATCGACCTGCTGGCGCAGCACCTGGTCTTCGTGATAATGAAGAAGTCCGATATGAAACGTCAAAGCGGCCAGGAAGCGGCAGCCGAATTCACCGAGATCGGCCGCGGTGCCCGTGGCCAGGCTGAGCGAGGTAGCAT
>CAZUJZ010000037.1:13744-18030 GCA_964620665.1 uncultured Desulfofustis sp. | reverse complement strand
AAACACCCTGTCTTCCCGCTGCGCCAAAAAGCAGAGCACCGCCCGGTCGGGCGGGTCGCTGAAGCCGATCTGGTTGAGCAACCGGGAAGAAAAGCGGTAGAACATCTGCTTTTTGATAAAACGACTGCGGCCCTGCCGATCGTACAATCCGGCCACGGCTGCGGGCAACCGCCGATACATCTCATCACGCAGCTCCTCCAGCGTGACGCCTTGCTGCAGGTGATCGGGCAGGAAACGATGACCGCAGCGCAGCCAATCATAGATGAGCAGCTCCCGACACAAATCGGCATCGATCCGGCCGCCGAGATACTCCAGCAGCAGCTTGCTCAGGGTTTCCTGAGTCGTTGCCGCACCGACAGCGACACGACGCAGGAAGAGCTCGGCCAGGCCGCGGAAAAACATCGCCATATCCTCACCGCCGGCGACGAGATAGTGCCACAAGGCAACGAAATAACGATTGTTGACGAACCGCTCCAGACATTCACCGAGCCGGTATAACCTGCGCAGGACCGTCGCATCCAGCCAGCGGTTGGCAAAGACCGGATAGGGCGGCCGCGGGCTGAAACGATAGTCATGGCCCCGGGCCGTTGCCGCCATTTCGGTTCCGGGCAGGATCTTGAGCAGCCCCATCTGGATATAATGGGGCTCCATAACAAAAACATCGTTGAGTGAGCGGGCAAAGCCGGCCGGTGATTCAAACGGCAATCCGAGGATCAGATCAACATGGAGGTGGATCGTTTCCAGCCGCCGCAGCCGCCGAATCGTGCCGGCCGCCGCTGCCGGATCGACCGGCCGCCTGATTGCCGCCAGTGTCGATGGATTGGTCGATTGCAGACCGATCTCAAACTGGAAGCGCCCCGCCTCGACGGTCTCGAGAAAGGTGAACATCTCCTCGGTGAAACGATCCGGGGCGAGTTCAAAATGAAACAGGGTCGGTCCGTCCTGCTCGGCCAGGAAACGCCAGATGGCCAGGGCCCGCTGCGGTCGATCGTTAAACGTCCGGTCGACGAAGCGCAAGGTTTTCGGTCGGTGAGCCAGGATCACCGACAACTCCGCCCGCACCTGGTCAAGATCCTTGTGATACAGTCCGCGCTCGGCCGACGACAGGCAATAGGTGCAGGAAAACGGGCAGCCGCGTGAAGATTCGTAATAAACGGCGCGATTGGCCAGCGGGCCGGCAAAATCTTCCGGCCGATAGGGACAGGTCAGTTGCCTACCGGCACCGTGAAACGATGGCGCCCGGTAGTTTTTCGGCATCGCGTTCTGCTGAATCTCGCGGTAAAAGTCATCGCCGGCCGCCTCGATGGCCCCGCTGAAAATACACATCCGGTCCCGGCCGGCATAACGCGAGCCAACCGCCTCGGCCTGCGGGCCGCCGACAACGATGCGCAGCTCGTCGGAGATGATGAGCAGATCGTCGATGAGTTGTTCAAGCAATTCGCTGTTCCAGATGACCGCCGAAAAAAACAGATAATCGGCGGCCTCGCCGGCCAGCTGCTGGACAATCTCATAGCGGGGATCATTGATCGTGAACTGGCGGATAACCACCGCAGCATCGGGAAGATGGTGCTCCACCTCCTGCCGGAGATAAAAGCAGGCCAGGCAGGAGTGGGTATAGCGGGCATTGATGCCGACGGCAACGATTTTCATGTCGCCCCTCGTCCCGGTCGCTGCAGGCTCCATATTTTTTTAGCATCCGTGGCCATGCTGTTTATAAGTATTCAATGATGATGCATGTACGTTTTGTCCCCGGGCCGACAAAGGTGGTCTGTCCGGCAGTCACCCGAAGAAACCAATGAAACGTCCTGCCGACAAGGATTCCAATGACTCGTCTTTTTACCACGATTGTGTGCAGCCTGGCAATGACCCTCGGTGCTGCCGCCGCAGCCGGCGCCATGACCACCGTCCCGGTCGATAAGACCGTTCCCCGAATCGATCTGGCCGTCTCCTTCGAGCAGGATCAGGGCCTGCTCCGGGGCACCATGAAGCTGACCCTGCCGGCCGGCAGCGGACTGACCCTGCTGCTCGGTGATCTGCAGATCACCGCCGCGCTGCTCAGTTATCCGGACCGGGAAAACCTGCCGCTGACCATCGACACGACCGGGTTGCTGCCGCTGCCGGCGGCAGCCCATGAGCAACGTGTGCTGCTCTCCTACGAAAAGCGGGTCGGCGACACCTTTGCCAACAGCATCACCGAGGAAACGATCGTCCTGACTTCGGCCTGGCATCCGGTGCCCGACCGGCCGGTCTTGTTTTCGCTGACCGCCCGGGTTCCTCCCACCTTCCTGGCGATCAGTGAAAGTGATCACCTGCCGGAACCGGACCGGGACGGTTGGACCGCCTTTTCCTTTTCTCAGCCTATCAGGTCACTGCACCTGGCCGCCGCTCCGTACCATAAGCAGAGCAGGACCGTTCGCGACGGCCTGAGCGTTCACACGTTGTTTTTGCCCGGCCAGCAGGACCTGGCGGACGACTATCTCGAAGCCGCTGCGGCCTATCTGGCCAGATACGAGCGCACCATCGGTCCTTATCCCTATGCCCACTATGCCATCGTCGAAAACAGCAAGCCGACCGGACTCGGCCTGCCGACCTTCACGCTGCTCGGCAGCCAAGTCATCCGGCTGCCATTTATCCGGCAGACCTCGCTCGGACACGAAATCCTTCATTCCTGGTTCGGCAACAGCATTGAGGTCGCCCCGGGTTCCGGCAATTGGGCCGAAGGGCTGACCACCTACCTGGCAGACCTGACCTATCGCGAGGAGGCCGGCGAAGGCCCGGCGGCACGCAAGGAGGCACTGCTCTCCTACCTCAGCTATGTGACGCCGGCAACCCCGCCACTACGCAGCTTCATCGGGGCCGGCCACGATCGGCAGGACAACCGTGACCGGCGCGCGGTCGGTTATACCCGCTCGGCCCTGCTCTTTCACGAATTGGCCGTCCGACTCGGCGATGCCGCCTTTTCCCGGGCCATCCGGCAATTCTACAGCGATTTTCGCGGCCGGGCCGCCTCCTGGGAGGACCTAAAGGAACTCTTTGGTGCCGAGGCGGGCCGGCCGCTGGACCGCTTTTTCCAGGAACGCCTCGATCATAACGAGCTGCCGACACTCGCCATTGAAGATGTCCGCACCGCTTCACGGGCCGATCGGACCGTGCTCAGCTTCACGGTCGTCCAGCAGCAGGAGCACCCGTACGAGTTGCTGCTGCCGATCACGGTGACCACCGTTGGCGATCCGATCACCCGGCACCGCTTGATTTCCGAGCCGCGGACCGCGATCGAGCTGGACCTTAACGCCCAGCCCCTGGAGCTGATCGTCGACCGGGACTACGAGCTGGCCCGCACGTTGTCCGAGCCGGAACGCCGACCGATCTTCTCGCAGATCATGGGTTCGGACCAGGTCCTGGTGATGGCAGCCGACAGTGAGGAGCGGCAGCGCTATGAACCGTTTCTCGGGCTGGCCGAGCGCTTCTCCTGGCCCGTCATCGAAGCCGGCGCCATCGACGCCGCCACGCTGGCCGACAAGGACTTGATTTTCCTCGGCACCTCCGGAGCAGAGAGCCGCAGTCTGTTCGGCACCCCGCAGCTGCCGGACGACGGCTTTGTCCTGGACGTGCGCTTCCATCCGCTCCGACCGGAGCGCAGCATCGCACTGGTCTTTTCGGACAGTGTCGAACAGACGGCGGCCGTGGTGAACCGGCTCAGCCATTACGGTCGGGCCTCGTTTCTCCATTTCCAGCAGGACAAGCTGGTCGAGCGGTCCCTCGCCCCGTCCGAACAGGGGATCCGTATCAGGCTGCTGGAGCGGCCGACCGGGCTGGCCCGGACCGATCTGAGCGATTTTGACCACCTCGTCGATCGACTCAACGACCACCGAGTCATCTATATCGGCGAAACACACACCTCCCGGGCCGACCACCTGCTGCAGCTGCTGCTGATCGAAGCGCTGCACCGACGTGATGCCAACCTGGCCATCGGCATGGAGATGTTCCCCGCCTCCAGTCAACCGGCCCTTGATCGATACATCTCCGATCCCGATTGCTCAGAAGCAGACTTTCTCAGGGAATCGAAGTATTTCGAGGTCTGGGGCTACGATTATCGGCTGTTCCGACCGATCTTCGCCCTGGCCCGAAAACAGCAGATTCCGGTCATCGGGCTCAATGTCGAACGACAGATCGTCAGCGCGGTCTATAACTCCGGCGGTATCGCCAAACTGCCCGACGAGCAGCGGCGAAACCTGCCCGTCGACCGCGCCCTGGACCTGCCCGGCTATCGGGAACGCCTCGTGGCC
>CAZUJZ010000037.1:0-13644 GCA_964620665.1 uncultured Desulfofustis sp. | reverse complement strand
CCTGCCCGTCGACCGCGCCCTGGACCTGCCCGGCTATCGGGAACGCCTCGTGGCCATCCATGGTCAACACGCCGGCAGCGGGGACGGCGCACGCAGCCCGGAAAGCTTTATCGAGGCGCAGGCCCTCTGGGATGAGGGTATGGCAAGCGCGATTCACCGCTACCTGGTTGACCACCCGGAAAAAAAGATGGTGGTCCTGGCCGGCAGTCAGCATACCCGCATCGACTCGGGCATCCCGCCGCGCCTTGCCCGGCGGCTTAGCGCCGGCCAGGCAACAATCGGCAACCTGGCCAGTCAATCGATGGCGGAGTTGCGCGACACCGTCGATTACCTGTTTTTCCTCGACAGTGACGAGTTACCGGAGCGGGGTCGGATCGGCGTCAGCCTGCAGGAGTCCGAGGAGTCTTCAGCCGGTCTGCGGGTCGTCGGTCTCGAACCGGGCACACACGCAGAGGCGGCCGGCCTGCAAGAAGGCGATCGGCTGCTCGCCATTGACGATCAACCCATCACCGATCTGACCGACGTCCGCATCGCCCTGCTCGAGAGACGGATCGGCGAGCTGCTGGCGATTACCATCCGTCGCACCGGACCGGATGAGCAACAACGGGAGATTGAACTCCAGGTGGAGCTGAGCGGGCCGTCTGCGGCCCATCCGCCGGTAATGATGCCGGACGACAGATAGCCGGCGGCGGGCACATTTCCAATCTGCTCAGACGTCCAGCTCGATCCCTACCGGGCAGTGATCGGAGCCGTCGATCTCATTGAGGATAAAGGCCTCACGCACCGCCCCGCGATCGATCAGATCCCGACTGACGAAGAAATAGTCGATCCGCCAGCCGGCGTTGTTCCGCCGTGCATTAAACCGGTAGCTCCACCAGGAATACTTGACCGTATCCGGGTAGAGGTGGCGGAACGTGTCGACATAGCCGCGAGCGACGATATCGTCGAGCACATCGCGCTCGATCCGCAAAAAGCCCGAACGATCCTTGTTGGACTGGGGGTTTTTCAGGTCGATTTCGTTATGGGCGGTGTTGAAGTCACCGGTGATCACCAGGCTGCGCCCCTGCTCACGGAATCGATCGATGTAGGCGAAGAAATCCCGGTAAAAATCGAGCTTGTAGTTGAGCCGCTCTGCATCTCGCTGACCGTTGGGGAAATAGACATTGAAGAGGATGAACGGCCCATAGTCCAGCTGCAGGACCCGGCCTTCTCGGTCGAACCGGTCGACGCCGAAGCCGCAGCGCACCTGCTGGGGCTGGTGGCGGGCATAGACGGCCACCCCGCTGTACCCCTTTTTATCGACCGCGTAATCCCAATATGAGCGATAGCCGCTCAGATCGAGCATCTCACCGGTCCGTTGGTCCGACTGTAACTTCGTTTCCTGAAGGGCCAGGATATCGGGCTCCATCGCCGCCACCGCCTCGGCAAACCCCTTCTTGTAAATCGCCCGCAAGCCATTGACATTCCATGACAATAACCGCATTTATAGCTCCTTGTTCGATCTTTTTCGGAGACTGGCTTGAACAATTCGATCAGCGCCGGCCGCACCGCTCGCCGAGGGCCGCCACCACCACCGCCACTTGCCGATCGACGGCGCCGCACTGGTGACGGGCCGCCCGGGCGGCTTCGCCGGACCGCCGGGCCAACTCCCGGGAATCGTCAAGCAGCCGCGGCAGTCGTTTTGCCAACTCCTCGGGCGAGGTTATCCTGATACCGCCGCCGCTGCGCTCCAGCGTTGCCGCCGCTTCCTGAAAATCTTCGGTCGATGGGCCGAAGAACACGACACAACCCCAGCGCGCCGCCTCCATCAGGTTATGGCCACCGTAATCAACCAGGCTGCCGCCGATAAAGGCGCAGTCGGCAATACCGTACAACTCGGCCAAATCCCCCATGGTATCGACCAGGATGAAGCGCTGACGACGGCTCCGGCCGCCACTCATTTCGCTGAGCAGATCAAAGGCCAGTCCCTGCTGGCGGCAGAGCGCCGTGATCTGCTCCAGTCGTTTCGGGTGCCGCGGCGCCAGCAGACAGATCCGCCCCGAATCGACCAGGCGACGCAGCACGGGCAGCAACATCGCCTCCTCCGGAGCGTGGGTCGACGCGGTAATAAACACCTGATCCTCCCCGCCCACCTGTAACCGTTGCCGCCAGCGCTGCCGCACCGCCGCGGGGTCCTGAAGCGGGACACCATCCTCCTTGACATTACCGGTCACGGTGACACTCTCCGGCCGAACGCCCAGGGACAGGAAGCGTTGCCGGTCTTTTTCGCCGATAACGGCAAGATGGTCGAAGTGCGCCAGCACCCTGCCGAAAAAAGCGCGAAAGCGTTGATAGGTGCCGATAGACCGCTCGGATAGACGGCCGTTGAGGAGTACCGCAGCGGCGCCGGAGCGCTTGACCGCATCGAGCAACAGCGGCCATAACTCCGTTTCCAGGCAGACGTAAAGGGCCGGCCGTAACCGCCGAACCACACGGCCGGCCACCCCGGGCACATCAAGGGGCGCCAGGTAGACCGGCAACGAGCCAGGCAACAGGGACCGGGCAAAGTCACGACCATGGATGGTCATCGTCGTGACCACGAAGCAGGCCTCCGGCACCTGTCGCTGCAAGCGATCAATCAGTTCCCTGGCGACGGTGATCTCGCCTATGGACGCGGCATGCAGCCAGATCAGCGACCGCCCCGGCTTTCGACATGGCCCCCGGTACCAACCGAGCCGTTCAGTCAGACCCCGGCGATGAATGCCGGTGACGAGGACAATCAGCAGCAGAACAGGAAAACAGAGCCAGAACAGCACCCCGACGATGATGCGGTAACACCAATACACTACTCTTCACCTATCTTTTTTCTATCAACAGCAGGCCCCCGGGCTCCTCGGTTTCTCCGGAGGTTGCATCGTGAAGGCCCGGCTGGACGGAGAATCAGGCCCCAAGGGCTGCAGCGTCAGCGGACCGTTATGCTCCCGGATTCGTACGATGCACTAAAACCAGCAATGCAGCAGTCGTCAACCGGGAATCGGATATCCAGACAGATTCCTTCATCGAGCCGCGGCTGCTTGACAATACGGAGTGAATCGAGTAGTGAGAACGCTTCCTGTCAAGCGGATCTTCAGGGAGGGACCGATATGAACAGATCAGTAGGAATGCTCATCCTGATTACCGTGTTAAACTGCTTTATCAATGGAGCTGGATCCCCAGTGGAGGCAAAAATGAACGATGGTTTGTACGCGAAAATCTTTACCGACAAAGGAGAAATCCTGTTGGCCCTGGAGTTTGAAAAGACCCCGCTGACGGTCGCCAACTTCGTCGGCCTGGCCGAAGGCACCAAAGAACTCGGCGGCGGAACGGGTTCGGGCCAAAGCCGATTCTACGACGGACTGAGCTTTCATCGGGTCATTCCCGACTTCATGATCCAGGGCGGTTGCCCGCTGGGTACCGGAACCGGCGGACCGGGCTATACCTTCCCCGACGAAATCGATGCCAGCCTCCGTCACGACCGTCCGGGCATCCTGTCAATGGCCAATGCCGGGCCGGGTACCAATGGCAGTCAATTTTTCATCACTCACGGCCCGACCCCGTGGCTTGACGGCAAGCATACCGTCTTCGGTCACGTTGTCTCCGGACAGCAGGTGGTCGACGACATCAGACAGGGCGACACGATCACGGGTGTGGAAATCATCCGCGTCGGGGCCGACGCCGAAGCCTTCCAGGCCGATCAGGCCGCTTTCGACAGCCTGCTACGAAGTGTGGCAGAGCGGCAGCAGGAAAAAGAACTGGCCGCCCTGGAAGCCCAGCAGGAATTGATCGACAGCCAATTTGCCGACGCAATCACCACGCCGAGCGGTCTCAAATACCTGGTTACCGCAGAAGGCAGCGGCGATACCACTCCTGCCCAGGGAACCACCGTTACCGCCCACTACGCCGGCAGGCTCCTTGACGGCACCCCGTTTGACAGCTCCTACGACCGCGGTCAGCCGATCCGGTTTCCGGTCGGGACAGGCCGGGTGATCAAGGGCTGGGATGAATCCTTTCTGACCATGAAAAAAGGAGAAAAACGAACGCTGATCATCCCGCCGCAGCTTGCCTACGGCAGTGCCGGCAGAGGGCCGATCCCGCCGAACGCCGTGCTCGTCTTCGACGTAGAGCTGGTTGATTTTTAAAGATCGGCAGGCGCCAGCGCACCCCACACGCCGCTGTCAAGCTGGGGTGTGTCATGCTCTGCAGACACCCAAAAACGTTTTTCAGATGGGGTGTGGGGATGGTTCGTATTGGCGTCGTGCTACCTTTTTCTGATACATCGTAACCCCAGGTATATTTACCAGTTATTCGCCCCGGTATTTATCCCGATTGTTCTTTTGTCTGCTTTTCGCTACAATAAGAGCGACAGGTATACATGGAGCGCGACGGGGGGGGCCCGCAACCGCGTCCATCGAGGAAGACCCAGGCACACGTCACCAGGCAGACAGGGGTATGACCAAAATTGCCGAGAAGCGAAAGACCGTTGATTTTCAAGGCTCACTGGATGTCATATCGATAGAAAGCGTCTTTCAGCTTCTCTATCACACCAGTCTCTCCGGGAAGCTGCTGCTGCTTAACCCCCCGGCCAAGGCCACCTTCTATTTCAAGGGCGGTAGCCTGGTCTGGGGAACGCTGCACACCCGGCAGAAACAATTGGGTCAGCGACTGCTCGAATCAAACGAAATCACCCGGGAACAACTCGCCGAGTGCCTTACCATCCATAGCAACGGGAATCAGCAGGCCCGTCTCGGGGCGATATTGATGGAGAAGGGATTCGTTCGGGAAAACGTCTTGCTGGACTCCCTGAAGGCCCAGGTTAAAGACGCCTTTTTCCATGTCCTTTCCTGGAATCAGGGGACCTTTGCCTTTATTTCCAATATCTCGGCAGAGGAAGAGATCGCCATCAACGAACGGATCGATCACCTGCTGCTAAAAGGGCTTGTCGACATCGATCACCGGGCAAGCAAGAATCAGGTGCAGTAGCTCGGTTTCAGCCAGCGCTTTCTACAATCCGATATCATCGGCAATGCGCTGCATCGCCGCCAGGCTCAGTTCACAGAAATGCGGCACCTCGATACCGATCATTTCGCACTCGGCAATGATGGCACGGTCGGCACCGCGGGCGAAGGCCTTTTCCTTGAAACGTTTGCGCACCGACTTCGGCTTGACCGCAGCAAGTTTTTTCTCCGGGTTCACCAGCGCGGCGGCAACGATCAGGCCGGTCACCGTTTCCCCGGCGGCCAGACCGTAATGCAACGGTTTTGACCGCGTGGCGCCGGGATGGGCCTGTGGGTTGTGCAGGCAGATCGCCTCGACAATCTCCGCATCGACACCTCGGTCATTGAGTATCTCGGCGGTTCCGGTGGTATGGGTGTCCAGGTCCGGGTGACTCTCGGCATCGAGATCGTGAAGTAACCCGGCCAGCCCCCACTTGTCGATATCTTCCCCCAACTCCTCAGCCACCGCTCGAAGCACTGCTTCGGCGGCCAGACTGTGATTGACCAAGTGTTGGTTGAGCAGATGCGCCCGCACCAGCTCATAGGCTTCTTCTCGGGTAATGCCGTAATCCGTCATGTCGTTGCTCCTTTGCCGACTGTCAATAGCGCAGACCGACCCGGTCGCGAACCAGATCGAGGGTCGTGACGGCTTGCGCCCGGGCCTTTTCCGCGCCGTGTTTCATAATTCGCCGAACCTCGCCCGGATCGGCCAGCAGTTCATTCTTGCGGGCCCGGGCCGCAGCGAAATGCTCGCTGATCAGTTCGAACAATTCCAGCTTGATATGACCGTAGGCCGCGCCCCCATGCAGATACAGGTCGCGGATTTCGGCAAGGCGCTGCGGCGAGGCAAAGAGTCGGAAAATCTGGAACAGATTGCAGGTTTCCGGATTCTTCGGTTCCTCGACCGGCGTCGCGTCGGTCTGGATGGCCATGATCTTCTTTTTCAGTGCTTTTCCGTCGAGGAAGATCGGGATCGTATTGTCATAGGACTTGGACATCTTCTGCCCGTCCAGACCGGGTACCGTCGCCGTCTGTTCGTCGATGGCCGGTTCCGGGATGACGAAGGTCTCCCCGAATTCGGTGTTGAACTTCTGGGCAAGATCGCGGGCGACTTCGAGGTGCTGTTTCTGGTCTTTGCCAACCGGCACCCGTTCGGCCTGGTAGAGCAGAATATCGGCGGCCATCAGGACCGGATAGGAAAACAGGCCATGACTCGGACTGATGCCTTTGGCAATCTTGTCTTTGTACGAATGACAGCGCTCGAGCAGCCCCATCGGGGCGATGGTCGAGAGAATCCATGTCAACTCGCAGACCTCCGGAACATCGGATTGTACCCAGAACAAACATTTGTCCGGATCGAGGCCGAGGGCGAGGAAATCGGCAGCGGCCTCGATGGTTCCCTGCGCCAACCGATCACGATCGTGTACCGAGGTCAGCGCATGCAGATCGACGATGAAAACATAGAGCTGCGCCCGCTCCATATGGCCGATCATCGTTTTCATCATACCGAAGTAGTTCCCGATATGGAGTTTTCCCGAAGGTTGGATCCCTGATAAGATTCTCATGGCGATTTGTTCCGTTGATAAGGCATCTTCCCGCTCTGGCTCGGTGCCGATGTAAAACGGAAGACACCTTACCGGAAAACAAAAAAAAAGGGGAGAGGGAAAAAATCCCCCTCCCCACAGCTACCTGCCGGCAACCTGGTTCAAGCCGTCGACGGCTCGACTATTTCACTTCTTCAAAATCGGCGTCGACAACATCGTCATCGCCCTTGCCGCCGCCTTTCTTTCCGCCGCCGGCCTGAGAAGGCCCACCTTCGGGTCCACCATCGCCGCCATCGGGGTTTTCCTTGGAAGCCTGGGCGTACATGATTTCCGCCAACTTGTGTGATGCAGTGGTCAGCGCTTCGATGGCGCTCTTGATCGCCGGAAGATCGTCACCCTTCAGGGCGGTTTTGACGTTTTCGAGTTCTTTCTCAACGTTGCCCTTGGTTTCACTGTCGACCTTGTCGCCGAGTTCTTTGAGGCTCTTTTCCGTCGCATGCACCAGGGCATCGCCCTGGTTTTTGGCCTCGACCAGTTCACGGCGCTTGCGGTCTTCTTCGGCGTGCAGTTCCGCATCCTTCTTCATGTTCTCGATTTCCGACTCGGTGAGGCCGGAAGAAGCGGTGATACGGATGGATTGTTCCTTGCCGGTACCGAGGTCCTTGGCCGACACGTGCAAAATGCCGTTGGCGTCGAGATCAAAGGTCACTTCGATCTGGGGCACGCCGCGGGGAGCCGGGGGAATATCGGTCAATTCGAAACGGCCAATGGTCTTGTTGTCCTGGGCCATCTCCCGTTCACCCTGAAGCACATGGATGGATACGGCGGGTTGATTGTCGGCGGCGGTGGAAAAGATCTGACTCTTTTTCGTCGGCACCGTCGTATTCTTTTCAATCAGTTTGGTGGTCACGCCGCCCAATGTCTCGATGCCCAGCGAGAGCGGAGTAACGTCGAGCAACAGGACGTCCTTGACATCGCCTTGCAGGACTCCGCCCTGGATGGCAGCGCCGATGGCCACGACCTCGTCGGGATTGACACCTTTGTGCGGGGTTTTGCCGAAAATCTCCTCAACCTTGGCCTGAACCCGCGGCATCCGGGTCATTCCACCGACCAGGATAACCTCGTCGATGTCCGACGGTTCGAGACCGGCATCCTTCAGTGCGGTGCGGCACGGACCGATGGTACGATCGATCAGGTCCTCGACGAGCCCTTCAAATTTCGAACGGCTGAGTTTCACGTTGAGATGTTTCGGACCGGTCGCATCGGCGGTGATAAACGGCAGATTGATATCGGTCTCGACGGTGCTGGACAGAGCCATCTTCGCTTTTTCCGCCTCTTCCTTGAGACGCTGCAGGGCCATTTTGTCGCCGCGCAGATCGACTCCCTGATCGCGTTTGAATTCATCGGCCAACCAGTTGACGATCCGCATGTCGAAATCTTCACCGCCGAGAAACGTATCGCCGTTGGTCGACTTGACTTCAAACACCCCATCGCCGATTTCCAGGATCGAGATATCGAAGGTACCGCCGCCGAGATCGAAAACGGCGATCTTTTCCTCGCTCTTCTTGTCCAGACCATAGGCCAGTGAAGCGGCGGTCGGCTCGTTGATTATCCGCTGCACATTGAGACCGGCGATCTTGCCGGCGTCTTTGGTGGCCTGCCGCTGCGAGTCGTTGAAATAAGCGGGTACGGTAATGACCGCATCGGTAACCTCTTCGCCGAGGTATTCTTCCGCCGTCTGTTTCATCTTACCCAATACCATCGCCGAGATTTCTGCCGGTCGATAGCTTTTTCCCTCTACTTCGATGGCCACACTGCCGTTGGTCCCTTCGACGATTTTAAAGGGGCTCAGATTGATCGATTTCTGCACCTCAGCATCGGTAAACTTGCGGCCGATCAAGCGCTTGACGGCATGCAGGGTGCGGGTCGGGTTGGTCACCGCCTGCCGTTTGGCAACCTGCCCGACGAGCCGCTCATTATTATCGACAAAGGCCACCACCGACGGTGTCGTTCTGTTTCCTTCCGAATTAGCGATTACCTTCGGGTCACCGCCTTCCATTACCGCCACACAAGAGTTGGTGGTACCAAGATCAATTCCGATGATTTTACCCATAGTTCCTCTCCTTATATCAAATAAACCGGGCCGTCAGTTCCGCTCCGAATTCCTGCCGGACCTATTAATTGTCAGATAATCCACTATCACAATTCTCATTTATCCAGGGTTGTCAAGGGGATCGACACACTCTTCTGCGACCCGGCCGATCATTGCGCGGCCCCGGAAGACACGACCACCCGCGCCGCCCGCAACAGGCGATCCTTGTAGCTGTAACCTTTCTCAAATTCGCTGATCACATGGTTGGCCGGCACCGAGTCGCTTGGCTCCATGGCCAGCGCTTCCTGGACATTCGGATCAAAGGGCTCGCCGGCACTGGACAGCGGCCTGACCTCGAATTTTTCCAGGACACCGAGCAGATTTCTTAATGTCAGTTCAACACCTTCGCGCAACGCCTCAAGATTCTTTTCCGGATCGAGACCGTCGACGATGCCCTGATTGACGGCCCGTTCGAGGTTGTCGACCACCGGCAGCAATTCGCGAAAAATCGGCTCTCCTGCGTACTTGAGCATCGTCGCCCGTTCGCGTTCCATCCGCTTTTTGTAGTTCTCAAACTCAGCGGCAACACGCAGCACCTTATCGCGCAGATCGGCAGACTCGGCAAGCGCTCTTTCAAGCTGCTGCTCGATACTCTCATCCTCCGGCATGAGTGCTTCTCCCTCGCTAGAAGGCGTCGTCTCCGCTTGTTCTGCCACTTCGTCTTCCCGGGGTTGTTCGTGTTTGCTGTCCTTACTCACCAATACCTCCGCTGATAAAACCTGCACGTGAACTGAGCGATGCGCACGCAATTGTTCGTCCGGAACGTTGATTCCGTGGACGCGTCCTCAAAGCTTGAGCGAACAATAATGAGCGCATTTTTCGTTGTCAAGCCGACCCCGGAAAAAAGCACAGAACGGTCTCCGGCCCGATTTCGGCTGCATCTGACGGAAATGTAAAACGGTAAAAGGGGGAAAGAAAGGCCGAGACTGCGCCTGTCACACCTCGGCCAGGGGGGATCCCGGCTTACGGTTCATCGTATTTCTGCAATTTGTTTTGCAAGGTTTTACGCGTGATCCCGAGGCGACGCGCCGCCTCACTCTTGTTGCCGCCGGTCTCCTCCAGCGTTTGCAGGATCAGCAACCGCTGGGCCTCCTGCAACGTGGCCGGCCGTTGTTCGTCGTCGTCGGACTGCTGCTTGGCATAGTTTTGCACCTGCAACGGCAGGCTTTTCTCGGTCAATTGGTCGCCACGCATTAAAATGATGCCGCGCTCGATGGCATTTTCCAATTCCCGGACATTGCCCGGCCACGGGTAAGAACAAAGCAGTTCCATACAGGCGGGTGTGACCGCCTGGACCCGGCGACGGTTCTTGTCGGCAAACTGTTTGACAAAAAAGTCGACCAGCAGCGGAATATCGAGGCGCCGCCGGCGCAGCGGCGGCACCTCGATGGTCACCACGTTCAGTCGGTAAAAAAGATCCTCGCGAAACGCCCCGGCGGCCACCTCTTCTTCGAGATGACGGTTGGTAGCGGCAATGATACGCACCTGCACCGACAGCAGCTCCTCACCACCGACCCGCTGCACCTCTCCTTCCTGCAAGGCCCGAAGCAGTTTGACCTGCATGGCCGGCGTGGTCTCGCCGATCTCATCGAGGAACAGCGTTCCCCCGTCAGCCTGCACGAAACGGCCGTCGCGACGCCGATCCGCGCCGGTAAAAGCCCCCTTTTCGTGGCCGAACAATTCGGATTCGAGCAGGGTATCGGCAAGCGCCGCACAATTGACCTTGATGAACGGCCCCTGTCGGCGCGCACTGTTGCGATGCAGGGTTTCGGCTACCAATTCCTTGCCGGTGCCGGACTCCCCGGTGATCAGTACCGATGCCTCGGTCGGTGCCACATAGGAAATCATCTCCAGCAGCTCACGCATCGGCTCAGAGTCGCCGATGATCCTGGTTTCCAGTTCTCCCCGCTCCCCACCGGCCTGCTGCCGGCGCTCTTCCACCTGGTGGTGATCGACGGCTCGCCGCAGGCTCAGCCGCAGCCGGTCGAAATCGAGTGGTTTGGTCAGGTAGTCGTGGGCTCCCTGTTTGATCAGGTTGACCGCATCGTCGACCGAAGAATAGGCGGTCATGATAATCACCGGCAATGCCGGCCTGATCCGGTGAATCTCGGCAAAGGCCTCATGGCCGCTCATCCGGGCCATGCGCACATCCATCAACACCGCGTCATAGGCGTGCTCGCGCACGGCCGCGACCGCGGTATCCCCGTCGTCGGCTTCGACACACTGCCAGCCCCACTCCTGCAGCAGTGAGCGCAGCATGAAGCGATGCACCTGTTCGTCGTCGACGACCAGGACGGTAGCCGCCGCCTTGTCCGTTGCCATCGCCGGAGCTCTCCGGCTACGCTTTTTTCAGCTTGGTCAACAGCCAGGCCATATTTTCGCCGAGCTGCCGCATGGTTTTCATGCCCTCCTCGTCACCGCTCACATCGCCTTTTTCACGGCCATGACCGATATTCCAATAGCTCGAGCCGACGACGATCATCTGGCCGATCAAAAAGAAATGGTTCATCGAATCAAAGGCATGAATTGCGCCGGCCCGGCGAGCAGCAACCACCGCCGCTCCGAGTTTGCGCCGGTAGAGATCGCCGTTGGCCCGGCTGACCATACCGCAGCGGTCGATCAGGGCCTTCATCTCACTGGAAACATCGGCGAAATAGGTCGGCGAGCCGAGAATGACGGCGTCCGCCTGAACCATCTTGGCGATACAGTCATTGATGATGTCGTCCTTGACCACGCAGGTACCGTCTTTTTCCTTGAAACAGACATAACAGGCCCTGCAGCCTTTCGGGTTGGTCCCGGCCAACTCGACCAATTCCGTCTCCGCTCCCGCTTCAGCCAGCGGTTGCAGGACCGCCTCGAGCAGCAGAGTCGTATTTCCCTTTTTCCGTGCACTGCCGTTAAATGCCACTACCTTCATCTTTTACCCCCTGGCGCATTAGCGGTTGAACATTTCGCCGAACCGTGGTCGGCCGGCGGCCTTCATTGAAAAAATACCACTTTCTCCTTGAAGCAAGTATATAAACACGGATAAAAGACAGAGACAAATCTTTTGACGGCGGCAGCCGCCTGCCGGCTTCGGACCGACAGACGAGAGCCCGGGTAAGCCGGGTCGGGCGATTACCGATAGGCCGATACCGAGACTGCTTTGAGCCGGAACTTCACGCATCGTGATCATGCCATGGAACCGATCCTGATCCTGACCACCGGCGGCACCATCGACAAACTCTACTTCGATGCCCGCAGCACCTATGAAGTCGGTCCGCCGCACGTGGAAAAACTGCTGGCCGAACTGAACCTGGCACCCCCGTATCGGATTGTTTCCCTGATGCGCAAAGACAGTCTCGATCTCACCGATCAGGACCGCCGGACCATCTGCCGAGCAACGGCTGAAGCTCCGGAGCACCGGGTGCTGATCACCCACGGCACCGACACCATGGTCGAAACCGGCCGGGTCCTGGCCGAGGTGGCCGGCAAGACCATTGTCCTGACCGGCGCCCTGCAACCGGCGTTGTTTCACACCAGCGACGCCCTGTTCAACATCGGCGGCGCCCTGATTGGCGTGCAGACCCTGCCCGCCGGGGTCTATATCGTCATGAACGGCGCCGTCTTCAAGGCCGACGACGTCAGAAAAAACACAGATATCAACCGTTTCGAGCGGCTGCCGGGAAGTCGCCGTTAACACCGAGGTTCCATGCACACCGAATCCGTTCAAAAACTGGTTTTACTTGGCCTGGTGCTGATTATTTCGGCCATATTTTTGTCGATGATCCAGCAATTTTTAATGCCGCTGTTCATGGCCGGGCTGTTCTCCGCGATGCTCAGCCCGACCCATCGCTGGCTGGCCGAGAAACTCGGCGACCGCCCGCAGATCGCCTCGGTCCTGACGGTGATCGCCATGGTGCTGCTGGTCCTGGCGCCACTGTCGGTGTTGATCGGCGTCGTGGTCGGCCAGGCGATCAACGTCGCCCAGTCGATCACGCCGTTTGTCCAGACCCTGATCAACGAGCCGACGGTTCTCAACCGCTATATCGAAAAAATCCCCTATCTCGACCAGCTCCTGCCCTATCGCGACGTGCTGATCGAAAAGGCCGGCCAGTTGGTCGGCACCGTCAGCTCCTTCCTGATCGACGGCCTGTCTTCGGTGGCCAATCTGACCATCACGGCGATCTTCGGCACGATCGTGATGCTGTATGTGATGTTTTATTTCCTGTTCATGGGCGACGTGCTCCTCGGCAAGATTCTTTATTTTCTGCCGCTGCGCGATGCCGACGAGCAACTGCTGCTGCACCGCTTCACTTCGGTAACCCGGGCCACCATCAAGGGCACCCTGATCATCGGCCTGATGCAAGGTTCGATTTGCGGTCTGGCCTTTGCCCTGGCCGGCATCAAAGGCTCGGTATTCTGGGGCACGGTCATGGCGGCGGCATCGATCATCCCGGCCCTCGGCACGGCCCTGGTCTGGGTGCCGGCGCTGATCATCCTGCTGCTCATCGGCGATTTCACCGGCGCTCTGATCCTGGCGGTACTCTGCGGCGCGGTGGCCGGTAATCTCGACAACCTGGTGCGCCCCCGCCTGGTCGGCAAGGATACCGAAATGCACGATCTGTTCGTGCTCTTCGGCACTCTGGGCGGCATTACCATGTTCGGTATCCTCGGCATCATCATCGGCCCGATCATCGCGGCGCTGTTCATCACCATATGGGAAATCTACGGCACCGTTTTTCGCGACTACCTGCCGGACATGAACATGGTGCTCAGACCCCAACGGCGCCAGCACCCCTCCCCGGAAGCCGATCAAGCGCGACCCGGCGGCGCCCCGTCGACACCGACAACCGAAAACGAGGCGAACGATGGGCATCGAGATTGAACGAAAATTCCTGGTTATCGGCACCGACTGGCGGCATTTGGCCGTCGGCACCACGTATCGGCAAGGCTA
>CAZUJZ010000036.1:0-18870 GCA_964620665.1 uncultured Desulfofustis sp. | reverse complement strand
CGCTCAAGTGACGAGACGACAAAGAGATCTGCTCTTGAGGCGCCAGGAACTTCCGTCTAGGTGCGGTTACTTAGCCGTTTACGGTAGGTCTGCCTCTTGGGAGGCCCCTGGCCTACGCCCCGGCTCCTCAAGCTTTATCCGGTCAAGTTGCTTCTGCTCCATTGCGCCGCGATGACTGCATTGCCGCCAAACGCCATAATCGCTCCGTCTAATGGAACGCGGAAGGATTCTACTATTTCCGGATTCCGGATCCTCCATGGCCGCGCTATGATCTACCCGCACGGTACGATTGCCATACGACGAAAGCAAACTGATGACCGCCGCCGTCTCTAAATCGAAGTATGTCGCTGGACTGCAGTGCCCGAAATTGCTGTGGACTCATTACAACGACCGCCGTGCGATCCCGCTGCCCGACGCCGCGAAACAGACGATCTTCGACACAGGCCATCTGGTCGGCGAACTGGCCAAGGATCTGTTTCCTGGCGGCGTCGAAATCCTTTGGAATGATGACGCGAAAGGGCCTATGGAGAGGACGGCGGCCGAAACGCTTGAACTGATGAAGCAGCGGATCCCACTCTACGAGGCCAGTTTCCTCGTCGATGGCTGCTACTGTCGTGCCGACCTGCTGGTGCCAGCTGACAGCGAGACCTGGGACCTGTACGAGGTTAAGAGCGCGACCGGCGTCAAGGACGTCAACCTGCACGACGTAGCATTCCAGGCCTGGGCGATCGAACGGTGTGGAGTCATGCTCGACCGCTTGTATCTCGTTCATCTCGACAACGCGTACGTGCGACAGGGCGAGATCGATGTCCAGGGCCTCTTTCACGCCGAGGATGTGACCGCGAATGCGCGCGCGGTGATGCCCGACGTGTCGCAGAATGTCCGGCGCATGCAGGCGGTGATCGCCGGAGAGCGGCCTGCTACACCGATCGGGGAGCACTGTTTAGACCCGTATCGGTGTGACCTGTGGCCGGCATGCTCGTCGTTTCTGCCTCATGACTGCGTCCTTGATCTGTATCGCCTGGGCAAGAAGAAGGCCTTCACCATGATCGCGGGTGACGTCACCCGACTGGTCGATGTCCCGGCCGCGGAACTGAGCGCCAAACAGTGCATCCAGCAGGAGGCAACGCGTAGCGGACGGACCTGGATCCAACCGGCTGAGATCAGGCAGTGGATCGATGGCCTGAGTTACCCGATCCATTGCTTTGACTTCGAGACGATGATGCCGGCGGTACCATTGTTCGACGGGACCCGCCCATACCAGCAGATCCCTTTCCAGTTCTCTCTACACAGCATCGACGCCCCCGGTGCCAGGCCTCGCCACGTCGAGTTCCTGGCGGAGACTGCCGCTGATCCACGGCCTGCGCTGATCGAAGCACTCAGGGCGATCGGACCGGAAGGGATAATTCTGGCCTACAACATGGGATTCGAGCAGGCGAGATTGCGCGAAATGGCGGCGGATTTCCCCGCTCACGCGGTTTTCCTGCTTGGGCTGGTCGAGCGCTTTCAGGATCTGATCATCCCGTTCCGCAACTTCTGGTGGCACGATGCCAGTCAGCGCGGTAGCTGTTCCCTGAAGAGCGTGCTGCCTGCGGTGACAGGCACGACATATGAAGGCATGGAGATCACCGAGGGCGGGCAGGCTGCGAGGGAGTTCCAGCGGGTCGTGTTCGGGAACGTCGACGCCGCCGAGAGATCGCGCGTGCTCGCAGCGTTACGGACCTACTGCGCGCAGGATACGCTCGCGCTGGTAGATGTGATTGGTGCCCTCAGCGAAGCGACCACGGCGTGACGTGAGCGGCAAGTTAAGATCGAACAACTCTTCGCCCAAGATCTCGAATGCTAAACGTCCTACTCGTTTGTACGACAAACAGATCGGGAAACCTGGATTCCGCTGCGAGGTGCCGGTTCGCAAGGATGGGGTAGCTGGGCGCGGTCCCCAGCAACCAGGAGGCACGGAGAGTCGATGATCGATACCAACGCCGTGTTCGACCGCTTGGATCACTGGAAGCGCCTACCCTCCTATCAGCTAGAGCGTCGGGCAGATATCTTTTTCTCGCTGTATCTCCCAGATGTCCTGAAAGACGCCCTGAGTACCCCCATCAATCGCACCGTCGTCCCTGAGTTTCCGGTCAAGCAGCAACATTCGAACCGCTCCGACAAGGTGGACTATCTGGCCGTCACTGAAGATGGCCGGACGCTGGTGTATGTGGAACTGAAAACGGACAACAATAGCCTGCGTCGGGCCCAGTTCGAATACCTGATTAGCGCGGCCCTCCGTCCCCCGCTAACGGTTCTCGAGGAATTGCAGCAGATCGCGAAGGCGACGCGGCAGAAGACCAAGTACGCGGCACTGCAATCCATCCTGGAGCAGATGGGTCTGGCCGGCTCCACGGTCAGCCGGGGACCCGATTCCAGTCGGGTGGTCCTGATTCAGCCAAAGAGCAAATTGCAGACTTGGGTGACGCAGCTGTTCGCCGACGCGGGGGTACCTTTCAGCGTCATCGGCTTTCACCAGTTCGCGAAGATTGTCTCAGGTCACAAGGACCCGATCTCGAGCCGTTTCGCGGAGTCACTGGTCCGCTGGGTCTCGCCTCAAGATTCGGGGTGAGCTCTTGTAGAATGGCGTATATGCAGATCCAACAGCAGAATGCAGCATCGACGGCACGTGTGCGATCAGATACGATCACCTGCGCTATTGTCTGAGCCAGACTTGATCGGCCAGCTACTAGTCGTTCTGTGATTCACACGGGCCAGCACCACCACCAGCAAGGCAGATGATGAAGTCCGACAAGATCACGATCAATCAACTCGAGTCTTTCCTTCTGAAAGCCGCAGACATCCTCCGCGGGAAAATGGACGCCTCCGAATTCAAAGAATTCATCTTCGGCATGCTGTTCCTCAAGCGGCTGTCGGACGAATTCGACCGCAAACGGGAGCAGGTCCGCAGGCAGTACGCCGACCGGTTCAAGGACAACCCCGACCAACTCGAAGAGCTGCTGGAAGACAAGACCTCCTACGGCGACACCTTCTTCGTGCCTGTCCGTGCCCGCTGGCATGAATCCTGGACCGACGATAAAGGGCAGCTGGTCCCCGCGCTGAAGGATCTCAAGCAAGACATCGGTAGCATGCTGAACAAGGCCCTATGGGCGGTCGAAGACGAGAACGACGCCCTGGACGGCGTTCTGAAGAACAACATCAACTTCAACGAAGTGAAGGGAAAGACCAAGATCCCCGACCAGAAATGGAAGGATCTGCTCGACCACTTCAATCAGGCGCAGTTCGTCCTGATCAACGACAACTTCGAGTTTCCCGACCTGCTCGGGGCGGCCTACGAATACCTGATCAAGTACTTCGCCGACAGCGCCGGCAAGAAGGGTGGAGAGTTTTACACACCCGGGGAGGTCGTTCGCCTCCTGGTCCAGCTGACCAAGCCCCAGGCCGGCCACGAAGTCTACGACCCCACCGCCGGCTCCGGTGGATTCCTGATCCAGTCCCACCAGTACATCGAAGAACAGGGCCAGGACGCCAACGACCTGGCCCTCTACGGCCAGGATTCCAACGGCACGGTCTGGTCGATCTGCAACATGAACATGATCCTCCACAACATCACCCGGTTCACCATCGAGAACGGGGACACCCTGGAGGACCCGCTGATCCTGGAGAGCGGCCAAGTCCGCAAGTTCGACCGCGTCCTGGCCAATCCGCCTTTCTCGCAGAACTACAGCCGAGCAAACGTCAAGCACCCCAGCCGATTCCGTGAGTGGTGCCCCGAGACCGGCAAGAAGGCAGATCTGATGTTCGTCCAGCACATGCTCGCCAGCCTCAAGACCGACGGGCACATGGCCACGATCATGCCCCACGGCGTCCTTTTCCGGGGCGGCAAGGAAAAGCTCATTCGCGAACTCTTCATCAACGACGACTGGATCGAGGCCATCATCAGCCTGCCCCCCGGCCTGTTCTACGGCACGGGCATTCCCGCCTGCGTCCTGGTCTGCAACAAGAGCAAATCCGATGCGCTGCGCGGCAAGGTGCTGTTCATCAACGCCGATCGGGAGTATGCCGAAGGCAAGAGCCAGAACAAGCTCCGGCCCGAGGACATCGAGAAGATCGATCACGTCTTCACCCACAAGATCGAACTGCCTAAGTACTCCCGCCTGGTCGACAAGGCCGAGATCGTCGACACCCACGACTACAACCTCAACATCCGTCGGTACGTCGACAACACACCGGAGCCGGAGCCCGAGGACGTGCAGGCTCACCTCATCGGTGGCATCCCCGAAGGGGAGGTCGAAGCGCTTGGGGGCGAGTTCAGCAAGTTCGGTGTCTCGCCCGATGCCCTGTTCCAGCCCGAGCGCCCCGGCTACTTCGCCTTCATGCCGGCCATCTCCGCCAAGCACGCGATCAGAACTGTGATCGAAGGCGATGCGGCATTGCAGAAAACCGTGAGGAACCACCAGGACGTCCTCGAAACGTGGTGGTCCGTTGCTCGCAACGACTTCGCCGAGCTTGAGAACGCCAACAACGGCGGCAAGAAAATGCCGGATGTCCGTCACGAACTGCTCTCGTCGCTGAAGGCCCAGATCGTCCCCTTTGGCGCACTCGACGAATTCAAAAGCGCCGGCGTCTTCGTGAACTGGTGGCAGCAGATCCGATTTGATCTCAAGACCATCGTCTCGACCGGCTGGCACCACAGCCTGATCCCGGATGAGTACCTGATCGCGGAATTCTACCAGGCCGAAGCGGACGCGATCGAGGCCTTCGAATCCGGAATCGCCGAAGCCCAGGCGGAACTGGACGAGGCTGTGGAGACCGCCCAGGAAGTAGCCGGCTACGAGCCGGATGAAAATGAGAAGGTCACCGCTGCCATCACAAAGAAGGCCCTCAAGGAACTGATCGCGGACCTGAAGGACACCACCGGCGAGTCGGGCAAGAAGGAGCTCAAGGCCCTCAAAGCTCAGGACAAGGCGCTCAAGGAGATCGAGAAGCGGATCAAGGACGCCAAGGCGAGACTCAAGGCCAAGACCGACGAACTGGTGCTCAAGCTCGAACTCAAACGACTCGGCGGCGATGACTTCAAAGCCGAGAACCTCCAACTCGCCAAGCAGGTGGACGGCCGCATCGCCGAACTTGATCCCGAAGACAAATCAGAGAAGCGGAGGATCACCGCCCTAAAGAAAGACAAGACGGCACTGGAGGCACGCATCGCCCGTACGGATGGGCTGCTAACTGAGATCGGCGGTCAGATCACGCAGGAGCAGGCCCGCCAGCTCATCCTCAAAAAGATCTACGACATCGCGCATGGCGAACTGAATCGCTACCTCAGCGCTGAGAAGCGCGCGCTAACCGCAGGTATTGAGAACCTGTGGGACAAGTACGCTGTCGCTAACGAGCAGTTGGAGAAAGCCAGACAGGACACAGTTGAGCAACTTACTGAGTATCTTGTGGATTTGGGGTATCGGTCATGAGTGAGCTTACGGTTCCATCTGGGTGGCAGTTGAAGCCATTGCGTGGGCTTGCGCAGATCAACTATGGCCGTGATCCCTCCGCCATCCTTGATCCCTACGGAACGTATCCAGTCTATGGCACGGCAGACACAGGACGCATTGGTACCTCATACCTATACGATGGCGAATCCCTGATACTCGGGCGTAAGGGCTCGATAGACCGCGTCAAATTGGCTGCCGGACGCTTCTGGACCATTGATACGGCTTACTTCCTCAGTGACTTCGTGGAATGCTTGCCGAAGTGGCTCTATTACTTCCTGTGCAGAGTGGATATACGCAGCTTGAATGAAGCGACAGGAGTGCCCAGTCTTTCTCGCGAGGTGCTCTATAGAATCCCGGTCCTCACTCCGCCGCCTGCAGAGCAGGCCAAGATCGTCGAAGTGCTTTCAACGATGGATCAGGCGATTGAGCATACGGAGGCATTGATCGCCAAGCAACAACGCATCAAGACCGGCCTGATGCAGGACCTGCTCACCCTTGGCATCGACGAACAAGGCAACCTACGCTCCGAAGCCACCCACAAGTTCAAGGACTCACCACTTGGCCGCATTCCGGTGGAATGGCATGCTTCGACAATTGGTAACTACTGCAAGGTGAAGCGTGGCGCGTCTCCGCGACCTATTCAAGACCCGAAATGGTGGGGTGGCGAAGCTGGGTGGGTCAGGATTGCGGATGTGACTGCATCACGAAAGTACCTCCGCACTACGACCCAGCAGTTGTCTCCCTTGGGTGTTCGGCACAGTGTGCTGCTTGATCCCGGTGAGGTGATCTTGAGCATCTGCGCCACAATCGGCCGACCGATCATTACGACGTACCCGGTATGTATCCACGACGGCTTCGTGTGGTTTGATGGCTTGTCAGACGAGATCGAACGCGAATGGTTCTACTACTACTTGCATGGTAAAGAGGATGAATTTTCGGGGAGAAGGCAGGTAGGCACCCAAGGCAACCTGAACACTGGCATTGTCTCGAATACTGCCTTGCTCATGCCAATACATCGGGACGAACAGGAACGCATTGCGGGGGTGCTTCGAGCAATAGATGAAAAACTAGATCGGTACCTGAATGGACTTGAGAAGCTTGCGAGGTTGAAGACGGGCCTAATGCAAGACCTCCTGACGGGAAATCGCCGCGTAATTGCGTTGCTGGAAGAAGGGGCGCCCACATGAGCATCGACAAGACGCCCAAGCACATTCGGCTCGACGAGCGCAACCACGTCGAGAAGCCCTTCCTGGACCAGCTTGCCGGCTTGGGCTGGAACATCCTCGACCTGACCGATGTGAAGCAAACCCCTGACGACACCAGCCGGGAGAGTTTCACCGACGTCATCATGCCGGCGGTGCTCCGCAAGCAGATCATGGCGATCAATCCCTGGCTGGAAGATGATCAGGTCGACGACGTGGTCAAGCAACTGACCGCCAGCTTCCCGGGCACAAGCCTGCTGGAAAACAACAAACACCTGTTCCGCCTGCTGCTGGAAAACACCATCGTCAGCGAGAATCGCCAGTCAGGCGAGAAGAACCCGACCGTTGGGCTCGTGGACTTCAAGCAGTTGGACAATAACGACTTTACGGCGGTTTGCCAGTTGAAGGTGCGCATTCTGGGCACGGAACATCACATCATTCCGGACATCATGCTGTTCCTGAACGGTCTGCCTGTCGTCGTGGTCGAATGCAAATCCCCGAAGGTCAAGGATGCGATCCCCGAGGCCATTGACCAGATCATGCGCTACAGCGAGCAGCGCGGCGACAAGGGCGAGGGCAGCGCTCCGCTGTTCTACTACAACCAGTTCGTCGTGGCCACCTGCCGCCAGCAGGCCAAGTTTGGGACCATCACCACGCACACCGAGAAGTACTTCTACAGGTGGGCGGATCCTTACCCCAGGACCCTCGACGATCTGGATCACGGCCAGGGCGCCCCGAACGACCAGCAGCGTCTTGTCGCCGGCATGCTCGACCGCCGCAATCTGCTGGACCTGATCCACACTTTTACCCTGTTCACGACCACCGACACGGGTCAGACGATCAAGATCGTCGGGCGCTACCAGCAATTCCGGGCCGTCAAGCTCGCCGTGGACCGCCTTCTGACGGGCCAAACACCCAGGGAACGGGGCGGCATCATCTGGCACACCCAGGGCAGCGGAAAGTCCCTGACCATGATGTTCATGGTCAGGGAAATGTACCGGCACGCCCAGCTTTCGAGCTGGAAAGTCGTGTTCGTGACCGACCGCACCCAACTCGAACAGCAGTTGACCGAAACCAGCCAGAGCATCGGCTTCACGGTCAACGTCGCGAGCAGCATCCGGCGACTGAAGGAGCTACTCGGCACCGACACAAGCGACCTCGTGATGGCCATGATCCACAAGTTCCGCGAAGCGGATCTGGAGGAGACGTTCCCCGAGTTGAACGCCGGGCACAACATCCTGGTGATGACGGACGAGGCCCACCGCTCCCAGTACAAGCTCCTCGGCGCGAATCTCGACCGAGGCATCCCCAACGCCACGAAGATCGGATATACGGGAACGCCCATCGAGAAGACCGAACGGGTCTTCGGCGACTACATCGACAAGTACACCATGCGCCAGTCGATCGAGGACAAGGTGACCCTGGAGATCGTATACGAGGGACGCACCCACAAGGCGGAAGTCGCCGACCAGCTCGGGATGGACCAGGCCTTCGTGGACGTCTTCAGCGACTACAATCTCGCGCAGAGACTCCAGATTCTCGGGTACGGTTCGCGCGACGCCTACCTCGAGGCTGAGCCGACAATCCAGGCCAAGGCCAAGGACATGATTCAGCACTACCTGGATCAGGTCTACCCCAACGGCTACAAGGCACAGATCGTGGCGAGCAGCCGGGTTGCCGCCATCCGTTACAAGAAGCACGTCGAAACAGCCCTCGCAGAGGCCGTGGCAGCGCTCGAAAAGTCGAACCCGAATGGCCTCGACATCGACCAGCTAAAGCGAATGAAGACCGACGTGATCATTTCGGGGCGCACCAACGACACCCTCGACCTCAAGGAATTCACCAACAGTTCCCGGCACGAAGCCAGCACCAAGAGCTTCAAAATGGCCTTCGGCGGCGACGAAGACGGCACGAATGGCGACATCGGAATCCTCATCGTCAACAACATGCTTCTGACCGGCTTCGACGCCCCCATCGAGCAGGTGATGTATCTGGACAAGGTCGTGGTCGCCCACAATCTGCTGCAGGCCATCGCCCGCGTGAACCGGGTCGGTGGCGAGTCGAAGGACAAGGGTTTCGTGGTCGACTATGTCGGCATCGGGCACGACCTCAAGAAAGCCATCAAGAACTACGACGAGCTTGAGCAGAAGGAAGTCACCGATGCGCTTAGCTCTCCGGATGAAGAACTCCGTGAGCTGAAGGCCGTTCACGATCAGATCCTAGCCCTGCTGGCCAAGCACGGCCTGACCGACCTGGCCGACCACGACGCGTTCTTCGACGTCTTCTACGACGAGGACATTCGCTTCGAGTTCATGCTCGCGTTCAAGCAGCTCACGCGCTGCCTGAATCTCGTGTTTCCCGCCAAGGAAGCCCTGCCCTACCTCGCCGAATACCAGGCCCTAGCGGGGATCAACGCCCTGGCCGGCAAGCACTTCAGGGACGAGCGACTCAGTATGAAGGGTATCCCGCCCAAGCTGCGGGCCATCACGGACAAATACCTAGAGTCCAGGGGAATCGACATCAAGATCCCCCCCATCTCCATCCTGGACGAAGATTTCGGGGACAATGTCGGCAAAAGGAAAAGGACCAAGACCAAAGCTGCGGAAGTCGAACATGCCATTCGTCACCATCTCGACATCGAGTTGGATGATGACCCGGAACTGAGAGCCTCTTTTACGGACGCACTTGCCGCCATTTTCCAGCAATTCCGGGACAACTGGGACCGTATCTATGAGGAGTTGGAGAAACTCCGCGTCCGGATCATCGAAGCCGGCAAGGAGCCAACCTACGGTCTGCACCGGAAGAAGCAGATGCCGTTCTTTCGGATGTTCCAGCGCGAGTTGTTCGGCACCGGAGGCGCTCAAGCGGACGGTGGAACACCCGTGGCCGCGGACGAAACACCCCCGTACGGCCTCGATGACGAAGACAGGATCGCTCTACTCGTTGATTTGACGCAGCAGGTCTTCAACGAACTTGAACGCGAGCTAGGCTTGACCGGCTTCTGGGAGAGCATCCCCGCCCGCAACAAGCTCAAGAAGGACCTTCAGGACGTCCTGCTTTCCGAGAGGTTCGCCGAAATTGCGGACCTTGTACCAAAGCGCGCCCACATCATCAGCCGGATCATGGAGATCGCCGAGAAGAACACCGACATCATCCTGTACGCGGACTAGAGGCCATGGACCTGAAGTACAACGTCAAGAGATCTGCGAAGCGCAGGAAGCTCACCATCACGGTCGAGAGGGACCGCGAGGTGATCGTTCACGCCCCCGCGTCGACGTCAGATGAGAAGATTGCGCAGGTAATAGAATCACGGCGTCAGTGGATCTTCGAAAAGCTCAGTCATGGCAAGAAGTACCAACCGATCTCCCATCCCCCGGGGAAGGAACTGGTATCCGGGGAGTCAGCTCTGTATATGGGGCGCGCCTATCGCATCGAGATCGTGCGAGGTGGGCTCTCCAAGATAGAGTTCAATCAACGCTTCTTGATCCCAGTCTCAGCTGACAAACCCCCGAAGGGAGTCCTGCGGGAGTGGTACGAGACGCGGGCGAAGGCGATCATTCTCCCGAGAGTGAAGAATCAGGCGATGGCGCTAGGTGTCGAATACAACCAGGCAAAGATCGTCGATGCTCGCTATCGCTGGGGCTCCTGTACCGTCAAGAACAACGTGAATTTCAACTGGCGACTGATCAAGGCTCCCTCCTGGGTGATCGATTACGTCATCACCCACGAGCTCGCCCATTTGATCGAAGCGAACCACACGGCACGTTTCTGGAACATCGTCAAGACCCAGGCCCCGAAAGCTGAGAAGGCGAAACTCTGGCTCAGCGAAAACGGTCACCTCCTTGAACAGGAGATCTGATTCGCTGTCCACATTGTACGCGATAGATACTGACTGAATAGACCATATCCGAATGAGCGGGATGTCGCCCAAATGGCGACAAGAGCCCGACTTCCCAAGGAGCGACGCGAAATGACCTGGAGAATCGAACCTACCGGCAAGAACTGCATCCACGAACGTAGAGAGTTCGCGGGCGATCATGATGTCGCCATGATCATCTACTGGCGCTCCGGGCACATAGTCGTCGACGAATTGCCGGACCTCCAGAGCCATGATCCTGATGATGGCATCGCGATCTCAGCCTTCGATGACTGGCAGTTCCGGGACGGCTCAACTGAACTGGAAATCGGCGAAGACACGCCGGCGGAAGAGAGACAGAAGATCGAGCAGGCTTTCGCCGAGGATGGCGAGGACGGACTCGAGACGCTCGGCTACGACATCCTCGATACGACCTATCTCTTCCTAGGCAAGCTGAAGGTCACGGATCTGACACTGGAATTCATCGAGAACGTCAAGGGTGATATCGCCGGCATGGAAAGCGTCGACGACCTTCAAAACGTTGTCGGACGGATCTCCAACCAGTCAGGATTCACTGATGACCTGAAATTAGAGTTGAGTGCCGAGGCGCTCCGTGCTGGCCTGGAATTCGGCGCCGATCTGTTCAATTTCCAGGACTTCTGCGAACTCGTATCGGCGTCGAGCGAGGACTCCACGCTGAAGTATGAAGCCCTGCAGCAGATCAGGGACAAAGCCGAAGACGCCCATGATCTGGCAAATGCGGCCATGGCGGCAGTCAATCAACTGGACGACCCGTCGCTTGCGGCCGAGATTGTCGATGAAGCAATTGAACGGGCAGGCGCCAACTGGGAGCGCATCCGACTGGTGCAGGTCGCCCTAGGCTCCCTTCAGGATGCCGATCGTGCAAGAAAGGCCCTCGTCGACTTCGAGGAAGAGGCGGACTCCCATGATTGCCGGAAGATCGCCGAGGTCATTGCGGAGAACACCGAGGACAACAAGTGGGCCGGGCAGTGGTACGCCAGGTCGCTGGAACTGGTGAACGACTGGAAGGACCAGTATCGGCTGATCGGCAGCATCGACAACTACCTCGACGATCAGAAGAAGGTCCAGAACGCCTACAAGAAATATCACTACCTGAAAGCAGCCGGCTTCAGCCCCCAACACCCCTTCTGGGATAGTGATGGGGTGGATCATCTGGTCTTGATGGCGCCCGACGGTTTGGCCACTAGCGACAGCGACGGCGTCCATATCACTGAGGAGTGCGCCTTCAACGAAGCATGGATCTGGGGGAACGGAGCCACCACGCTGGCGTTCCTGCTGCCCGGGCAGTACTCCGGGCCCATCAATGCCAACGTCTATCAACTATCGGTCATTGGTCTCGGAGGCGCGGACAAGACCGCCGTCACTTCCTCTGAAGGCAATGCCATCTACGTCGATTCCGGCCAATTGCACCTTCATGACCTCAGCGTTGTCAGGGAAGACAGCGAAGACGCCGAGGAATTCGCGGCCATTCTCGCCGCCGGAGACGTCACCTTGCTGGTGAGGAACTGTGTCTTGAAGAGCCCGGGTGGCTTCGCCTTTGCCGCGGTCGGCGAAGAGCCGCCCAGGACCGAGATCATCGACTGCCAGGTTATTGATTCCGCGAACGGCATTTACGGCGGGGCTGGCCGCACAACCATCGACAACGTGACCTACCGGGATGTCGGAGGGTTCGAAGCCCGCGACGGCGGGGACGGCCTCCTTGAGTTGATCGGGGACCGGCATCGGGATCTTGCAGCCCTGGTCGAAAGCGAACAGTTCTTCAATCTCTACGGATTCGACGAGGAGTGGGTCGATCCGGATGATTTGGCGGGATACCGGTCCCAAGAGGGAGGGGACATATTCGAGAGGGTGTACTACGCCTGCGCATTGAAGCGGGACATGCCCGAGGATCTTCGGGAGTTCTTCGCCAGACAATTGCCCGGTCAATTCGAGCAGTGTATGTCCCCCCAGGACCAGGGCTTCCACCCGTTCCTCGGTATCTACAACGTGCGTTCAAACCAGTTAATCGGCGCCCGCTTCGGTGAAACAAACAGTGTTTTCAAGAAATCGGTCGCGGATGATCCTGACTGGGACGTATTTTGCGCTCTGGATCGCGCAAGCATTGTCGAGGCCCTACTAAACAGAGTGGAAGAGGTCGGCCGACTCCAGCGGCAGTATCTGACGACGGACGACACGGACGAGAAGGCCAATCTCAGGAGGGAAATTGACGCGGAGTGGCGAATCTTGCGAAACGCAGTGCCGACATTGCCCGAAGACAAAAGTGAGGTTCCCGGGGCGTCCGGCCACGCGGGGTTGGTTGAACCGGAGGGCAGCTTGGCATCCGAGATCACCCGAGGGTCGTTCGATACCCTCCTGTCCTACGAGGCTTCGCGCGAGTGCGCCGACGAGGATGCCCTCAACTCCGTCTTGGAGGCGTTCTGGGAGGAGCATGAAGACCTAATCGATGAATACGACGGACTTCGAATCCGCCTCTATATCAACGGGGCAGGAATCGAAACGCTCTGTTCCATGGTTTACGAACGAATGGCTAAGATTGACTCTGGTGTTTCTGTTCGGACTATGTGGGACGACGGCGAAACGATCGGTGTCACCGTCACGACCCTCGGCTCTACGCGGTCCCGCTCGATGGATCTTTCCGATGCGGCACAACATTTCATGAACGAGCGCGGACTTGAGGGCGATCCGGATGATGTCGATGACATGAGCCGAATCGAGCAAGAGGGTCTTTGGGATTACATCTACGAATTGAGAGACGGCTGGATTGCTGAAATCGAGGGAGAGATCAGGGCAGAATCCGAGCTAAGCGGCAGCGGAGACCAATCGAATGGCGATTCCTAGGGCGGAAGCGCCGCTTCCTATCTGAAAGGCTGGCTGCCAGCCGAACTGCCCGAGGTAGTGCCACTCGTTCCAGATTACATCGCAGCCATCTGTGAAATCGACCTCCCCCGCGAAGCCGCTGAGGTCGCTGCAATCGTCGCGAACATTCGCGACCAGCGAGTGATTCCGATCCTGGCCTTTGCCCGGCAGAACTGCTATATCAGACCGACAAGCGACTCTTCTGGGTGGAACCGGGCGCGGCGTTCGCCGGCCGCTTTTTCTCCTGGATCGCCGTATCCAACAACCACATTTATGCCGCTAATCCGGAGGACGCCAACGAGGGTGTCATGATTTGCAGCTAGGATGCCGCTGGCGAATCGGTCTTCGATATGGCCGCCTTCAGTTGTTTCAATCTGCATTTTCAATCCGAGGAAGGAACCCTCACCCTGACGGAGTTCTGCTCAGAAGGCGAAGGCAGTCAGCTGGAAGTCATCAAGGCGATCCATGACGTCTACGCACCTTCCATCGAATCCAGCCGCGGCTTGAACATGTGGCGACATGGCGCCGGTGAGGAGAGGTACGTGGGCTTCGATTCGGCTGCCGACTTCCTGAACCCCGCCCTTTGGCGTGAAGAGGAGGATTCCGATTCCCTCGATGCGGATACGGACTTCCTGTGCACGGTGGCAGGGTGCCGGCCGGATAATTTGTTGTTGAGTCTAGTCGACCCGATGATCGCGATCGCTTCACGATACTGCCCCAGCGTTCCATCATGCGGAACCCGCCCTCTCTCGACCGTTCCAATTGCCGCGCCGAAACAGCGCGAAGTCGCTTCCATTCGACCGTCATGCTCGCTACAATCTCAGCAGGTCGGTAGGACGGGGGAGGGAGTTCTTCGCTGGCATACGCTGACCTCTGACCAAGTCCCTCGACCGCGATCATCTGGGCGCAGGGTCGCGAGATCCCGCGGGGTGTGTCGACTCGGATCTAGCCAGCGCAAGTCATCAACATTGCAGTATTCCAAGCATCATACCGTAAGATTCGCCGTGTCCGCCGGGAACGCCGGCGTGTACTCGTTGCGCGCTGGGCCCCATTTGGCGAATCCCGCCGAGTTGGGCTCCGACGGCATCTGGATGGCTCACCGGTTGCCACTTCTGAGGAAGCAGGAGACGCGACTGCGCGCCAGGATCTCGAAGCCGCGCCATCGCGCTGGCACCAATCGCTGGCCCTCAGATAACAGTCGATCGACTCACTCGGTACGCTCGCCCGACGCTCTACTCCGGCGCAAGGTAGCGCCATGAGCAAGCTCATCACCGGTGGCACATCGAATCCCTTCCTCCCGGAACTATGTCACGCGGTCGCCCATGCTGACGACATCGCCTTCGCCGTCGCGTTTGTTAAGGTAACCGGCCTGAGACTTCTCCGAGACGACCTGCTTGCCATTCTCGCACCGCCCACCTCGGAGGCCCCAGCTCACGAGCTTCACGAAGTCGGCGCGCGCGTCGCTGACGCGAAGGGGAACTACCGGCTTGCCCCGACAACGACTCGCGTGCGTATCCTTACGAGCGACTACCTGGATGTGACGGACCCGGAGGCGCTTCGGCTGCTGATGCTGTTCGCGCAACGCGGAGCTGAAGTACGCGTCTTCGAGTCCGCCGGATCGAGTTTCCACCTGAAGGCATATCTCTTTGCTCGGCGCCACGGTGGGCTGGTTCGCAGCGGCGAAGCGTTTATCGGGTCGAGCAACATCAGCGCGCAGGCGCTGACGGACGGGCTCGAATGGAACTACCGCGTCGAATATCCAGGCGATGACGGCTATTTGGAGGCATGGCAACGATTCGAAGCGCTATTCGACGATCCACGCGCTGTTCCGCTCACCGATGACTGGATCGCAAGCTACGAGGCGCGGCGCAAACCCCCGTCACGACCCATTGCTCCCGGAAGTCACGAGGTCGAGGCGCCGCCAACCCCGACCCCGGTTCAAGACGAGGCACTGGAAGCCCTAGCGCGCTCACGGGAAGCCGGCTACTCCAGAGGCCTCGTGGTACTCGCGACCGGGATGGGAAAGACCTGGCTGTCCGCCTTCGATGCACGGCAATTCGGTGCACGGAGGGTCCTGTTCGTCGCCCACCGGGAGGAGATTCTCGACCAGGCCGCAGAGACGTTCGCGCGTATCTGGCCGAGATCCCGTGTCGGCTTCTACATGGGCCAGCAACGTGACGTCGAAGCCGACGTCTTATGCGGATCCGTCCAGACATTGGGGCGAGAAGCGCATCTTGACCGGTTTTCGCCCGCCCACTTCGATTACATCGTCGTGGACGAATTCCACCATGCAGCAGCACCGACCTACCGTCGCCTCCTCGCGCACTTCGACGCCGCGTTCTTGCTCGGCCTCACGGCGACGCCTGACCGCACCGATCGATCGGACATCCTGTCGTTATGTGACGACAATCTCGTATTCACGCGTGATCTCTTCTCGGGCATCGAGGCAGGGCTGCTCTCCCCTTTCCATTACTTTGGAATCCTGGACGAGTCGGTAGACTACCAGGAGATCCCCTGGCGCAACGGCCGCTTCGATCCGGAATCCCTCTCCGTGAAGCTCGCCACCCTCGCGAGAGCCCGCCACGCGCTTCGCCAGTGGCGGGCGCACGCCCTCGACCGAACGCTCGCGTTCTGCGTCTCGATCAAGCACGCGGACTTCATGGCGGAATCCTTCCAACGGGAGGGCGTCGCTGCCGCCGCGGTCCACGGCCGCTCTGACCTGAGCCGCAGAGAGGCCCTCGACCAGTTGGCCAGCGGCAATCTGCGGGTCGTATTCTCGGTAGACCTGTTCAGTGAAGGCGTCGATCTGCCCGAAATCGACACTATCCTGATGCTACGGCCCACCGA
The DNA here is from genome assembly GCA_964620665.1 of uncultured Desulfofustis sp. Lineage (GTDB taxonomy): Bacteria > Desulfobacterota > Desulfobulbia > Desulfobulbales > Desulfocapsaceae > Desulfofustis. Next base: position 2,578 of record CAZUJZ010000036.1, on the reverse strand, counting down.
ATCCAAGATCCTATTCCTGCAACAGCTGGGGAGGGGGCTGCGGAAGGCGGAGGGCAAAGAGCGGCTGGTCGTGCTCGACTTCATCGGCAATCACCATGCGTTCCTGCACAAGGCGCAAGCCCTCGGTCGGGCCGGTGCCACCTACCGAGAACTCGCCGAGTTCGCTCGAAAGTTGGAGCGCGACGAGTTGACACTGCCCGACGGTTGTTTCATCAACTACGACCTTGCATTGCTAGATTTCCTGAAGGCCCTCGATGCGTCAGGGCCTGAGAAGGACTACGTCGCACTGCGCGAGAGCCTCGGTCGTCGTCCGACGCTCATGGAGTTCCATCGGTCTGGGTCCAGCATCACGCAGATGCGACGACAGTTCGGGAGCTGGCTCGGCCTCTTATCGGAGCAGGAGGACCTGACGAGCGCCGAAGCCGCGGCATTCCATCACTGCAACCCGTTCCTCTCGGAGTTGGAAACCACGGCCATGTCGAAGAGCTTCAAGATGGTCCTGCTCGAAGCATTTCAGGAGCTGGACGGCTGGCGACGCCCGCCGACCCTCGAAGAACTTGCGAATCGATCGCGCAGGGTACTCGACCGCCGACGTTCGCTGCTCGCGGATCTGCCCGAACGTTTCCAGACCGAACAGGACCCTAATGCTCCGGACTGGCGAAGATATTGGCGCGGGAATCCCATCGGTGCTTGGGCTGGCGAGAATCGCAAGACCGGCATTCAGCCTTTCTTTGCGGTGAGCGACGGCCGATTCGTCCCTCGGTTCGACGTTGACGCCGCATGGCGTGATGCGCTGATCGACCTGACCCAGGAATTGATCGACTACCGACTCGGTCGCTACGAAGAGCGCGCCGAGACGTCTGACCTGCCCGAGTCTGCTAATCGAACGCCATCCAGCAGTCCCGGCCGTCAGCAGCTCGCGTATTTTCCCAATCTGCAGATCGCCTGCGGTCGCTTCCGGGTAGGCCGAACGGATGCCGACGAGATTCGTGGAGTCAGCTCCCGGCATGGCCCCGTCACGCCGGAACGCCATTTCATCGCGCGCGCCAGCGGGCGTTCCATGGACGGCGGCGAGCACCCCATTCGCGATGGCGATCTTCTACTGATGGAACTCATCCGCGACGCCGCCCCGGAGTCCGGTACGGTCGTGGCCGTCCGACGTGATACGTCCTCGAATCGTCCGGAGTATCTGCTGAGAGAGATCGTCGCGAACATCGATTCGGAACCCGTCCTGCTTCGCGCGTACAACTCCGGCTACGCCGACATGACCGCGACCGACGACATGGCCTTCGAGGCACGCCTCGTCGACCTGGTCGACCCTCTAGAGTTCGAAGTCGGCCGCGAGTTCCTGCGTGAAGAGATCCCGCCGCTATTCGGCGTCGAGTTCAATCCTGGCAACTGGAACAGCGGTCAAGTCGTCCTCTCTGAGCAACGCGTCCACGTCCTGCTCGTCACGCTGAACAAACAGGGCAAAGCCGAAGACCACCGGTATCTCGATCATTGGATCGACGAGGACACCTTTCATTGGCAGAGCCAGAGGTCCACCACGCCTCAGAGCAAGCGCGGTCGAGAAATCATCGAACACCGGGAGCACGGTATCCAGATCCATCTGTTCGTGCGGCAACGCAAACTGAGAGGCAAGACGGCTGCGCCGTTTACCTATTGCGGGGAGGCTTCCTACCACAGCCATACGGGCAGCGCACCGATGAACGTCGTCTTCGACGTTCCGGATGCAGCGGAAGTTCCGAAATGAGGTCTTGGCCGGACTGGGGATCGATGGCGAAGGATAGCCGCGACCAGTTGCGAGATAGTCTGCCGGACACGAATGAGGCGGACGGCAGCAAACCCCGGAAAGGGAAGCCGTTAGGTCAATTCGCGGCCAACATACGCACAGGAAACGCGATGAGGTCGGTCAAGGTCGCCGATGCAACCGCGGATTCACCCCCACGCGCGTGGGGAACCCGTAATTTGGACTCTTATGAAAGGCAGTTTGCTCGCGGTAATGAGATCCGGGCACAATCGCGCAACCTCTGCCATGAGATCTGGTCGCGAATCATCGGCGAGCGAAACGAATCGCTCAAGCGCCCGACGGTAGCTAGCGACTCCGGCGAGCACCAACGCTTCATTGGCTTCTCTCTCAGAGAGCTTGTTACTGGTCGAACTGAGTTCAGCCGAGATTACAGCCTATTCATTCTTCAAGCTCGTGAGTCCACGCTGACAAGATTGCATATCCGCTTCCAGCGTGGCAATTCGTTCCTGAGTTTTCGCTAGCCGTTCCTGGAATTTCCGGCGAAATATCTCACGTCTCCTGACTCATGTCAGCGGTAAATACAAGCGCATTCCTACCTGTTAGCCATATACCGCATCGATAGCATTCAGCCGGTCTCGCACCTCACTCACGACCATCTCCGGTTTTATTACCTGGCAGTCGGCGCCGAACGCCATGACCCAGCTAACCACCTCATGAACCGAAACGGCATCGAACTCAACTCGAACCTTACCTGCCTCGATCCAGTCAACAACCTGATTCGGCGACCACTCCCTCTCCGCCACATAATCCGCCGCCCACCCCGTGAAC
>CAZUJZ010000035.1:0-19062 GCA_964620665.1 uncultured Desulfofustis sp. | reverse complement strand
CGCGATGCAGCCTCCGGCAGAACCGACCAGCCCCGGGGGACTCATTTTCATATAACCGCCATGACGGGATGTCACAACGAACGATGAAAATCGGCATTTTCAAAAACACGGAACGGAAGGAACTCCTATGATCGATGCGGAACGATTGCTCGGAAAAGTACTTGCCGGAGCGATGCAGGGAAAGGTGAAAAAAGGGAAAAAAAGGAAGCGATCGAGTGATAATCTGGTCGGGTCGCTGGTCGGCGGCCTTGCCTCCGGCAAAGGGTTGATCACCGCCATCGGTCTCGGCGTGGGTGCCTACGAGATTCTCAGGCAGTCCTCGGCGTCGGCTGGAGGCGGCACGCCCCGGCCGGCAGCGCCTCCGCCTCCGCCTCCCCGGCCGGGCGTCCCGCCGGCGACGCCAATGCCGCCGCCGCTGCCCTCCCGGAATGCTGCGCCTATCCCGCCCGTGCCGGAGCCGATTGCTGCCTCCGGTACGGTTGAAAAACGCTCCAACCAGGAGCAGGAACTGGCGATCCGCCTGATCAGGGTTATGGTGGCGGCGGCCCATGCCGACGGGCGACTTGACGAGCAGGAAGAACAGCGGATTCTCGAAAAACTGCAGGAGCAGGGATTGAGTCGGGAGGAACGGCTGTTTCTGTTGCAGGAACTGCATGCGCCGAAAGGGATTGCCGAGTTGACAGCCGGCCTGAACGGTCCGATGATCGCTCAGACCATATACAGCCTGGCCGTTTCCACCATCGTCGTCGATACGGTGGAAGAACGACAGTGGCTTGATCAGCTGGCCGCGGCCCTGTCGCTGTCTCCGGCTATGCAGCAGTTTATCGAGCAGGATGCATCATGATCGCCGGTCGGCCGGCTGACAGCACCGGCCGACCGGGATTGTCATCAGCGTTGAAAGAGATTGCCGAGCCCACCGAGAACCGAGCCTTCACCGACCCCGGAGGAGCCGACGTTTTGCGGAGTGGCTTCGTGGATTTTTCCGGCCAGCCGCGAGAACGGCAGTGATTGCAGCCAGACGTGGCCCGGACCGCGCAGGGTTGCGAAGAAGAAGCCTTCGCCGCCAAAGATCGCTGATTTGATGCCACCGACGAATTCGATGTCGTACTGGACTGTTCTGGTCAGTGCGACCAGACATCCGGTATCGACGCGCAGCGTTTCGCCGGGCTGCAGATCTTTCTCGATGATGGTGCCGCCGGCATGGATGAAGGTCAGCCCGTCGCCTTCGAGTTTCTGCATGATGAAGCCCTCGCCGCCGAACAGCGCGACGCCGATCTTTTTCTGGAACGCGATGCCGATGGCGACCCCTTTGGCGGCACAGAGGAAGGCGTCTTTCTGGCAAACCAGCTGGCCTTCATACTGTGCCAGATCGAGCGGGATGATTTTACCCGGATAGGGCGAGGCGAAGGCGACCCGGCCTTTGCCTGAAGCGTTGTGGGTAAACACCGTGGTAAACAGGCTTTCCCCGGTGATCAGTCGTTTGCCGGCCCCGAGCATCTTGTCGAAGAGCCCGCCCTGCTGGGACTGGTGGCTGCCGTCGCCAAAGATGGTTTCCATGGTGATGCCGTCGGTCATATACATCATCGCGCCCGCTTCCGCCACTGCACTCTCTCCCGGATCGAGCTCGATTTCAACGAATTGCATCTCGTTGCCGTGGATTTCGAAATCGATCTCATGGGCGCTCTGGCCATAGACCGCCGGTGGCGGTTGCTGTGTCATGGGTTGCTGCAGTTCCCGGGCCTGCGCGATAGGAACCCAGTTCTGGTAACCTTCCGTCCAAACCATGGTTGATTGGTCGTACTGTCCCGAGGCGAGTCCCTGGACGACATGGCTCTGATCAAAGGGGCCTTGCTGTTGGCCGGAAACGGCCACATACCAATATTTCATAGGAGTGTCCTCATTCGATGGGTTGGCCGGGTGGCTGGCTGTTTCGCCCTGGTCGGTGCTCAATCGGTACCAGAATGTGACCGGAATTGCAATGAAAAGTCATTGCCGCTCAGAGCCGGGACGACGGTCGGACGCGAAAGGTGGTCATCATGATGCCGCTGAATATCAGTGCGATGCCGAGCAGGTGGTACATTTCGATGGTCTCGCCGAGAAACAGGACCGCCAGGATGGTGCTGAAGACCGGCATCAGGTGAATAAACGGGCCGGATTTGTTCGGTCCGACGGTACGAACCGCCCTGTTCCAGAAGATAAAGGCAAGGATGGAGGCGAACAGGGCGACATAGCCGATGGACAGCAGGGTCGGCAGTCCCATGTTCATCGTTCTGCCCAGCGACAACTCGATCAGGTAGCAGGGGAAGATGACGATCAGGCCACTGACGACGATGCCGGACTGGTAGGCGAACGGATGCAGATCCCGGGGGTAGTTCTTCAGGTTGGTCGAGTAGAGCGCCCACAACAGCGCTGCCGCAAGCACCAGCAGATCGCCCGGGTTGAAGGTGACCGAGAGCAGGAACTCCCAACGCCCCTTGGCGATGATCGATACGACGCCGCACAGAGAAAGCAGGACGCCGCAGCCTTGCCGAACGGTCAGGGCCTCGCGGAACATGATCCAGGAACAGACGGCGATCAGCACCGGAATGCAGGAGTTGACCAGTACCGCATTGATCGCGGTGGTCGTCTGCATGGCAAGGTAGATCAAGGTATTGAAGCCGGCAACACCGAGCAGACCCTGAATGATGATGAAGCGAAGGTGGCGACGCACCAGCTGTCGCTGTCTGATCAGGTGCTGGAACGCAAACAGCATCAGGATCAGCAGGGCAACCAGCCAGCGCCAGAACGACAGACCGAGCGGCGGGATATCGACATGCATGCCCCGGCTGATCACGAAGTTTCCGGACCAGAACAAGGCGGCCAGTGTGAGCAGCAGATACGGCATGGTTCCAGCAGCGGTGTGTTGAGATTGTCGTGGGTGCCGGCCAAAGGGCCGTAGGACGGTAATGCGGCACCGTCTCGCCGACGATTGCCAAAACGCAGTGCACCCTAGCGTATTCGGCTGGTCATTGCAATCTTCTCCACTGCCGGTCCGACACCGTGTGACGTGTCGGGGCCGGACGAAAACGGTGAATCTGCTTGACAAGTTTCGACGATACGGTAAGTACATCGACGAGAGAGAAACCTTCGACCGGCTCGAAGCTCCGAAGAGATCTGATTGATGCACGGTCCCTGACCACGGCCAAAGATCGACCGGTCTCGAGCCGTTCACGGGAAAACAAACGATTTTTCGATCCGGCAGGCAGAACTATTTTGACAAGAGGGGAGCGATGAGACGCAGCGGAATGAAAACCTGGATAATGGCTATGGCACTGCTGACTATGATGATCAGCCCGGCGATGCCCGGCTTCTCGGCTGAAATCAAGATTGGAGCCATTCTGGCGGAGACCGGGCCGGCATCTTTTCTCGGTGGTCCGGAGTCGCGCTCCCTGAAGATGCTGGCCGAGGAGATCAACGAGCGTGGCGGCATCAACGGCGATCAGATCAGGCTGATCATCAAGGACAGCGGCGGCAGCCCGGAAAAGGCCATTTCCTTTGCCAGGCAGCTTATCGAGGAGGAACAGGTATTTGCCATCATCGGTCCTTCGACGAGCGGTGAAACACTGAAAATAAAGAAAATGTGCGATGACGCGAAAATGATCCTGATCTCCTGCGCGTCGGCGGAGTTGATCGTCAACCCGGTTGCTCCCTATGTCTTCAAGACGGCGCCGAGCGATTCATTCGCCGCGCGCCAGATCTTTACCACGATGAACACCATGGGGATTACCCGGGTCGCCATCCTGACCGGCAATACCGGGTTCGGTAATGCCGGTAAGATGCAGCTTACCGATATCGCTCCGGAATATGGCATCGAAATCGTGGCCAACGAGGTCTACGACAAGGCGGCCAACGACCTGAGCGCGCTGGTTGCCAAGATCAAGGCGCAGCCCGGAATCGAGGCCGTGATCAATTGGTCGGTGGTGCCGGCCCAGTCGATCATTGCCAAAAACATCCGCCAGGCCGGCTGGGATGTGCCGCTCTTTCAAAGTCACGGCTTTGCCAACACCAAGTATATCGAAGCGGCCGGCGCGGCCGCCGAGGGAATCATTTTTCCGGCCAGTCGATTGATCGTCGCTGAGACCCTGCCGGAAGGACCGCAGAAAGACTTTTTGCTCAAGTTCAAAAATGATTATGAGACGCGCTATGGCGAAGATGTCTCCACCTTCGGCGGGCATACCTACGATGCCTTGATGATCCTGACCAAGGCGATCGCTGCGGCCGGACCCGATCGGGAAAAGGTGCGGACGGCCATCGAAAACCTGCGGGGCTATTACGGTACCGCCGGCGAGTTCAACTTTTCCGCCGAAGACCACAACGGCCTCGGAATCGATGCCTTTGCCATGCTGACCGTCAAAGACGGACGCTTCGTTCTTCTTCAGCAATAATCTCCGGTTTTCCCGATGCCGCGGTGTTCGCCGGAGTCAAGCGGACACCGCGGTATCGCCTTTTTTTCTTCCCGGTAGTGCCCTCGCCCCTGTTTCATCAAAGACTCATCCAATCCTAAAAAACAACGGCTATTCTTGCATTCCAGCGGCCCCTCGGGCCGCGGTCGGCAAATTGTTTCCCGAAGGAGAGCACGCGTGGTCGTTGAAGATAGTCATGGACAAGCAGGGATGGACATCTTTCTGATCGACGCCATCGGGCCGTTTTTCAGGGATTATCAAAAGCTGCGCATCAACTGGTCGAAGATTCCGTTCGACCGGCTCAGCGCGGACCCGCTCGTCAGCCACCGACAATTTACGACAATTGGCCGGGATCTCGATCTGTTCTGCCGGCGAGTCGCCGCGATCGGTTACAACAGCATCAGTCTCGACGATGTTGCGCACCTGACGCCGCATCCATGGCTGGAACCGAGAATCAACGAAACGATTGCGGTGCTGCAGGACGGATTTCGCCGGCTGTTTGCTATTGCCGCGGGCCATGGCCTGAAAGTGTACCTGACCATGGACGTTGTGTCCCTGACACCGGCGTTGCGGCGGCGAATCAACGGGCGCCGCAGGCTGGCCCTGGAGTACCTGGCGCAGCAGGTTACCACCGTTTTGACACTGTTTCCTGAAATCAGCGGTATTATCATGCGCATCGGCGAATGCGACGGCAAGGATGTCCGTGGTGATTTCCGCAGCGAGCTCATCCTCCGCACGGCGGCACAGGTCAACCGGATGCTGCACGAACTGCTGCCGATTTTCGAGCGGGAGCAGCGGTTGCTGATCCTGCGTACCTGGACCGTCGGCGCCTACCGGGTCGGTGACCTGATCTGGCATCGAGGTACCATCGCCCGGGTCCTGCGGGGCATTGACAGCCGCCGGTTCGTGTTGTCGATGAAATATGGAGAATCTGATTTTTTCCGTTACCTGCCGTTAAACGAGCATTTTTTTCGCTTTCCGGTCAAGAAGATCATCGAATTGCAGGCCCGCCGGGAATACGAGGGCAGCGGTGAGTATCCTTCTTTTGTCGGTTGGGATTATCACCATTATGCCCGGCAGCTCCAGGATGCGGAGAACCTGGTGGGGATCAGCGTCTGGTGCCAGACCGGCGGGTGGCTGCCGTTCCGTCGTCTCAGTTTTCTCGATGAGTCGGCGGTGTGGAACGAGCTGAATGCCTTTGTGACCATCAAGATCTTTCGAGAGCGGCTCACTGTTGAAGAGGCGGTCGCCCTGTTCGGCGACCGGATCGGCTGCAGAGACGATGACGGTTTACTGGAGCTGCTGCGACTGAGCGATGAGGTGATCAAAGAATTGCTCTATATTGAAGAATTGGCCGGTCGCGCCCTGTTTTTCCGGCGAGTGCGGCTGCCGCCGTTGTTGACGGTATTCTGGAATACGGTCTTCATCAACCATTCGGTGCGCAAGATTCTGCGCTCACTGGTCGCCGGCGGAGAGCAATGCGTCGCGACCGGGTGGGACGCCCTGGCCAAGATTGAGCGGATGAAAGAGCTGGCGGGTCCGCTCGGTCTGCCCGTCGCCGATCTGCAGTTCATGGCCGACACCTTTTTTCTGTTGGCGTTGGCTCGGGAATACTATTTTCTGCCCTACGATGCAACAATCCAGGAGCGGATCAAGCAGGCGAAAAAGCATTATAAAAAATGCTACCCGAAGCAGCTTCGACCGCGGTATCGGATCAAGACCGACTTCACTCCCTTTGCCCTGCGCAGTCGCCATCTGCGCTGGCTGCTCAGAATCACGCTGCGGGACCGTCGAGGCTACCGGCTCGTCGATTACCTGCTGACGCTGCACCTGCTTTCTCTGGTCTATCGACTCATCGTTCGTTCCAGACCGAAGGCCGTACCGAAGTTTGCCCGCAAACGGGCCATGGGGATCGACGCCGTATTCCGCTGAAGCGTGTTGCCCGGGGGAACCTGAACGGCGCGGGAAGACACTCGTGCTGCGGTGACCGCTACCCGCGCCGTTGCAGGGAGGAAGAGCTAATCAAAGGCCATATCGGTTTTCCATTCCTGCCAGACCTTGCCGACCAGGTCGATGCCCGGTTTCAGGGTCTTCTTGCCGGGCCGCCAACCGGACGGCGTCGCTTCGCCGCCTTTTGTCTCACGGACCAGCTGAAAGGCCTGGATCTGCCGGATGGTTTCGCTGACATTGCGGCCCACCGGCGGGGTGAGGACTTCAAACCCCTGGAGGATGCCGTCCGGGTCGATCAGGAAGCGGCCACGGGCTTCGACCCCGGCAGCTTCGTCGAACACGCCGTAGGCCTTGCCGACATTGCCGCCGGCGTCGGAGAGCATCGGGAAGGGCACTCCGCCGTCGACCATCTTGCTCAACTCGTCGTCGTTCCACATCTTGTGGACGAACATCGAATCGATCGACATCGACAGGACTTCGACGCCAAGCTTTTGAAATTCAGGATATTTCTCGGCGACCGCCGAGATCTCGGTAGCTCAGACGAAGGTGAAATCACCGGGGTAGAAGCAGAGCACCACCCATTTGCCCAGGTACTCAGAGAGCGTTATATTGACGAAAGCTCCCTTGTGATAGCCGGGTGCGGAAAAATCGGGGACTTTTTGTCCAACGGTGAGCATGGTTTTCTCCTTGACTGGTTTACTGGTGTCCGGCATCGATTCGTCCGGTGCCGGTTCGCCGACCAGGCCTCCGGTTGGTCGGGCACAGCCTGCCTGTTCTTCTTGCGCCATAGACGTCTCCTTTACAATGGTTGCCGCACGAAGCGGGAAAAACGGCACGGTTGGCAGTGACTTGCGCGCGCAAGACGGCGGAAATTGCTGTCTCGTGCAGGCGAGAGCGTGGCCGCCTTACGGCGACCAACCGTGCATATGCAAGAATACATCGCTTTGACCGGCTCGTCAAATCATGATACAGTTATGCGAAAAATAATTATTCCCAACAAAGGAAATGGACATTTCCCGGCCGATCCCCATAAGGCGTTGACAGAGAGAGGGCCGAGCAGTACTATACCAGCCGCCCCAAATGGGCATATGTTCAGAAGGAAACCGCCGGTACATGCACTATCATTTCAATTGGTTCGGGGAGGAGATAATGGAAGATCAACAGCAGCAAATCGAATCCTTTGTGCAGGACTGGCCGGCCTCGTCTTCGGCCGGCAAAGAGAGCTTTGTGGCCTTGTGGCAGCAGGTGCGCAATCTTTCCGGTGCGACTCTGGAGTTTCATGCCCGTCCGGGAGTCAGCTATTCTCTACGCGGCATGTGCCGGGACCGAGCGAGCCGTCCCCTGTTCGTCATGGTCGATGTGATCGATGACGATCCCCGTTGGCTGTCGATCTGTTTTTACGGCGAGGACGTCAATGACCCCGAGCAGTGTGGCGATCTGGTGCCGGGTGGTCTGCTGGGCGAAGACGGCTTGTGCTTTGACATCGATGAATCGGACCCATCGGTTTTGAATTATGTCCGGCAGCGAATCGACGAGGCATATGGTGCGGCGTCTTCTGCCTGACGGTTTTTTCGCTCAAAAAGGGGGCGGCGGTATATGACGGTGAGTGGTTTTCTGGTGCTGGTCACCATCCTGATTGTGTTCGTTGCCGCCTGGTATGGCCTGAGTTACCTCTGGACGCCGCACCTGGCCGATCCCGACGGTTATGCCAAGGTGACCGGCAATTGCGGGGATACGATGGAGTTTGCCTTCAAGGCCCGGCAGGGGCCGGGGGAGGGGCAGGTGACGGAAACCCATACCTGGACGGATGGTTGCACGATGAGCAGGAGTTGCATCGATGCAGCGGCTCGACTGGCGTCGGGAAAAGATGTGGCAGGACTGGCGAAGATAACGATGATGAACATCGTCGATGAGGTCGGCAGTGTTCCCGACACCCATCTTCATTGTGCCCAGCTCGCCGAAGTGACGCTGCAGCGGGCGGTTGGCGACTACCGTGCCCGGCAGGGTCGGGCCGAGGCCGACAACGCCCCGGCGGAACCGGGGGAAGAGAAACCATGAAGAGCAGCGGAGCAGCACAATGACAACGACATGGTTGACCGTGGTGGTCGACAATCAGGCCGGCGACGGCTTGATCGCCGAACACGGTTATGCGCTTTGGCTTGAGGCGGATGGCCGAACCATCCTGTTCGACACCGCCGAGAGCAAAGGATTGCAACCCAACTGCCAGGCCCTTGATCTGGATCTTTCCCGAGTCACCGACCTGGTTCTCAGCCACGGACACTACGATCATACCGGGGGTGTCGAACTGGTCTTGGCACAAGCCGGCGGGGTACGGGTCTACCTGCATCAGGCGGCGTTGCAGCCGCGCTACGTGCTGCGCAACGGGACGACCATCGAGCCGGTACGCATGCCGGAGCGATCGATGCAGGCCCTCGACCACCTGCCGGAAGACGCCATTCATTGGCTGACCAGGCCGACGCAGCTCACCGACCGGATCGGCGTTACCGGCCCGATTCCGCGGCGTACCGGCTACGAAGACCCCGGTGCGCCGTATTTCTTCGATCAGTCGAAACAGCGGCCGGACCTGATTGACGACGATGTGTCAATGTGGCTTCGTACCGAGACGGGCCTGGTGATTTGTGTCGGCTGTGCCCATGCCGGTATTGTCAATATTGTCAACGAGATCATGATGATTACCGGCGAACGGCGAATAGACACCATCATCGGTGGTCTGCATCTGCTGCATGCCGGTCCTGAACGACTCGAACAAACCGCGCAGGCGCTCAACGCACTGGACATCGGTCGACTGGTTGCCTGCCATTGTTCAGGAGCATCGGCGGTCGATTATCTGGCTCGCCACGTGAACTGTCAGGTGATCCGGGGCCACTCCGGTCTGTCCCTGTCCTTTTGAACCGCCCTGCCGTTGGACGGCGGCCTGACGATCACGGGATCGTCAGGTAGTTCATGCCCTTGATTCGAATCCCCTGGCGGCCGGTTTCGATGACATTGAGACAACCGTAGTTTTGCTCGATGCGAAAGAGATTGGCCAGCGGTATGCCGAGGACGGAGCAGATAATTACCCGGTTGACGCCGGCGTGTGCTACCACGACGGTGGCCGTTTCCGTTTCGGCAACAATGGTTTCGAAAACCGGCCAGACCCGCTTCTGCAGATCGCTGAAACTCTCGCCGCCGGAGGGGCGAAAACCGGCGACATCGAGACCGCGCGCCTCATATGCTCCCGGATAGTGAGCCCGGACATCGCTGACCCGCAGTCCTTCCCAGCCGCCGAGACAGAGTTCCTTCAGGGCCGGCTGAATATCCGGCCGGCAACCGAGACGCAGACAGATGATGCGGGCGCTGTCCAGGCACCGGGTCAGCGGACTGCAGAAAACCCGTTCGACGGAGCGTGCGGCGAGCATCGGCGCCAACCGGGCGATCTGCTCCTTGCCCCGATCGGTAAGGGGCAGGTCGCGCTGGCCGATAAATCGGCGTGGCGTGGCCTGCGGAATTTCCCCGTGACGAATCAAGTAGATGGTTCCCATAACAGAACTTCCGATTATCGTGACCGGGATGTCCCGGTGATCTGCGTCATCATGCTGCGTGGCGCTTTTTGGTCGGTGCCATTTTTTGCCATATTCGGACCAGAAACGCGGTTACACATCGTAGAGATAGTGACAGGTGCGACAACCTTCCAGTGCCGGGGGCATCGCCTCGATCGCGGCCTGAAATGCCTCTTTCATCTTGATCAGGTCGTGACCGATATCGGCGTTGCTCAGGCTCTGGTCGTGAGCGTTGATTCGCTGCTCGAAGCGGCGGCGATACAAAAGGCAGGATTCGCTCTGCCATAACTGTTCGAGATCCGTGTCCGGGAGTCTGCCGTAATGCACGGTGGGGAAGGTGATCTCTGTGCCGAAGAAGCGGGAAGGTCCGCCGATCGCCAGGTTGATGCACGGTGCGACGGCTCCGTCGTGGCGAATGAACAGCGAATCCCGTGGATCCTGATCGCAGACCGGTAATTCTTCAGGTGTAAAAGAAAAGGACGTGACGCGAATGCCTCGTTTGCGCGCCAACCGTGACGCCTTTTTCAACGCCTTTTCCAACTGCCGAATCTGTTTTGTCTCATCGGGTGCAAAGAGCCCCAACGAAGCGCCATGTTCGCCCCGGATGACGTCGCATTGTTTGAAGTTGACCTGATCGACGCCGAGCCGCACTGCACATTCGATGATCGCTTCCAGCTGATGCTGGTTCAAAGACATGATGACGAAATTGATCATCACCAGCGGGCGGCGGTCGATCCGTCGCCCGGTGAGTGTTTTGATATTGGCGCAGACCCTGTCGAAGTCGGAGCCTTTCCTGATTGTCTCGTAGGTGCTTTTGTCCGCCCCGTCGATGGAAAAGCCGATCCAGTTCAACCCGGTGTCGAGCAGGGCGTCGGTCGTCGCTTCGTTGAGCAGCAGACCATTGGTCAGGAAACCGGCGTCACAGCCGGCGGCCTTGGCCTGCCTGATCCAGGTCAGCAGGTTTTGCTGAAGCAGCGGCTCGCCGCCGCCGGAGAAATCGATTGATTTTACTTCGCCCAGGTACGGCAGCAGTGCCTGCCAGACGTCCTCGCTCATGTGGCCGGCATTCTCAGCGCTCAGGCGCACCCCTTCCCAGGGACACATGATGCATCTGAGATTGCAGGCAATACTCGACTCCAGTTGCCACAGACGCCAGCGTCTGAATTCCTGCGGTTTGAGTCGATTTCCCTGGCGGAGCGCCTTGTCGCGCAGGTGTTTTAAACGATTGTCCAGCACGGTTGGCCAGGCGATCGCCGCCAGCGCCAGTAGACGGCTGGTGCGCTCCAACCATATCTCGCCGGCCGGACCGGCGGCAGCGTGGACGATCTGCCGGGCAAGTTCCTCCTCGGTGAAACCGCCATCGGCTGTCGGGCAGAGTTCCGGGTGATCCGCCTCGCGCAGCGCATTTCGCTCAAACGAGCTGTTGATTGTTCCCGGGTAGATAGTGACGACATCGATGCCTTTCGGTTCAAGCTCCAGCCGCATCGTATTGGCCATGACTGCCAGTGCCGATTTACTGCCGCCGTAGACACCGGCCGTTGGGATCGGCACCCGGCCGGCACTGGAAACGATAGTGACGATACGCCCCGTTCCCCTCATGATCATGGCGGGCAGCACGGCCTGCGTCAGCAGTAGCGGCGAAAAGGTGTTGACTTCGAAGAGAGAGCGGATTTTCTGCTCATCGGCCTCTTCCATCAGGGCAAAATAGCCGAGACCGGCGAGGTTGAAGACCAGATCGAGATGGCCGGCCTCAGCCAGGGCCTGTTCTGCCAGTCCGGCGGCTGCACCCGGAATCGAGAGATCGGCGGCGATGGTAATGATCCTGGTGTTGTTCGGCAGAGAGGTCGACAATTGTTCGAGGTGGCTGGTGGATCGGGCGTGCAGGACCAGCAGGGCGGCCGGTTCGATGAGCTGTTTCACCAGTGCCGACCCGAGTCTCCCGGTGGCTCCGGTGATCAGGATATGCTTCCCGGCATAAAAAGAATGCGGCACGGCCGACCTCCATGGTCAAAAGAGGACTGGGGCGATCTCGATGCGGCCGTTGCCGATCTGGTGGCCGGCCGCACGGTTTCGATCGAGCAGAAGCCGCGCCTGGGCTGCAATAACAAGTGGAAGCCCGGCAACGAAACCGGTAACTGGGGCTGAAACAGGCGCCATCTGTCAGCGGATGATCAGGTTGTGCAACTCGTTCTTGTCGTCGGGCTCGATCGGGAATTGCTGTTCGAGGATCTCGCCGATCCGGGTAATGGCTGCGCAGATGGCCTCACATTGTTGTTTGTTTTTGACGCCGTCGGTGACCAGAGAGACGATCTCCTGCCAGCGTTGTCGGTCGATTTTCTCGTTGATGCCGCGGTCGCCCAGGACCCACACCCGTTGTTCGAGAACTGAGATATAGAGCAGGATGCCGTTTTCCGCCTTGGTTTTGTAGAGCTTCTCGGTAAAAAAGGCCATCGTCGCGGCGCGCTGCACCTCTTCTTCTGCCTGGCGCTCGGAGAGAAAAAGGCGCAGCAGAGCGGGAAATCGTTTGATGACCTGATGACCGAGCAGGAAAATGACGCAGAAAGCGGCGATGAACAGCCACATCCGGTCAAAGTCGATCCAGAAGGTATTGCCGATCAACCGGGTCAGCAGCACGCCGACCGGCAACGCAATCAGGGCGGCGCCGGTCACCGGTGCCAGCGGGTAGTCGTGACTGGCCGAGACGACCATCGGCACGATTTCTCCGGAGGTCCGTTTTTCCGCCTGTTGGACGCAGTGCGTGATGCGCTGTCGGTCATCGGGCGAGAGAAATTTTTCTGCCAGGGTATTCATCGTGTCTACCAGCTGCCCGAAGCACCACCGCCGCCAAACCCGCCACCACCGCCGCTGAAGCCGCCGAACCCGCCACTGCCCAGGCCGCCGCCCGGGCGATGCCAGCCCCCGAGGCCGCCGCTCCGGGCGACACGAGAGCTGCCGCTGAGCGAGGCGGTGATCAGAGAACCGAGGGCACCCGCCGGGATGAGCAGGAGCAGCAGCAGACCGGTGATACCGAACAGCAGCAGCGCGATCAGTGGCGCGGCAAGGCCACCGGCGACGGCAGCCAGCGGTTTGTTGCGGCGAAACATCGAGCCGAGAATGAAAAAAAGAAAGAGCATAATCGTGATCAGGCCACCGGGATCCTCGCCGGGTCCCTGACGACGCTGCCCGTCGGGCGATGCCTGGAATTCTCCACGTACTGCGGCGATCATGGCGCCGACGCCGTCGATGACGCCTTGATCAAAATTGCCGAGCCGAAACTGCGGCGTTATCACGTTGCGAATAATCTGGCCGGCAACCAGGTCGGTCAGGCTTCCTTCCAGGCCGTAGCCAACTTCGATGCGGAGCTTGCGATCGTCACGGGCGACCAGCAGCAGGGCGCCGTTATCCATGCCCTGCCGGCCGATCTGCCATTGCTCGACAACCCGCAGGGAAAAGTCTTCCAGGCTGTCTCCATCAAGCGAGGTGATCGTCAGCACAACGATCTGGGTGGAGTCGCTCGCCTCCAGGTCGGCCAATACCGTTTCCAGTTGTCTGACCGTGGCCGGGGCGAGCATCCCCGCATAATCGTTGACCCGGCCTCTCAGTTCGGGGACCGTCCGGGCCTCGAGCGGTGGGGCGATATGCAGGGCAAGCAGGATCAGGGCGATCAGCCGGACCCAGCGTGATATGTTCTCCCGCCGTTGCACCAGTCTGCCCCCGGCTCAGTTGAAATTGACCTGCGGCACCTGCTGGGTACCTTCGTCTGCCTTGAAATACTCCTTGCGATCGAGATGGAGCAGCAAAGAATTGGTCAAGCGTTCCGGAAACCGGCGGATCGAGCCGTTGAAGTCCTGCACTGCCGCATTATAGCGCTGCCGGGCCACGTTGATCCGATTCTCGGTTCCTTCCAGCTGGTTTTGCAGGTCGAGAAAATTCTGGTTGGCCTTCAGGTCCGGGTATCGCTCGACAACCAGCAACAGTCGGGACAACGCCGAACTCAGACTGCCCTGGGCGGCGCTCAGTTGCCCCATCGCTGCCGGATCGCTGAGATCGGCCGGAGAAATCTGTACCGACGTTGCTTTGGCCCGGGCATTGACGACCGCTTCGAGGGTTTCCTTCTCATGGACGGCATAGCCCTGCACCGTGGCAACCAGGTTCGGGACCAGGTCAGCCCGACGCTGCAGCGTCGACTCCACGTCGGCCCAGGCCTTGAACACCTGTTCTTCCTTCATCTGCAGGGTGTTATAGCCGCACCCGGCAAACAGGAACGTACACGACAACACCAGAACGTATCGCATTACCTGTGACATAGGTCCTCCGGCATGGTGATTGATGCTGCTCTTTTGGTCAACGGTATTCGGCTATGCTTCTTCGAGATAGTCCTTCAGCTTATTTGCCAGCGTCTCCGGCAGCGGTTCGCCGTAAAGGAATATACGGGCCTCCTCGCCGGTTAACTGCTGTTTGATTTCAACCGGTAGCGAACGCAGTGCGGCCATGCGCTCCGGAATGATTTTGTCCTTGTCGAGAGGCGGTTTTCCCTGTTGGTCCGTCATGCGTGTCTCCCTGACTGCGTATCAACGTTTCCAGTAGTATCTGGCATCCTGACCGAGCTCATGCTCGATCTCCAGCAGACGATTGTATTTGGCGACCCGGTCACTTCGTGATGCGGATCCGGTCTTGATCTGTCCTCCGTCCATGGCCACCGCGAAATCGGCGATGAAGGTGTCCTCGGTTTCCCCGCTGCGATGGGAAATCACGTAGGACCAGCCGGCGTCACGACAGAGGCGGATCGCCTCGATGGTTTCGGTGACGGTGCCGATCTGGTTGAGTTTGATCAGGACTGAATTGGCGGTCAGCCATTCGATGCCCTGTTTGATATAGCGAGGGTTGGTTACGAAGATATCATCGCCGACAATCTGCACCGTATCTCCGGTCCGCTCGGTGATTTTGCCGAAACCGTCCCAGTCGCCTTCGGCCAGCGGATCTTCCCAGGAGACGATGGGATAGTCGGCGACCCATCGGCAGACCAGATCGACCATCTGCTCACTGGTCAGGGCGCCGCCTTTGGACCATTGCAGATCATACGTCGATTTGAGATCCGGGGAAAATGAGCTGGCGGCGCTGTCCAGGGCCATCGCAATATCGGTACCGGGTTGATAGCCGGCCTTCGCGATTGCCTCCAGGATCACTTCCATCGCCTCTTCATTGCTGCCGAGATCGGGGGCGAAACCGCCCTCGTCACCGACGCCGGTGGCCAGGCCTCGATTGTTGAGCAGCTTTTTCAGCGCGTGGAAGGTCTCGGCGATGGCGCGCAGTCCCTCGCTGAAGGTGTCAAAGCCGATGGGCACGGCCATATATTCCTGGAAATCAACGCTGTTGTCGGCATGGGCGCCGCCGTTGAGAATATTCATCATCGGTACCGGCAGACGACAGGCGCCGCTGCCGCCGAGATAGCGATAAAGCGGGATGCCGAGCGAATCTGCAGCGGCGCGGGCGACGGCCATGGACACCCCGAGGATGGCGTTGGCGCCGAGGTTGGCCTTGTTGTCCGAGCCGTCCAACTCGATCATCAGCCGATCGATCACGGCCTGGTTTTCGGCCTTGATACCGATGATTTCCGGGGCGATAATCTTGGTAACGTTATCGACGGCGGTACGGACTCCTTTGCCGTTATAACGGGTGGAATTATTGTCGCGCAGTTCGATGGCCTCGTTTTCCCCGGTGCTTGCGCCGGAGGGAACCGAAGCGCTGGACCGGATGCCGTTTTCCAACTCGACAAAGACGCGAACGGTGGGGTTGCCCCGTGAATCGAGAATCTCCAGGGCATCGATGGCAGCGATTCGTAAACTCATAACCTCTCTCCTTTGGTATGCCTGAAACCTGTTTGAAAATGGGAATGAAGTGAACCGGGCAAGGCGGCACTTCGGTTCATGGTGCAATAAACCAAAGATCACGTCCGCTGGCAAGCAGGCAAAACCCAATGGCCGCCACGACGCGAGTCGCCGGGTGGCGGTCGCCCCGGAGAGCGGCCCTCCCGTTCAGCGCTGGCAGCGACGGCAGGAAAAGGTCGCTCTGCCGCCCAGTTTGAACGACTGGATCGGGGTCTGGCAGCGGGGACAGGGGGAGCCTGCCTTGCCGTAAACGGAAAAATGGACTTGGAAGTAGCCTCCCTCGCCGGTTGTACCGAAAAAATCACTGATCGTCGACCCGCCGCAGGCAATGGCTTGATCGAGGATACCCCTGAGCTGGTCAATCAGTCTCTGCCAGCGACGACGGCCGATCGTACCGACCGGTCGGGCCGGTTTGATACCTGCCGCAAACAGACTCTCGTTGGCGTAGATATTGCCGACTCCGGCGACAATGCGGCCATCCATCAGGAATTGTTTGACCGGTATGGTGCGACCGCTTGCTCTGGCCAGCAGGTAGCTCGCGGATAACTGAGGACCGAGCGGCTCCGGTCCGGTATCGGTGAACAAAAGGAGTTCCGGGTCGGCGCCTTTCTGCCGGGAGAAGAGCATGACGGAGCCAAAACGGCGGGTGTCGTTGAAACGCAGTTCCCGGTCGTTGTCAAGGAGCCAGCAGAGATGGTCGTGAGGCAGCAGGGGGCTGGCTGCGGGGAATATCCCGAGTCTGCCGGTCATGCCGAGGTGCAGGACGAGCAGCGCCTCGTTGTCGAAATCAACCAGCAGATATTTGGCCCGTCGCCGGATCGCGACGACGCGGGCTCCAACCAGCAACAGTCGCAGCCTGTCGTCGGCGGTTTTTCGGCGCAGCGCTTTGCCGCTGCTCCGGTATCCGGTGATCGTTCGGCCGGGCAGGTGGTGGGCAAGGCCGCGGCGAACGACTTCTACTTCAGGCAATTCCGGCATGCTTGAGACGCACTGTGTCGACGGTGCAGACTGCCAGGGCATAGGCGCCATGGGTATGGGTGGTTGCCGAAACGGTGCCGATCCTGCTCAACGGTCCGCCGAGGCGAAAATGGAGCAGACGATAGCCCTGGTCGACAGTGATCCGTTCCAGGTGTATTTCGAGAAAGCCGAGCAGAGTGATATCGCTGAAACATTTTCGGATCGCTTCCTTGCCGACCCAGAGCAGCCCGAGTTGCACGAGGTCGCTCTCCATGATGGCCTCCAACAGGGCCCCCTCAAACTCGTCGCAAAAACGTGATTTAACCCGAAACAGGGTGTCGCTGAGATGCTGGATGTCCACTCCGCACAGACCATAACCGGCAATGCCGATCGCCTTGCCCTGCGAGTGCGAGATGGAGATGTCCAGCGTACCGGTCTCCGGAGGCAATGTGGTCAGGTCGACGGATGGCCGTCCTTTCGGCCCATTGTAAATGGGGATATCCAGAGGACCGAGGGGACCTGCCGGTTGTGTGGAGAGCAGGTCGAGAACGGCCTGTTTGGCGCAGATCCGACCAAAGAGCCATTCGCGGCGACGTTTAACAAAGGAAAATCGGTCGAGGTGACCCCGCTCTTGATCGGTCAGCCAGGCGGTGCCGAGCTGTGCCAGTTGCTGATCGCTCCCTTCCGGGGTGTCGGCCAGAACCGTGGCCAGATTGTTGCCGGGGGCCCGTGACGTGAGGACCAGGCGAAGCGTGTCGGGGAGCAACTGGTCGTTTGGTTCGGCAGACGTGTCGGTCATGGCTGTGAAAGAAAAAGAGATTGCAATTTCAAACCGTCTTGATAATGAGATGGGAGGTTACGCGTGTCGACCACATGATATGGATTGTTGCGCTGTTGTGCAAGAGGAGACTAATGGAAAGTATGCACCTGAGCCCCTATGATTTTGTCGTTCTCGGTATCGTCCTGCTGCTGGCGCTCAGGGGACTGTGGATCGGTTTCCTCGGGCAGGTGGTACCGTTGCTCGCCCTCTATCTCGGCTATTTTGCCGCCAGCCGCTATCATGAGCAACTGCTGCCGTTTCTCCAGGACGTCTCCGACAATCCGCGGGTGGTTTTTCTCAGCGCCTATGTCATTCTTTTTGTTGCCACCTTTCTCTTGGCAACCCTGCTCGGCAAAGGCCTGGCGCTGGTAATCCAGGTGACCATCGCCCCGTGGTTCGATCGCCTGCTCGGTCTCGTGCTCGGTTGTGCCAAGGCCCTGATTGTCGTGGTTCTGCTTCATATCGTACTGGGAACCCTGCTGGCGCCGGAAAACGATATGCTGCGTTCCTGCCGGAGCTGTCCGGCTTTGAACCGCCTGGCGGATGTGACCCGGCAGGTGATTCGCGACGAGGATATCCGCGAAGCGCTTCGTCAGAATACTCCGGCGATTTCTCTTGATTATATCAACTCGCTGCTCACTCCTGAAACCACCACGGGGCAGACCGGATCGGAAACTGTCCCGGTCAATTGAGTACTCCCGGCCATGTCCGGTCAAGGCCCTTCTCGATCTTCAAGTCCATGCCGGCCGTCGGGGAACCGTTACCGCCCGCGAGCAGCACCGCCATGAAGAGGCGTTCCAGTCGCAGCAGCAAAGATCCGTGGTCCTATCGGCAGCGGACCTATCGCGGTCTGGTTGATCGGGCTGAACTGGTTGCCACCCAGGTGCGGCTGCGGGAAACGGACCTGCAGATTCTGGCCGATCGTGACGTGACGCAGCCGGCCGGGGAGCTCGTCGCCGGCTGCCGGCTGCAGCTTGAGCGCTATATCGAGCACCACGAGGCCTTTGCCCGGTCATTGACGCCGCTGCCCGACGACGAGCTGGCGCCGCCCATTGTGCGCAGCATGCTGGCCGCAGCCGCCCAGGTCGGAGTCGGCCCGATGGCCGCTGTTGCCGGAGCGGTTGCCGAACGCGTCGGTAACGGCTTGGTTGCAGTCGGTTGCAAAGAGGTTATCGTTGAAAACGGCGGGGACATTTTTCTGTTGCGTTCCCGGCCCTGCACGATTGCCGTGTTTGCCGGCCAATCGCCGCTGAGCAATCGGGTCGGTTTACGCCTTGCGGCCCGGCAGCAGCCGCTGGGCGTGTGTACTTCATCGGGAACCATCGGCCATTCGCTCAGTTTCGGCCGAGCCGACTCGGTGACTGTCGTTGCCGACTCGGCGGCGACAGCCGACGCCGTGGCAACCCGGCTTGGCAACGAAGCCGGTCCGCGCAGCGATCCCAGCG